>CACWLF010000067.1 GCA_902761645.1 uncultured Aeromonadales bacterium | reverse complement strand
GATGATGTATTTGAAAAAATCAACCTCGAAAAAGATGCAAATCTTCCGAATTGGAATTACATAATTCGAGGTTTAAAAATTGGAAATAAATAAAGGACAATTCCTAATAGTAGTATCGCTGATAATGCTACCAATATATCTTTCCTTAAAGATTATGTGGGTCATTGGTTTAAAACTAAATTTATTCACTTATTACAAGTATTGATTGCTTGGATAATTGTGGATGTTACTGTTATTTGGAGTATTAGAAAAATAATAAAATTATGGCATAAACGTTAAATAGATATCCAGTAATTAAAGATGATGACATATTGAATCTGCCAATTCCTTTAATTTTAGACAATATTCAAACCCAAATAGCACAAAAGGTTCAAAAATCTTTTAAATTAAGAAAGCAGTCAAAAGATTTACTTGAAAAAACTGTTAAAGCAGTTGAACTTGCAATTGAACAAGGAGAAGAAAACGCGATTGAATGGCTTAAAGAAAATACAAGTGAATAGGTTTTGAAAATGATTCCCTAACGAACGAGTCTTTGTTAACCATGCTTAGATTTTTATCCTCAAAAGCTGTATTCAACTTTTGAGGATTTATTATAAATACCTATGTCAATACTTTTATTGAACATAGCTAATTTATTTTACCGCGGCGGTGCCAGATTTCTTTATTTATGCGATCTCGATCATGTTGTCATACAGATTTATATTATTTGACAGTTGTAATGTGACAGTAATACTGTTATATTATAATCACTATGAAAGAAGAAAAACATTTTACTCTCGATGAATTAAGCGCACTTACCGCACTGCCGAGACGAACAATTCGTTTCTATATGCAGACGGGACTGGTACCGAGACCGGTCGGAGCCAATCGCGGAGCCTACTATCTGACAGAACATCTGGACAGACTGCTGGAGATCCGCAAGTGGCAGAGTGCAGGAATAAGTCTGAAACGAATCAGGGAGCTTCTGATTGCCGCCGATCCGTCTGCCGATATTCCTGAAAACATACGTCAGCAGGGAGAGGTGATCGTTAAAAGCCACGTATTTTTACGTCCCGGCGTTGAACTTGTGATTGATCCTGCAGAGGCCCGTATGACAAATGAAGAAATTCTGAATGCTGTACGGAAGGTTCTGCATGCAATTAATGAAACAAAAGGAGAACAGAATGAAACAGAATAACTGTGAATGTGCAATACTTGCGGATCTGAACGACAACCCGGTGCCGCTTACCGGCATTGATGTAAAGTGTGTAATTGGTGATATTCTGTCAAAGGTTGCCATTACCCAGATTTATGAAAACAGGGAAGATCGGAATATTGAAGCTGTTTATACTTTTCCTCTTCCATACAAGGCTGCGCTTCTTGATTTTACGGTTACCGTAGGCAATGAGGTCAGACACGGCACCGTGATGAAGAAAAAGCAGGCCAGGGAAACATATGAGGATGCCGTGGAGCAGGGAAATTCCGCTGCAATGCTGGAAAAAACAGATGAAGGCATGTACAGTATGAGTGTCGGAAATATCCTTGCCGGTCAGAAGATCGAAATATCGTTTTCATATTCTCAGTTTAACATATGGAACGGCAGTCTTCTTAGATTTTATCTGCCTACGGTAATTGCTCCAAAATACGGAGATCCTGCAAGAGCAGGGATTGACGAACTCCATGCTCCGGTAACATCGGTTTTTGCAGAAAATACCGTGAACTGTAAAATTTCCATTACGGAAAATCTCAGAAAATATGAAGTTTCGAGCCCTACGCATCAGCTTGAGCGAAGTGAAACCGGGGACAGTCTGGACCTGTTCGTTAAAACTTTCGCCGATCGTGATTTTATTCTGGAGATCAGATCCGGTTCCGAACGGGTACCTTATTCATGCATTGGCCGTGACGGAGACGGCTATGTCGCAGCTGTCGCCATGACTCCTGATTTCGGAAAGGAAATCAGAAGTGTGCCGCGTGACATTGATATTGTTGTTGACTGTTCCGGTTCCATGAGCGGTGAATCCATCGAACAGGCAAGAACAGCAATTGAGCGGATCCTTGAAAAATTAACCGAAGATTGCCGTTTCAACATTATCCGTTTCGGAAGTTCGGTAAAGAAACTTTTCAGGGTTCCTGCAAAGGTAAGTGCACAGTCTATGGAAAAGGCCGGGAAGGTTCTGCTCGAAATGGATGCCGACATGGGAGGAACAAATCTGGAGGGTGCACTTGACGTATCCTATAATTATCCTTCAAAGGATCGGCTTCATGATATTCTTCTTATTACCGACGGAGAGGTTTATGAAGACAATGCCTTCTATGAAGCGGCGGAGAAATCCGGATGCAGAATTTTTTCCGTCGGAGTAGGCAATGCGGTATCCGAGGGACTTTTAAGAAAACTTTCTGCAATAACCTCAGGAATGGCGGAATTTGTTACTCCGAATGAAAATATGGCGGAAAGGATTGTTCGCCATTTTCAGAGAATGAGTATGCCTGTGATGAATTCCGAAATTATCTGGCCGGTTGAAGCCGACTGGGTATGGCCGGAGAAAAATCAGATGCTTTATCACGGTGATACCGGAGTGTTTTTTGCCCGCTTTTCTGAAAAGCCGGCCGGCTGTGTTGAGCTTAAGGCTCATTCTGGGGATGAATCCGTTTACTCATGGAAAACCGTACTGACAACTTCTTCGGATGAAACTCCATGTTCCGATCTTGCCAGAATGGCTATACTGGAGCGTATCTCGGAGCGTAATGACGATGAATCGGCGGATCTTGCTGTCAGTTACAGACTGATAACTGATTTGACCAATTACATTCTGGTCAGGGAAAACCATGACAGTGATAATATCGCACTGCCGGAATTAAGAACTGTTCCGCAGATGGTTCCGCAGGGATTTTCCGGTGCGCTTTGTTGTGCAGAAACTGTTGAATATAGTAGAAATTCGGGAACCGGCTTTTTCGGCTCAGCATTTTCCAAAATGCTTGGCATCGACAGCAGAAAGCAGGTGCGTAAAGGAGTCGTATGTCAGTGTGACAGTGCTCCTGCTGCCGAAACTGCTAATAATCCGTTCAGTCTGATTCTGGCAGCGCTTGATCAGCGTGCTGTAAAGCGGCTGTTCGCTGACAAGTGCATTGATGCACTTGAAAAACTCGGTTTAAAGAGCAGTGCGGCGGATATCCTCAGACTGATAGTTAAAAACGGAACTGATGAACGGGTTGTGTTTATTCTTTTCCTTAACAGACTTATGCAGCGTAATGCGGATGCGTTCGACAGCACTTCTGTCAGGGAATATATCGTTCGTAGCTACGGCAGACTTTCCGCTTCGGAGAAAAAACTGGAAGACTCCGTGCAGGATGAGTTTGAACAGATTTTTCAGTTGAATTAATCCGGATTGCCTGACGGCTTAACCGTTACAGCAGTGCAGACAGTATGAATTCCGCAGAAACATTAAACTGCGGGTTTCATAACTGTCTGTTTTTGTTTGTGCATGCATGAAGCATTTTTTCGGCTGCGAAAAAATATGTTGTGCTGTCCATATTTCGCAGTCGGTTACTGATGTTAATTGGTAAAAACTGATTTCAGCAACCATTAATATTACAGTGCATGTTTCATTGATAACAGAATCCGGCGCAGTGGCAGGTTCCTCGTGTGATCGGGATGTACGTTTTTGCTGTGTAACTGTTTAATCAGGTTTTTCAATCACGTCCCGGAGATCCTTTGTTTTCCGATTGTAACCGATGCCGGCAGTAATGATATTCCGGTATTGCTGTGCATGGCGTTTGAAGTATTTCTGAGTTTTAATCTGCCTGAGGGTAATCTCGGCGGATTCTCCATATTTGAATTCAATCAGAATCAGAGGCTTTTACAGATTACAGGTTCATACATTCTGAGGAACTTTTTATTTCGTATAAATCTGACAAAACAGTTATCCAACAACTGTCCATGAACCGTTACGTCTTGAACCGAGTCGTTCAATCTTTCCTTTTCGTTGTAAACTTACAAAAGTACGCTCAATTGTACGTTTTGTAACTCCAATTTTTTTCGCAATTATAGTGGCACTTATATCAGAATCTTCAATCAATAAGGCCAATACAGCCTTTTCGGTTTTATTCAAACCGACATTCAAACCGACATTCAAACCGACACTTTGCTGTCGCAATGACAGTACTTTTTTATCAAATGGTATCCTGCATTTAATATAATTATCAGTTATTTCAAAAACCTCTTTTCCATATTTTTTTATAATTGTCGGTACGCCATGCCCTGTATGTTCGGTTAATCCCATATTAAGGAAAATTCTCATCAGTGTCGAATTTCTAGGATGGCTGATTCCTTCGTAAAAGTCGTCCGTCGTCATCCCTCCCGGCAGACCACCATGCGATAATATTTCCATTCGATCACTAAATATGGATATTTGCGGTTCTGTAATTGTCCAGTCATTATGAACCAGTGCATTCAAAACCGCTTCGTTTACAGCATCAGGATCAAAAAGGTATATGTCTTTCCTTGGTCTTACTGAAGTATCTGAAATGCATATGTTTTCTGCAGTCAGTCTTGCCTTGATTTTTTCATAAACTGATAAAATGCATCCATATCCGTAATCATTTCTTTCTGATATGGCTACTTTATCCATTCCATTAAATTTTACAAAATTGAATGGTATATTATTCCTGTCCGCGAGTAATTCAGCTAGAAGATTATAGTCGCCGTCTTTATTTCTGAGATTAAAATTTGTTTCGAAGGAAGACTCGTCAACGTGAAAGCCTTTTTCTGAATAATATATTTTCAGTTCCCGAAAGGTAAGATCCATACGCGAGGCTCGTTTCTTTACCATGAATTCCTCATCATAAAAATTTTTTTCGTAACGTACCCGAATCTGTGTTGGAGTCATTTCTTTGCAAGTGGTTCCTATCCTAATGGAACATCCATTTGATGAAAATCCATATTTTTTTTGACAATAAATGTTTCTAATACCTTTTGAAATATTTAAAACAATAATAGTCTTCCCACTATCAAATTTTAATTCTGTTCTGATCTCTTCCTGAGCATTAGGTTCTATCTGTGTAGTAATGATGTCCGATAATTTTCTAAGCGTTTCATCTATCTTGTCAATACCGACAACATTACCATCATCATCTACTCCTATGATAATTTGTCCTCCGTCAGAGTTAAGAAATGCAACTATTTCTTTACATATTGTATCCGTATATCTAGATTTCAACTCTACTTTTTCTGATTCCAAATATTTGCTCATATACGGTATCCTCACTAAACTCTCTATAGCAAAACTATTTAGGAATATTATATAATTCATGCGACATTCTTTCAATATAACCGACATTCAAACCGACATTTTAACTTTGTAAAGGAATCTGTTTTTAATAATTACTCGAGTTGCCGGCTTGTTTTAAAGCAAAACAGCTACGTATCCCTTCCTTATATCCCGATGGAGATGAATCAGAGGTTATTGCGGTTATAGCAGTACAGGGCAATACTTTTAACAAGTTCCCTCAGTTAGAATTTTCTGCAATTAAAGGCTCTTTTTTTTACTGTCACACCTGAAGAGCCAAAAATATCCGGTATCTTCAGCATGATGAATTCTCAAATGTTTATTTTTCAGTGTCGCATTTCAAAATTGAACTTTTATTATCTGGTGTTTGAATTTTAATCAATTTTATCAGGTAAGCCGGTTATAACCACTATAGTATGATATAATTGTCAGAGATTTAAAGGAGATAAAAACCGTGTGGGAGTATTCAGATAAAGTTAAAGATCATTTCTTCAATCCGAGAAATGCAAAGGTTTTGGATGATGCCAATGCTGTTGGTGATGTTGGTTCTATTGTTTGCGGCGATGCCCTGAGGTTGATGCTGAAAGTTAATCCGGAAACGGAAGTTATTGAGGATGCCGGGTTCCAGACTTTCGGATGCGGAAGTGCAATCGCCTCATCGTCTGCTTTAACCGAAATGATTATCGGCAAGACTCTGAAGGAGGCTGAAAAAATAACCAATCAGCAGATTGCAGATTATCTGGATGGTTTACCGCCTGAAAAAATGCACTGCTCTGTTATGGGACGCGAAGCTCTTGATGCTGCAATTGCCAATTTCAGAGGAGAAGAGGTTAAGGAAGGGCATGTTGATTCACCGCTGGTGTGCAAATGTTTCGGCGTGGATGAGGCAAAGATTGTAAAAACCGTTAAGGAAAACAATTTAAAGACTTTGCAGGATGTGATCAATTACACCAAGGCCGGCGGTGCCTGCGGTTCATGTCACGAAAAAATTGAAAAGATTCTTCAGAAGGTTCTCAGCGGCGGATATGACAACTGTGAGGAACATGAACTGCGCATGAAGGACTATCCGGGAAACAGACCTGCGGCGGCCGAGATTGCATCTGCAGCAAATACCGATCATCCGCTGTGGCAGCCTGTTTATGTTCTGCTTGAACAGATTCGTCCTAATCTGCAGGCTGACGGAGGCGATATTGAACTGCTTCATGTTGAAAACGATCATATTGATGTTCGTCTGTCAGGCCACTGTGACGGCTGCATGATGCGTGAAATGACAGTATCCTTCATTGCAAATCTGATCAAGGAAAGACTGGGTGTTGAGGTTTTAATCAACCCGGTAGGAGCTCAGGAAGCAAATCCTGACAGTTTTAATAGATAAAGGCACAGAATAATGAAAGTTTATTTGGATAACAATGCCACCACAAAGATTGCTCCTGAAGTTGTAACGGAAATGATGCCGTATCTTACAGAAATTTACGGTAATCCTTCATCAATGCATGATTTCGGAGTTCCTGTAAGCGAGGCTTTGAATGTGGCGCGTCGCAGAGTGCAGAATTTCATAGGGGCTGCAAAGGATTCCGAAATCATATTTACCGCGTGTGCAACTGAATCAGACAATACGGCGATTTATTCAGCGCTGCAGGCTTATCCTGAACGAAAGGAAATTATAACCTCGGCGGTTGAGCATCCTGCAATTTTACAGGTTTGCGCATTTCTTGAAGAACACGGTTATGTCATTCACAGAGTGCCGGTAGACAGTCATGGCAGACTGGACATGGATTTCTACAAATCCAGATTATCCGATCGTGTCGCACTTGTTTCCATTATGTGGGCGAATAATGAAACCGGTACAGTTTTCCCGGTTCCGGAACTGGCAAGACTGGCTCATGAAAAAGGCATTCTGTTTCATACCGATGCCGTGCAGGCAATCGGAAAACTCAAGGTTGATGTAAAGAATCTTGATATTGATATGCTGTCTTTTTCAGGTCATAAAATTCATGCTCCTAAGGGAGTAGGTGTTCTGTATGTTAAGTACGGTACAAGATTCCGTAACTTTATGCGCGGAGGACATCAGGAAAGAGGCCGCCGTGCAGGAACCGAGAATGTGGCGTCCATCGTTGCACTTGGCAAGGCGTGTGAGCTGTCAGGTCAGCATATTGATTATATGCAGACTGAGGTTGCCAGACTGCGTGATAAACTGCAGAACGGACTGCTGAAGCAGATCCCTAAATCATTTGTTACAGGAGATGTTGAAAACCGTACTGCTAACACCTGCAATATTGCTTTTGAATACATTGAGGGTGAAAGTATTCTGCTTCTGCTGAATCAGTGTGGCATAGCGGCGTCTTCAGGCAGTGCATGTACTTCAGGTTCTCTTGAACCTTCTCATGTTATGATGGCGATGAAAATACCTTATACCGCGGCGCACGGTACGGTAAGATTCTCTCTGTCGCGCTACACAACGGAAGAGGAAATTGATTACGTGCTGGAAAAGGTTCCTGCTCTGATTGCAAAATTAAGAGAAATGAGTCCGTACTGGAAGACTCTTCCTGCAGAGGAAACATCCGGTGATGCAGCTCCGTCATTTAACCCTGTGTTCAAGGGGAAAAAATAAAATCCTTTTATCGGAGTAAAAATTCAGTTTAGAATGCAGCCTCGTATTATCATGTATGAGGCTGTTTTATTTTGCGGTTATTACAGCAGGTGAAGCTACAGTAAAGGCATGTTTGAGATATTCGGAGACGGTAACGGTTTTTCCGGGTACAAAAAAGGTACTATTTTCATAGTACCTGCAACATTTTACTGTTTTTGTTTGTCTTACAAATTTAATTATTATTTGTGCTCTACAGTATTATCAATTGAAAAATTCACCAGCATCAGGGAGCCTTGTTCCATGGATTGATCGTTAGACATCTTATGATCAACGTGTGCGTACACAGCTCCAACCGTTAACGAAAGAATTGCTAAAATAAAATTAATTTTTTTCATCTAAACCACCATTATTTATTATTCTGCTGCTGACCTGTTATATTATTTGTTTGGATCAGCGATGGAATTGAATATACACTAAGATCCTGAATCATCGATCTAAAAAATGATCTTAGTGTTAAAAAATGTGACTTGGATTATATTTTAACCTTTTTTAACGTTTTTGATATTGGAAAGCAGAGCTCTTAAAATTTTTGCATTACCGCATACGATATTGCCGCTTTCTTCATAATGGCTGTCACCGTCAAAGTCTGAAACAAGACCGCCGGCTTCTCTTACCAGAAGTTCACCCGCTGCAAAATCCCACGGACCGAGACCAAGTTCAAAGTAACCGTCAAGTCTTCCTGCCGCCACATAGGCCAGATCGAGACTTGCTGTTCCTGCACGGCGAATGTCAGCGCATTCTGAAAATACGCGCATTAGAATCTGGGTGTAATATGGAACAAGTTCACGTTTGCGATGAGGGAATGATGTTGCAATGATGGTTCCGTCAAGAGATTTTGCATCTGCAACTCTCAGGCGGCGATCATTCAGTTCGCAGCCCTGACCGCGCAAAGCCTGGAACAATTCATCGCGCAGAGGATCATATACCACTCCCAGTTCGGTGCGGCCGTTGATTTTAAGTGCGATTGAAACGGCTACGTGAGGAATACCCTGAACAAAATTGGTGGTACCGTCAATAGGATCTACAATCCATAAATATTCAGCGTTGGGATCGTATTTTCTGTTAATCTGATCGCGGCTCTTCTGCTCAACCGGAGAATCATTAACCTGCTCGCCGTATTCTTCACCCAGAAAACGGTGGGAAGGGTATCTTTCAAGAATATATTTTTTAATTGTCTGTTCAACTTCATGGTCAATGTTTGTAACCAGATCATTCTTGTTTTTTTCTTCTACTTTAAGTTGTTTGCGTTCAAAATTGTTAATGATAATTTTGCCTGCGAGGCGAGCTGCGTGCACTGCAGTATTGAGCATTCCGTTGTTCATAAAATTGTACCGATATATTGAATAGTGACTAAGATCAAATTTTTTTTATTATATTGTTTGTTGTGTATTTTTTCAATAAAACAATAAAAATGTTTAACCTTGATGTTAACCGTTTATGGCAGGTAATGAACCGCGGTACAGAAATTTCGGCCCGGAGAATTTAAAGTGAAGAACTGAGCCGGATACAAAAAAGGAAGCAGTTTTGAAAATTGCCTCCTTTGACTTTCTGGATTCTATGAATAATCGTTTATCAAATGAATATTCGTGCCAGCCCCAGACCTACCAGACAGGCTACAGTTACACCGATTAAACCCGGAACCATGAATGAGTGGTTGAAGTAGTATTTGCCGATTTTGGTTGTTCCGGATGTATCAAAGTTAACGGTAGCGATATCGGAAGGGTAGTTCGGAATGAAGAAGTATGCATATGTTGCAGGCATCAGACCTATCAAGGTCTGACCCGGCAGACCGATTGCTATTGCAACCGGTAGCAGAATCTTGGCGGTGGCGGCCTGTGAGTTCACCACTACGGAAACCGCAAACAGCGCAAAGGCGAATGTCCATGGATAGTTGTTTACCATGCTTGTTATCGCGGCCTTGAATTCAGGCATTGCGTATGCGAAGTAGGTATCTGACATCCATGCTATGCCGAAAATTGCAATACAGGCGGTCATGCCGGATTTAAACACCACACCCTGCGGAACCTTACCTGCCGGAGTTCTTGTAATCATAAGAACCAGGGCGCCGAAGGCAAGCATAATCATCTGGATGATTACACCCATGGAGATCGGACGGGCATTATCACCGATTGTTCTGATGGAAGGGAATACCGCAATCAGCACAATTACTGCAAGTGACAGAAGGAAGATTCCCACGGACAGTTTGGAACTGAAAGGAAGCTGTTCATTAAGGGTAGTTTTACCTGCTTCGCTGATTGTTTTTCTGAATTCAGGATCTTCAAGACGTTTCTGGAATTCAGGATCATCCTTTAATTCCAGACCTCTGTAGTTGGAGTAGATTGACATGGCAATCACACCGAGCAGAGTTGCAGGGAAGGTGACCATCAGGATATCAACCAGAGTTATATTTTCGAGACCGGGGAGCTGAAGTATGTCTCTGCCGAGGTAGCACGCAACGACAGCAGAAATCGGAGAACCGGTAAGCGCCAGCTGTGATGCCACAGACGCCGCGGCCATTGGTCTTTCGGGTCTGATATTGTTCTTTAAGGCAATATCGCCGATAATCGGCATAATGGTATAAACAGCGTGACCTGTACCGAGCATGATACTGAGCATGTAGGTTACCAGAGGTCCGAGAAATGTAATCCATTTCGGATGTTTTCTTAAAATTCTTTCGGCTATCTGCAGCATGAATTTCAGACCGCCTGCCGCCTCCAGCACGGCGGCACATCCAACCACCGCCAGTATGATCAGCATTACGTCAACTGGAGCTTTGCCGGGTGGCATGCGGAATATGAAAACCTCGATAACAAGACCTATTCCTGATACCAGACCAAGTCCGATACCGCCGTACCTGCTGCCGATATACAGGATCAGCAGCATAAAAATAAATTCTGCTATAAGCATAAAAACACTCCCTATACATATGATTTTAAGAGCAGCTGCAGATAATTTTCCGGCGTCTCTTAAAAACGGTTCCGGATAAAAACACCGCCCATCGATATATATTATGAAATCAAACCGGTCAATGGCAAAGAAGATGACTTGATTGGTTTTCAATATGTGAAATTTATCACTACGTGAACTACTCCGACTTATAGAAGTCGGAGCTTCCTGCTTCAACCACTACTGCGTTGGCTACGATGTTACGTAACTCAATGTCTTACACAATGTCCACA
>CACWLF010000066.1 GCA_902761645.1 uncultured Aeromonadales bacterium | reverse complement strand
ATTTTGCTATTCTGAATGTTGTGACAAACTCAGATAGCAGAAACTGAATTGACGAGGACAAAATGAGAGGGCAAAAATTGGACAAACTCACGCGTCTTTAACAACATGTTGTAAAAAAAAAAGAACAGATGTAAACTATAGCGCTGTAAATTTCAGTGTTTATAAATAAATTATTTTCCGTACATTAGGAGTTTGAATCATGGAAGCAATCAAATATATGACTAGTCTGTTAACTTTTTACATTAAGGGAGAAATTGCAACGGAGCAGAATTTTCTTAAGATTAGGTTCCCTAACACCGTTCTGGCTCTCATTCCTTTAGGTTCACGCAAATACAACGTACCGGTAGCCCAGATATCTTCAGTAGCTTCAAATTTTAAATTTGACATTAAGAGCTTTTTCGTAGGTCTTTTCTTCATGCTTATTTCGCTCAGTTGTTTTTCTTCTGGGGGTAACGGAATACTTGTAGGTCTCATCATACTTGCACTCGCTCTAAGTCTGCTCATAAACTCTTTTATCACTGAACTTAAGGTTGATACTACTTCCGGAACCTATTACTACATTCCGTTTATCATTTTTGAAAAGGCAAAGGCTTCTCAGGCTGAACAGATGATCAGCAGTATTATTGCCACCCGTCTTAACGATACAAACAACAGAGAGGTATCAGAAGCATCAACCAATGCTATTGTTGATGCAATCAGATCAAAATAATAACTGTATTTTCTGGGTATGATGACCGGCAGATTAAGAGTGTAAAAATGTAAGAAACGTTTTCAGCTGAATAATCGTTCATGATTTAGCCGGCACTCATCCATATTGCCGGCTCTTTAATTTTTTTTATACTCCCTGTTTCCCGTTAACCTCGTCCGCCAAACGGCCCATTCTTTCAAATAGCCAGTTTCCCGGACAGGATTTTCTGGCAAACCAGCGATGAACAGTGAGGAGCATTTCGTCACTTTTGACCGCGTATGCCAGAGCCTGATTCGTAAGCGTAACAGCAATCCGCGTTATTTACGTGATTGCAGAACTGTTTTATTATGAGCCCATCAACGAATTTGATAAACGGAGTTTCATTTGATGGATCAAAACTACAGTAGCAAACTTTACAGCAAAAGAAAGGCTAATGATTGAGCCGGAAAATTTATAATTTCAGGAAAAACACAGAAATCCCCTCAAAAAAAATCTCTTGACAAATTAATAATTCACAGAAATTTATCAAAAATTAACCACAATTGCACAGATTACTGAATTTGCCTAGTTTATATTTATAACACATTGATTTTACGTTGTTTTTTATTTTATTTAAAAATTATTGACAACTCTTTAACACCGCATAATTTCACGTTTGAGAAAAAAAATTCTTTAATTATCAACAAAGTTATCCACAGCATATGTTGATTACTTTTCTCAATCCCTTATTTCACTTAATCTTTCGGAAACCGCCATACAAAAATCGTACAGAACGAATTTTAAACACAAATCCGAACAAGAAAAAAAAGCAAGAAGAAATTTCACGATACGTTCAAAAACAAGGCAACTGACTGCGCATTAATAATACAGATCGGTACTGTAAAAAAACGAAAGTTATCAGATTATTTTCTATTCAGAGCGTTATCAGTATTCCCGCTTATAAGGAACTTTTAAACAGTTGAACTGCCTAACAGAATAGATATGAAGATCTGTCTGTATCAGGAATTTTCCAATAATGACAGTTACAGCCGCAAACGGCACAGCAGATCTGCAGAAACCGATAGTAACAGCGGCGAACATCAGGTATGAACAACACCAATAACAACGGCAGTCAGAACAGCGGCATTATCCCGCTGTCTGCAGAGGAAGCAAGACAGTTAAGGGATTCTCTTGACATGTTTCTTTCCGCTCAGGACAAAGATCCGGCGGATATTATCAGTGCATCGGAACAGGCAATTATGCTTATGCGGAAAATAATGGATTCCCGCAGCGGCGGCAGCGTTTCCGCAGCAGATAACGATAATGAAGAAAATACCGCACCGGTTCCGGAAAACTCCGCAGCAGCGCAGGCTGAAGAGAACTGCAGAACCGGCACTTCTGAACAGCAATCTCATGAAACCGGCAGAACCGCCGTACAGGAAAGGAACGAAAACAAACCTCAGCAGACACGAAACATGCCGCTGGAACAGGAGACTGGTACCGCTGCAGCACCCGGTGTGAAAACATCAGGATCAGATCTTTTTGAAATTTTTACCGGTAAAACGCTTACGGGTATCTGCGCGGCCGTTTTTCTGATCCTCGGTTTTACTCTCATCGCCCAGAATTTTTCCTTCGGTCCGTACGGTAAATTCATCGGCATGTTCATAACATCAGCAGGCATGATTTTCTGGGGCTGCAGAACCGGCAGCGCCGGCAGAAGATTAAAGCGGGTAAAGGCGGTAATCTGCGGCATCGGCGCATCACTTCTTTATACCACTTTATATGCCGGATGTTTCATTTTTGATTTTATTCCGAATCTTTACTGGATCCCGCTGCTGTTTTTATGGGCTCTTCTGATGGCATGGCTTACCATCAGACAGCATCCCTTCCTGTCACTGCTGGCGCAAATCGGCATTGTTATAAATCTTCCTTTTCTGATTTACTACCTGATAATCAGCAGCAGCAGCGCCCTGCTGATTTCCTTTGCGGCACAGCTGCCTTTTTATTATGCGGCCGCAAGAAAGCGGGAAAATATCTGTATTTACACCTATGCCGGTTCCGCGATGCTGATGCTTCAGTATCTGTTTGCGGCAGATCCGGCCGCTGTCAATACAGTTGCAGGCTGCATGCTTCCTCTTGCAGGAACCGCCGTGGCTTCAGCATCCGCGTGGTTTGCTGCAACAGCACTGAAACACAGGGTATGCGGATACATTGCCGCCACGGTAAATTCAATACTTGTTCTGGACATAATCAGATCTGTTTTCTGCGGACCGTTTCCGCATCCTGCAGAATCACTGCTCAGCAGAAAATACCTGGAGCTGATTCCGGAAATAATATTCGCAGACACCGCAACCCGGACCGTCACATATCTGCCGTGGCTCGCCGCGGTTCTATCGGTAATACTGTATATCGCAATACAGGCAACAGAATACACAGCCGGAAAGCTGAAATACGAAAACCGCAGGATCATAAGTACCGTACTGCTGGCATTTCTGATCAGCGTGGCATTCAATCTCTCACAGCTGACACGGGAATGCTTCGGACTGGCGTCCGGCTTTATTTTGGAATTTTTGAAACTCTGCTTTGTATTCGATGAATACCTCCAGCCTAATTACGGAGAGGTGATTGAACATGAATTCCGGTTTACGGCAACCTCGCAGCTGCAGATGATCATTCCGATTCTGTCCGTAGTTTTTGCAGGATTCGCCTGTGTTTCAAAAAACAGAATCTGCACCTGGGTTGCTCAGATGATGGTTCTTTTCTGTGCAGTTCCATGGTTTTTACATTCGGCCATCCGACCGGATACCTCAAACAGCATACTCTTCCAGATCCTTTTTACAGCAGCGGCATCATGGATTTCAGTCAGGAGCTGTCCTCTTTTCAGCCGGGCTAAAACCGCTTATCCGGTTGTAATCGGCTCGGGTATTGCTGTTTTTGTGCTGATATTCATGTCAGCGATCAGCGTCCATATTCATTCGCTTGAATCAGTACTGCCTGAGCACGGGATCTATATTGCGGTAACCGCCGTTTCCTGCCTTGCCTCATGGATCTGCCTCATGTCCGGAAAGAAAATGAAGGAAACAATCCCGCTGCCTGCCGTCTGGATCCTCACCCTGTACGGCGTAAGCAGATACTTTTACGCTGAATACACCGGACTGATGCTTTTTGCCGCCATGACCGTTCTGCTGGAGTTCACCAGACATCTTCTTCTGAACAGAAATTCCGGTGCGGACGGCTATTACCGCAGTTTCAGACTCTCATGCATTATTGCCGCGACACTGCTGTACCTCAAATGGGGAGATTACAGTTATGTCTGCGAATGGCAGAGGACCGGTTTTGCCGATGCCCCATCCCTTCCTCCTTATCTGTGCTGGCTCTGGGCTACCGCCATGCTTCTCTGGATCTACTTTTCCGACATTGTTTATGATTTCAGAAACTGCAGAAATCGTAATGTTCCGCTTTACTACTGTTTCGGAGCCATAGCGGCGGCTCTTCTGATCATGACCGGCATTGTGCAGGATAACGAAATGAGATGCTATCTTCTGTACCCGATTGCAGTTGCGGTCTTCATACTCGGACATCAGCTGAAAAACAGAGTTTTGGAATTCACCTCCCTCGGTCTTTTTGCCCTGGCAACTGTTGCCGTACACTGCAACTACTACGGCTCCTTCACGCAGGACCTCAGAATTCCATTCAATATTTTTGTATTTCTGTCCATGTTTATGTGGATCCGTCTGGCGCGCAGTCTGCTTTCATCCGTTCCTGATGCAGGAATGATTGTCTTTGGCGCCCAGGCGGCTCTTGCTCTGCTGATTATGCCGGTATTCTCCAGTATGCATATAATCTGGATCTGGTTTATACCGATCGCCTGCCATATGCTCATGTACTGGCGCAGCAATGATAAACAAGAAGCGTTTTTCGCCTTTGTCTATATGTGGATGTTTCTTATTCAGGCAGGTCATATCGGAATATTCACTCTGCAGGACTTCATACCGCAGGCATTTCTGATGGCAATCGGCTATTCCGTTGTCAGCAGCCTGCAGACTTCCGGTAAAAAAGTGAAATTTGAATCTCTGCCGCTGTTCATCGGCATAACGGTTTTCATTTCCCTGGTGCCGATGATCAGTTTTGCCTTTAATCTTGCCGAAAGCCTGTTCCGGCTGGCAACAGTCCATAAATGGCAGTATCAGACAGATCCCGTTGTCATTTACTGTCCGGCACTGATCACCTGCTGTCTCGGCTGCATGGCGGCGGGATGGCTGCTCACCATCCGACTGAAAAAAAATCTCAGCTGCGGCTACGGCTGGATGCTCGGCAATATCTTTGTTTCCCTGGTTTCTGCCGGACTCATTGCGGTATACGCTCTGGAATTGTTCACAGATGCCTCTGCAGCTGTCCCTGATGAAAACGACATATTCGACACATCATCGCTGACAGGCAATATCGTTGTACTTCTGCTTATCGGAATTGTTCTGTGGTGTCTGATGATTTCAGATCTGCTGAAAAACCGCGGCAAAAATATAACAGACGGGATCTGCTTCCGCACGATATGCATTTTCGAGGTCGGACTCGGTGTGGCCGTCGTCTACCTGCTATCCTACATTCCGACCGGAATCAGCACATTGTCATTGCTTCAGTTTGCAGCCATGTGCCTGATCTGGCTGCTGTCCGTTCCATACGGACAGACAGGCTATTTCAAAAGTTTCTACTTTGCCGGCAAATGTTTTATTCTCCTTGCCGTTCTGTGCTTTGAACTTCTACGGACAGGAAATATATTCTATTCATCGCTGTGTCTGACCTTTGCTGTTGTCTACCTTGCCGCAGGACTGTTAAAGGAAAACAAAATCATCAGAATCGTCGGACTGTGCTCCACCGCTCTGTGGATCCTTAAACTGATCCTGCACGATATCAGCTACAGCAGCGAACTTGGAAAGGCTCTGGCATATATCGCAGCCGGACTGATTCTGCTTGGGATATGCGTTTCATACAACTACATGAGAAAGTCTCCGGTTGAAGCATCGGAACCGAACAGTCGCCGCGATGAAAAATGACAGAAAAGACAAAACTGCCGGCAATATTTTTTACACAATCTGTTTAAAAAGTTATCAACAGATTTGTGTTTTGTATCGCAAAAAAATACTTGACAAAGGATATAATGCACAGATTTTAACCGGCACTGCAAAATTTTTCAGCAATGCCGGTGAACAGGTTTGTTTTTATAGTTATGTTATTGATTTTACGTTATTTTATTTTAATTAAAAAAACATTTGACAAGTTCTGAAAACCACGGAATACCGTGTTTCAGAGATAAAATAAAGTAAATATCAACAACTTTATCCACAGCCCCTGTTTACATTTTTTCCCAGCCGTTGCAGAGGCTTGATCTTTGCAAATTGCAAGACTAAAAAACATACAGCGCAATTTTTAATCTGATTTTAATCAAACAAAAAATTGCAAGAAAAAAATGTTTTTACAGTTCAAAAAATCAGCTTTCAACCGCATAAAAAAGATACAGTTCCATGAAGTACGCAGGGTAAACCGTCCTCATGAGGATTTATTTGTGCCCCGTCACGAAAAAGAATCTTTATTTTATGCTTTTTTCAGAGACCTTATGCAGAATGCATACAGAGCAGATCCGCACGACATATGGAATTCAGCAGGATGCGCACGACGCTGAAGCACATTATTCATACAGATCATCGTCTTGGTTTTTTAATTACTTTTTGGCAATTTTTATAGTAAAATACCTAGTTGAATTCAATAAAAAAACAGCAGTCAGAATTAAAAAAAAGAGTTTGGTAGTCAGATGAAAAAAAGAAAGGAAAATCAGGCAGAGGAGTTGCTGCCGAACAGCGGTTTCAACAAAAAAAGACCATACAGAAATCTTAATGAGCTCCCGGCCCAGGGTCTGGTAAACTTGCTCTGGAGAAAGATCGATGCCGACTGCAGTCTCAACATGGAAATCCCGGCACGCTACGATCAGCTCTCAAAAGTGTCAATGGTTAAAATTTCATATTTTGCCGATTCACCTTTGAATTTTCAGCAGAATCAGATTGTATACACAGATGAACTCAGATTCAGCAATATTGCCGGTCAGCTTATGAACGATCTTGCACAGAACAAGGAAGTTGAATTAAAAGAAATTCTGGAAACTTTAAACAGATAATCAGGTACATAATATGTGGTTCAAGAATTTAAAAATCTATAAATTAAAGGAATTGCTTAAATTTGATCAGGAAGCAATTGAAAAATCACTCAATTCATTCATTTTTTCACCATGCGGAAGTCTGGATCTTGAAAAAAGCGGTTTTGTATCGCCGCTGGGAAAATTATCGGATGCACTGCTGAACGTGGTAAACGGTCAGTACATAGTTTGCGTACGCTTTGAAAAGAAACTGCTTCCGATGACTGTGGTACGTGAACAGGTTGCGGAAAAGATTGAGGAATATACCGCGGAACACGGCCGTTCGCCAAAAGGAAAGGAAAAAAGCGAAATCAAGGACAGTGTTCTTCTGAATCTTATTCCCAAGGCCTTTGCCACCCATTCCGATGTATTCGCATGGATTGACAATATCAACGGCTATGTGATGGTCGACACCTCCTCCGACAAGAAGGCCGAAAATGTGCTTGCACTGATCCGCAAGGCGCTGGGAACACTGCCTGTGGTTCCGCTTGATGTAAAGGAAAGCGTTACAACAGTGGTTACAGACTGGCTGCTGAAAAACAATGTTCCGACAAGATTCGAGCTCGGCACACAGATCAATCTGATCTCAACCAGAGACGAGAACAAGACTGTTGCCGCCAAATCATCCGATCTGCTTGAAGATGATATTATCCAGCATCTGCGCGGTGACAAGATCGTTTCCAAACTGTCGCTGATTTTTGACAATGAATTTTCCTTCATGCTTGACGAACAGCTGAATATCAAAAGAATTAAATTCTCCGAGGATATAACCAACCCTGATGAAAATGACGGATATGACAAAAGGGAAATGGACGAGGCAGAACGGATTAATGCTGATTTATTCATCCAGATTGCATCATTCATGAAACTGATCCCTTATCTTGTTGAACAGTTCGGTGGCATTAACGACGATATCTGATAAGTATGAAAAAAGTTGAATTATTAAGTCCGGCAGGCACTCTGAAAAATTTACGGTATGCTTTTGCCTACGGCGCCGATGCGGTTTATGCAGGTCAGCCGAGGTACTCTCTGAGAGTAAGAAACAACGATTTTGATTTTGAAAATCTCAAAACCGGTATTTCAGAAGCTCACGCCCTCGGAAAAAAACTTTATATAGTGGCAAACATTCAGCCTCACAACGCCAAGATCGGAACATTCCTTGACGATTTGAAGCCGGTGGTTGAACTTAATCCAGATGCGCTGATCATGTCGGATCCGGGAATGATTATGATGGTAAGAGAAGCCTATCCGGATGTCAATATTCATCTGTCGGTTCAGGCAAATGCGGTAAACTGGGCAACAGTGAAATTCTATCAGAATCTCGGACTGACCCGCGTTATTCTTTCCCGCGAACTGTCTCTTGAGGAAATCGAGGAAATCAGACAGCGCTGTCCCGATATAGAACTCGAGGTTTTTGTACACGGAGCGCTGTGCATGGCATATTCCGGAAGATGTCTGCTTTCGGGATACATCAATAAAAGAGATTCAAATCAGGGCACCTGCACCAACGCGTGCCGCTGGCTCTATCATATGAAGCCTGCCGCCGAGGATGACAGCGGAAATCTTGTTGTACCGGAAAACGGACTTTCCGCCATGATTGCGGAAGACAGCCATCCGCATGAATATATGGGAACCTTCGAAGATCAGCACGGAACCTATATTTTCAATTCAAAGGATTTGCGGGCTGTAAGTCTTGTGGAAAAACTGATCGGCATCGGTGTCGATTCCCTTAAGATCGAGGGACGAACCAAGTCATTCTACTATGTTTCCCGTACCACACAGATCTACCGCAGGGCTATTGACGACGCTCTTGCAGGAAGACCTTACAATCCTGAACTCGCAACTGAGCTGGAATCACTGGCCAACCGCGGCTATACTGAAGGCTTCCTGGTTCGCCATCCACACGGTGATTATCAGAACTACGAACAGGGAAGTTCATCCTCTGAACAGAGCAAATTCGTGGGAGAAATCAAGGGAGTCAGAAACGGAATGGCTGAAGTTGCCGTAAAGAATCACTTTGAAACCGGGTACAAACTGCTGGTAATGACACCGAAGAAAAACATAACCTTTGTTCTTGACGAAATGTTTGATAAACACGGAGAGCCGCTGAAGGTCGCCCTCGGTGACGGACATACCGTATATTTTAAACTGCCGGAGGAAATGGATGCCGAACACGGTATCGTGCTCCATCAGTTTACCGGCGATCAGAAATATAATTAACGGAATAGTCATGGCTTATCTAATCAACAGTAAATGCATCGATTGCGACATGTGCGTGCCGGAATGCCCGAACCATGCCATTTCCGTAACAGATCACCGCTATGTAATCAATCCGGACAAATGCACCGAATGCGTCGGATTCTATGATGAGCCTACCTGTGTCCGTGTATGCCCGATCAGATGCATCAAAAAAGATCCGAAACACAATGAAACCAGAGAACAGCTGATCGCCAAATTCAAGGCTCTTAACTCATGATCTGAATCAGCTGTTTTATCACCTGACCGCTGCACCATTCGGATTACATGCCGAGGATAAACAGGCAATAATTGAAGGGAACGGCCTGTGACAGCAAGCTACAATCATTATTATTTACCCATGGTATATCAGGGTCATATATTCACAACCGATTTTCAGCAGCAGTTCGATAAGGCGGATCATGAAGGAGCTGATGCCATAAATGAAACCTGCCGGAGAATCCATGACTGCAATGAGCATAATCTGAAAATTCTGAAGGAAGTGAACCTTAAATAAATCATTTGTTAAGCAGATCACATTTTGTCTTTTTATCGTATAATGGAGAAAGGAAAGCCAAAAGAGGTTTATACTATGATGCTGTCAACTTCCCACATTTTCTTCATGTTCGCGACCATGTTTCTGATTATCGGATGCGGAATAATTTCAGCAAAAAAAATCAGATCAGCCGAAGCCTTCAGTCTTAACGGAAGAAAAGGCTCCACAACCATGGTAGCGGGCGCAATTGCCGGAACATGCATGGGAGGAGGAGCCACGGTCGGAACCTCGCAGCTTGCGGCAAGCATCGGTCTGTCAGCCTGGTGGTTTACTCTGGGCATGGGCATAGGATTTATCATAATGGGCATATTCTTCGCCCGACCTCTGCGCAACAGCAGACTTGAAACAATTTCACAGATTCTGATCCTGTCCTACGGAAAGGAATCCGGTCCTGTCGCCAGCATCATCACATCCTTCGGACTGTTTTTTACCTGTGTCGCATCGGTTCTGCCGGCAACCTACATACTGGCCCATCTGCTGAATATCTCGGTATATCTCGCAAGTTTCATTCTTCTTCTGCTGATTGCCGTTTATATATTTTTCGGCGGCATGAAAGGCGCCAGCGTATCGGGTCTGCTGAAGACCGTCATTCTCTGGGCCATGATGCTTCTTATGTGTCATATTGCCTACATCAAGCTTGATACACTGCCCAACTTCGATCAGATCTTTGCGGAAAGCTACTGGTTTGATATTTACGGTCAGGGTTTTCTTCAGTCGCTGGAAAATATATGCTCTCTTATTGTCGGTGTATTCTGCTCGCAGACCTATGTGCAGATTTTCTTTTCTGCATCCGATGCCAGAACCGCACGCAACGGAGCCATTATCGCCGCACTGATCAGTATGCCGGTTGGCATACCCTGCATTATGGCGGCAATGTATATGCATGCTGCCCATCCCGAGGTTCCTGCCATTATGTCGATGCCGGAATTCGCAATCAGATATATGCATCCGAATCTTGCCGGAATCACCATAGGAGCGCTGCTGGTGGCGCTGATCGGTTCAGTTTCGGGGCTGTGCTTCGGCATGAGCACCATGGTTTCACGGGATCTCGTCGTTCCTCTTGCCAGACTTAAAACCAGCGCGCAGGCTCTCTGGGCAAACCGCATCTGCTTTCTGATCCTGATAACCGGCGTTATATTCTTTTCACTTTACAATCTGGACAGTCAGGTTCTCACCTGGAATTTTCTGTCAATGTCACTTAGAGGAAGCATCTTCCTGCCGATGGTTCTGGCACTGCTTTATCCGAAGCTGTTGCCTCCTGTGTGGGCGATACCGGCAATGATTATAAGTGCATTTTTCGCCCTTACAGCCAAATCCGTATTCAATATGCCGATCCCTCCTCTGTTTGTTTCATTCATCGCCAGCACGTCAATCGTTGTTCTGGGACTGTCCATCGGCAGAAAGTACAATTATCAGATCATGAAGGGACTGGTTAATTTCAGACACAGAATTTTCTGTAAAAAAACAGAACATTCACTGCATAAATAAACACAGGAAAATTCCGTACGCACTACTGTTCCCGTCACCTCTTTTTTAACACGCCGTGAGCAGGAAATCCCCACCTCTACAGGTGGCGGGATGAATTGCGATAAACACGGCGTTTTCTTGACTTTTGTATCTTGTAGAATCATAATCATATTATAATTCAGTGTATTTATAAGAAA
>CACWLF010000065.1 GCA_902761645.1 uncultured Aeromonadales bacterium | reverse complement strand
CCAAAAAACAGGGAAACAGATGAATTTTTGATATGATTTGAAAAGAAAAGACCTCAGAACAAGAAGGTTTCTATAGTCCTGAGGTTTGTGAAAGTTTTAATCAACGGTATTTAGGTTTTTTTTTAATTTTTTAAAACTTGATCATAGATCTGTTTTTTTTTAAAATTAGCACAACAATATGAATAGATCTATTCGTAGAAAATGTTTCTCATAAATCATGATTTTGCTCTGTGTCAAAGTTTCTAAGAAGTCATTTTTATATTGTTTGGTTCTTTAATTTTTGCTGTATTCTTTATCTGGATTTTTCAGTAAAGAGTATTTGATTTTGTGTGAGAGTATTCTATGGAAATTTTAAAAGGTGCTCCGGCCTTATCTGAATTTCGTGTAAATAAATTATTAGATGAATGTAAAAAGATTGGTCTCAAGGTTGATTCAATCTATGCAGAATTTGTTCATTTCGCCAACCTGAGTGAAGATCTGTCCGGCAAGGAATCAGATGTGCTTGCAAAACTTCTGACCTACGGTCCGACTATCGAACAGCATGAACACAAGGGAACACTGCTTCTTGTTGTTCCTCGTCCGGGTACCATTTCTCCATGGTCATCTAAAGCTACAAATATCGCACAAAACTGCGGCCTGAATAAAGTAAAGCGTCTGGAACGCGGTATTGCCTATTATGTAAATGTGCCCGCAGGCACGGACCTGAGCAGTGTCAAGCCTCTGATCCATGACCGCATGATGGAAGTTGTTTTTGAAGATCTGAAGGACGCTGAAAAACTGTTCGTGTCACAGACTCCTGCCGCAATGACTTCTGTTGATATTCTGAAGGACGGCATCAAGGCTCTTGAAATTGCCAACGTTTCACTCGGTCTTGCACTGAGTCATGATGAAATGGAATATCTGGTTAAGAGTTTTACTGAACTTAAGCGCAATCCGAATGATGTTGAACTTTACATGTTTGCACAGGCTAATTCCGAACACTGCCGCCACAAGGTATTCAATGCCGACTGGGTGATTGACGATGTGAAGCAGGAGAAATCACTGTTCAAGATGATCAAGAATACCTACGAATGCAACCATGACTACATTTCATCCGCATACAAGGATAATGCTGCAGTAATGGACGGCTCACAGGCCGGAAGATTCTATCCTGATCCGGTAACCAAACAGTATGAATATCATAATGAACCGATTGATATTCTGATGAAGGTTGAAACCCACAACCATCCGACCGCCATTTCTCCTTATCCGGGAGCAGCTACAGGTTCCGGCGGTGAAATCCGTGATGAAGGCGCCACCGGTGTAGGTTCAAAACCAAAGGCAGGTATGTGCGGTTTCTCTGTTTCCAATCTGAGAATTCCTGATTTCAATCAGCCGTGGGAAACCGATTTCGGCAAACCTTCACGCATTTCCTCCGCACTTGATATTATGATTGAGGGACCTCTTGGAGCGGCAGGTTTCAACAATGAATTCGGAAGACCTAATATTGTCGGTTATTTCAGAACCTATGAAGAAAAGGTTAAAAGCCATAACGGAGAGGAAATCAGAGGATATCACAAGCCGATCATGCTGGCAGGCGGTATCGGAAATATCAAGAAAGAACATATCAACAAGGGCAATATTCCTGTAGGCGCCAAATTAATCGTTCTCGGCGGACCTGCAATGAATATCGGTCTGGGCGGCGGCGCCGCATCATCCATGACCTCCGGTCAGTCTGCCGAGGATCTGGATTTTGCATCCGTACAGCGTGATAATCCGGAAATGGAAAGACGCTGTCAGGAAGTTATAGACTGCTGCTGGCAGATGGGCAGCAAGAATCCGATTCTTTTTATTCACGATGTCGGAGCCGGCGGACTGTCAAATGCTCTTCCTGAACTTGTAAATGACGGTGACCGCGGCGGTGTATTCCAGCTGCGTGACGTGCCTAATGATGAACCTGGCATGAGTCCTTATGAAATCTGGTGTAACGAATCACAGGAACGTTATGTGCTTGCGGTATCCGAGGAGGATTTCCCTACATTCGAAGCAATCTGCAAACGTGAAAGAGCTCAGTTTGCAGTGGTGGGTACGGCAATTGAAGAGCGCAGACTTGAACTTGATGACAGTTACTTCAACAACAAACCTATTGATCTGCCTACCGATGTGCTGCTTGGCAAACCTCCTAGAATGCACAAGAACGTTAAGTCCCTGAAGGCTGACGGAAGGGAATTTTCAACCTCCCACATTCAGCTTCACGATGCTGCCGACCGTCTGCTGCGTCTGCCTACAATTGCTGAAAAAACCTTCCTCATCACCATCGGCGACCGTACTGTTACCGGTATGGTATCACGCGATCAGATGGTTGGTCCGTGGCAGGTTCCTGTTGCTGACAATGCAGTAACAACAGCAAGCTATGACAGTTACTACGGTGAAGCGATGTCCATGGGTGAACGTACTCCGGTTGCCCTTCTGAACTACGGTGCGTCAGCAAGACTGGCGGTGGCCGAGGCTCTGACCAATATTGCCAGCGTTAATATCGGCAACATAGAACGCGTTAAGCTTTCTGCAAACTGGATGGCCGCTGCAGGACATCCTGGTGAAGACGCAGGTTTATACGAGGCTGTTAAGGCAATCGGTGAAGATCTGTGTCCTAAACTGGGAATTACCATTCCGGTTGGAAAGGACTCAATGTCCATGAAGACCAAGTGGGAGGAAAACGGTGTTGCCAAAGAGGTTATTTCACCGCTGTCCCTGATTATCAGCGCCTTCGCCCGTGTAGAGGATGTGCGCAGGACAGTGACCCCTCAGTTAAGAACCGACTGCGGCGACACGTCGCTGATTCTGGTTGATCTCGGTTTAGGCAAGAACCGTCTCGGCGGAAGTGCTCTGGCTCAGGTTTACAAGGAACTCGGAAGAGAAACTCCTGATGTTGAAAGTGCAGAACAGCTCAAGGCATTCTTTGATGCAATGCAGTTCCTGGTTTCCCGCAACAAGATTCTGGCTTATCACGATCGTTCCGACGGCGGTCTGTTTGTAACCATTGCCGAAATGGCATTTGCAGGAAAGACCGGTGTCAAGGTAAGTCTCGATCAGCTCGATGTGGATGATGCCAAGGCTCTGTTCTCCGAAGAACTCGGTGCGGTAATCCAGGTAACAGAGGAAGAGAAGGAAAAGGTTCTCAATATTTTCGCAGGCCACGGTCTCGGAACACATACCTATGTTATCGGCAAGCTGTCATCAGACGATCATATTACCTTCACCCGTGAAGGAAATCCTGTTCTTTCAGATACACGTGTTCACTTCAGAACAGTCTGGGCTGAAACAACTTATCACATGCAGTCTCTGCGCGATAATCCTAAGTGTGCAAAGAGTGAATTCGACGCCAAATTCGATGCGGCGGATCCGGGCCTGAATGTCAAACTGACATTTGATCTCAATGAGGATATTACCGCTCCGTTTGTTAATGTCGGCGTTGCACCTAAGATTGCAATTCTGCGCGAACAGGGTGTCAACTCGCAGAATGAAATGGCTAACGCATTCAAGAAAGCTGGATTTGATGCGATTGATGTTCACATGAGCGATATTCTTTCAGGAAAGGTTTCTCTGAAAGACTTCAAGGCTTTGGCTGCATGCGGCGGTTTCTCATACGGTGACGTGCTCGGCGCCGGTGAAGGATGGGCAAAATCCATTCTGTTCAACAGTCTTGCACGCGACGAGTTTGCAGCATTCTTCAACCGCAATGATACACTTGCTTTAGGTGTGTGCAACGGCTGTCAGATGATGTCAAATCTGCGTGATCTGATTCCGGGTGCGGAATTATGGCCTCACTTTGTAAGAAACGAATCCGAAAGATTCGAAGCACGTTTTGCACTGGTTGAAATTCAGAAATCTCCGTCTATTTTCTTTAATGAAATGAGCGGTTCTCATATGCCGATTGCGGTTTCACACGGCGAAGGAAGAGCTGAATTCAGAGATCAGACACATCTCGATCAGGTTGTTGCCTCAAATCTGGTAGCGGTTAAATTCATCAATAACTACGGTGAACCTACTGTTCAGTATCCGTTCAATCCTAACGGTTCTCCTTTGGGTATTACCGGTCTGACCAATAAGGACGGACGCGTGACAATCATGATGCCTCATCCTGAACGTGTGGTTCGTGCCGTATGCAATTCATGGCATCCGTCAGACTGGCAGGAGGCAAGTCCTTGGCTGAGAGCGTTCCGCAATGCCCGCAAGGCTCTGCAGTAGAACAAACTGACATACAGTAGTAATATATTCTGAAGTTATTAATCCCGGTAACCGATGTGCTGCCGGGATTTTTTTGTTTCCAGGAGCTAAATTGATTTTAAAACTGCAAAATGCAAACAATTTAAGTATAATATAGGGATACGTTTGAAGGAGATAGATATAATGCCTGAAGAGCTAAAAAAACGCTTGATTGGTGCTTTTATACTGATAATACTGTTTACCATTTTTGTTCCTGTATTGATTTCCGGTGAAAATATCAATAAGGATCAGAAACTGCTGGAACAGATAGAGCGTCAGCACGCGTACAGGGAACTTAATGCATCAGGCGATGCAGTCCGCGATGCCGAGCCGGAACCTTCCATTACTGATGAACCTCTTGTTGCCGAACGTCTGGAACAGAACAGCAGAAAATCATCATCCGCAGTACAGGATAAAAACGATCTGGATAATGTAAGAATCGTGGATGATCACCGCAATACTCAGGCGAATACCTCAGGACAGCAGGAAAACAAGCCGCAGAATCCAGGCTCCAGACCTTCAGACAGCAAAAACAGCCAGCAGAATATCAAAACCGCTGACAACAGGGTTAATCAGCAGAACACCAGACCGGCACAGAATACAAAACCTGCTCAGAATACAAAACCTGCGGCGTCGCATACGCCTGTGCAGCCGAAAAATACCGTGACGGTAATCAACCAGGACAGTCATAAGAAAATCGAGGTTCCGATCAAACCTGCAAAGCCGGATCCGAATTACATCTATGACGGCGGCAGAAAGGTTGAAAGCAAACCGATTGTGACCAAGAATCCTATCACAGGAAATCTTGATCGCTATGAATTGAGTGCCGGTGCATATTCAACCAGTACAGCCGCAAAGAATCTTGAAACAAAGATTAAAAAATACTGCGGCGGGGTAACCAAGATTGTTCCGGTTATGAAACCGAATACTCGTGAAAGAATGTTCAGGGTAATCTGCGGCAATTCAACCAATGTTGCCGAGCTGCAGAGAATTCAGGCTCAGCTGAAGCCTTATGTCAGTGCACAGCTGCAGAGGGCCAGATAATGAATGCACCGGAACTCGAAAAGTTTATCAATGATTATCTTAAAACCTCAGAATTCAGGGATTACTGTCCGAACGGAATTCAGGTGGAGGGAAGGACCGAGGTCAGAAAAATTGTAACCGGTGTAAGCGCCACGCAGAAACTGATTGATTATGCGGTATCTGTTAATGCGGATGCGGTACTTGTTCATCACGGAATTTTCTGGAAGGGTGATCCGCAGGCTCTGCGCTCTTTCAGAAAAAAAAGAGTCGAAACACTGATTAAGAATGATATTAATCTTTTCGCATATCACCTGCCTCTAGATGCACATCCTGAAATCGGCAACAATGTGCTTCTTGCTGAAAATCTCGGCATAACAATCGACGGCGCCTGCGACAGCGGTGAAAAACATCCGATGGTCCTGAAAGGGCATTTTTCCGCACCTTTATCTCTTGCCGATTTAATTGCTCGTGTAGATCACAATCTTGCCCACAAATCGTTCGCAATCGGCGGTGGCGGTGACATAATTGAAAATGTGGCATGGTGCACAGGCAGCGCGTATGATTTTATCGAACTTGCTGCACAGAACGGTGCAGACGTGTTTATTTCCGGAGAAATTGCAGAACGAACCGTACATACGGCGGAGGAGCTCGGCATAGATTATATTGCCGCTGGTCATCACTGCACGGAGGTTTTCGGAATTAAAAAACTTGGGGAATTGCTTGCAGGCAGATTCGGGCTTGAAGTTGATTTTGTAAATTTCCCTAATAACATATAAGAACAATAATAATTATTATAATAAAAACAGGAAACAGACCTCATGGATACTTTTGTGCCTAAGGTATTAATGGTAGAGGACTCTGCTCCCATCAGAGCGGTTTATTCAGCCTACCTTAAAAACGAACAGATTAATTTAAAGATGGCCGCAACAGGAGAGAAGGCTTTAGATTTAATAAATTCATTTAAACCTCATATCATTCTGCTGGATATTTATCTTCCAGATATGTCTGGAATTGATATTCTTAAAATGATATTTTCCTCCAAACTTGACATCAAGGTAATAGTGGTTACCGGTTCGGATTCCGTAACTGATGCTGTGGCTGCCATGCATTACGGCGCCTATGATTTCATGTCGAAGCCGATTTCCGCACAGCGTCTTAAAGTAACATTAAACAATACAATAAACACTCTCCATCTTAATAATCTTGTAACCCAGTATCAGTCGCACCAGTCTGATCAGTTTGTAGGATTCATCGGTGCGTCAAAGGTAATGCAGGGAATTTATCAGACAATCGAGAGGGTGGCACCGTCCAAGGCGTCCGTGTTTATTACCGGTGAAAGCGGTACCGGCAAAGAGGTCTGCGCCGAGGCGATACATAAGCTCAGCAGCTGCAAGAACGGCAGATTCATCCCGCTCAACTGCGCTGCGATTCCTAAGGATTTGATGGAAAGTGAAATTTTCGGTCATGTGAAAGGTGCGTTTACCGGAGCTCTTACCACCCGTGAGGGTGCGGTGGGACTTGCCGACGGAGGTACTCTGTTTCTTGATGAAATCTGTGAAATGGATCTGTCGCTGCAAAGCAAACTGCTCAGGTTTCTGCAGACCGGAAAATATTACAAGGTCGGCTCCAACGAACTTGAATCCGTGGATGTCAGAATTGTCTGCGCCACAAACCGCAATCCGATGGTTGAGGTGAAGGCTGGAAGATTCAGGGAGGATCTGTATTACCGTCTGCACGTTATCCCTATTGCACTGCCGCCGCTGCGCGAGCGCGGAGATGACGTCGAACGAATTGCGCAGAAGTTTCTGATTGAGTTTTCCAAGGAGGAGAAAAAATCATTCTCCCGTTTCAGTCTGCGTGCAAGCCAGCTTCTTATGTCGTATGACTGGCCTGGCAATGTAAGACAGCTGCAGAATGTTGTTCGTCAGATTGTTGTAATGAATGACGGCGCCGAGGTAACAGAGGAAATGCTGCCAGATACCATTCGCAGTTTTGTCAACAAGGAATACGAGGTTCCAATCGGGGTTCTCGGTTCCGTGCCTCGTCCGTACGATCTGCAGAACGCGGAACGGGGATTTACGGTTAAGCCTCTTGCCCAGGTTGAACGCGAGACAATAGAAAAAACAATTAATTTTTTCCACGGAAACATAGAGCGTGCCGCGCAGGCTCTTGAAATTAATTCCTCCACAATTTACCGCAAAATGAAAGTGTGGAGCAGACTGGATAAGGGAACTGATTAATTTTTCAGTAAAACTGAATTCAAAATATAATGAATACAGGGGATAAGAAATGGATCTCATTGATATAAATGTGTTGAAACAGATTGGAAATGATGTGGGACTGGATGTCTTTGACAGTCTTATAGAAATTTTTATTTCAGATTCGGAAGAACGCCTGGAATCCCTCAAAAATCAGTATGCCGATCGTGATTTGGCAAATTTGAAAATTACTGCACATACCTTTAAATCCGTATGTGCCCAGTACGGTGCAATGAGCTGTTCCGCCATTGCCAAGGAACTGGAAAAGCTTTGCGCAGACCCTTCTTCCGATATTAATGTTATCGGTGAAAAGGTTGAAGCATTAACCAGTGAACTCGGACAGGCTTTAAAGGAAATCAAAACCATCAGTATTGCATAACGAATGAAAATAACCAGTTTTCAGTTCAGCGGCAAAGATCCGCTTGCAGTTACACAGGCAGCATCAGGTGCCATTCGAGATCGCAGCAACGGTCTCGATCCGGATCTGCTGTTTGTCTTCTATTCGTCGACGCAGTCGATTATGGATTCGCGTCAGCTGATCATTGAGGAATTCCCTCATACAAAAATTGTTGCCTGCACCTCTGAAAAGGGAATTATCAGCAACAATATCAATTTTTACAATATGGATCAGGCAATAGGCATTGCCGCCTTTTACGATCAGGAAGGAGCCTACGGAGTTGCCAGCGGTTTTATCAACGCCGGCAGTTTCAAGGAAAGCGTTCAGCAGATTATCACTGAAGCTCTTCAGGACTGCGATCGTCAGGGTGAAATTCCGAAACTGGTGTGGTTTTATTCGCATAACAAGGATCAGGGTAAAATCATCGATATTCTGGAAAATCATTTCGGAAGTTCAATACCGATTTTCGGAGGAGTTCCGGGATGGTGCAAGGATATGCGTTCCTGTTATGATCACAATAACATATTTTTTGATGAAAACTATCTTCTGCTGGTTTTAATGTATCCGAGCTGCGAGGTTAAAACCAGGTTCGGTTCGCTGTATGTTCCGACCAAATACAACGGTATCGTTACCAGAGTGGAGGATGATCATGTAATTGAAATTGATTACAAATCAGCCTACGAGGTGTATACCGGCTGGCTTAACAAGTTTGTTCCCCGTGAACTTTTTGATGAAACACAGGATTATCTCTCTGAAATGATTGAATATCATCCTTTGGGTATTCAGATAGGAGTTTCCGGCAATGTTCAGAATTACCAGATTTTTCAGATTAAAAAAACTTTCGAGGAACAGGAGCTTATCACCTTTAATCAGTTTAAATTCGGTGATCGCATAACACTTCTTACTCTTGATAAGAACAACAGTTTTGAACATGAGTTCCAGACTCAGCTCATGTTTAATGACAGTTATTTTGATTCAAGCAGAATTTACGGAATAATTTCCGTATCCTGCGGCGGATATCGCAGTCAGTTTACGCAAAAGAATTTAAAATTCCTGGAAAAGGTTACGCAGCCTTTAATGGGATTTATATCATCGGGTGAACAGGGCCGTTTTACCAACGGTTCAAATCATGAGTCAAACCTGATGCTGGAGTCTGTTATTTTTTACGAGAGACACTAAGATATGGCAAATGAGATCTCTGCTACCAAGGAAGAGTTGCTGAACGAGCTCAAAAAAAGCCGTTTAATGCTTACCTTCAGTATTGATCGCGAACACCATGAAAGAGAGGAAATCAGTTCTATTCTTTATGCGGTAGATTCGATTGCCGACAGCACCGATTTCAATGTCATCTTCAACAATCTTACCTCTCATCTCCAGGAACTGATGAATTTTGACTACCTGACTCTGTTCAAGCTCAATGACAATATCTGGGAACCAATCTACAGCAATGAGCAGAATCTTTCCAATGTATCTCTTCCTAACAGCTCTCTGACAAGAAGAGTAATCGGGGATCAGCAGGTTGTTGTTCTTTATGATCCGTTTCTTTACCAGGAATTTACAGCTGTTCCTTCATACCTTACCAAATATTTCAATTCAGTTCTGCTGGGCGGTTTATCGGTTTCCGACAACAATTATCTGGTAATACTGTCCTGCCGTCAGAAACTTAAACTTGATCTGTTCAGCCGTGAGCAGTTTCTGAAATACTATCCTCTGATGAATCAGGCGATTACCATGGCATGGTTCCACGGTGCAATCAGCAAGGAAATCAGCAAGAAAACCAGCGGCTACAAAAAGACCATCGACAGAATCAAAAGGTTTGTTGAAATATCGAACTTCGCATACTGGAAAACAGATGAATTCGGATTCTTTGTCAAGGACAGCCTTGATTTTCCTCTGTCTCTGCATCTTAAGAATATTGCCGACGAACTTTTTAAAAACAATCTCATGGATCTGAAATCCCTGGATGAAATTTACAACGAGGAGCAGACATCCGAGCGCAAAGATACATCCGTAATGCAGAATACTGTTTACAAGCATGATGATATTTACAAGTTCATAACACCTCTTAAAATTCAGGGTACGGAATATTTTATCGGTCTGCACGGCAAACCGAACTACGAGGAAAACGGCAAATTTATCGGATATATCGGAGTGTTCTATGATTTGTCCGAAGAGGTTCGAGTGCAGCAGAATCTGGAAAGCGCCAAGAAAATAAGCGAGGACGTGAGCCGTTCAAAAACCCAGTTCCTTGCCATGATGTCCCATGAAATCAAAACGCCGATGCAGGCTATAGTAGGTGTTCTGGATCTGCTTAATTTAACTGAACTGACCGATGAACAGAAGAATCTTATTCAGCATGTTACACATTCTGCCAATCTGCTGCAGACACTGCTGAAGGATGTGCTTGATTATTCACGTATGGGTTCCAATGAAATGAAACTGGAACAGCTGGAATTTTCCGTTCGTTTCACCATGAGTTCCATTATCAAGCAGATGCTTCCGAAGGCAAAGGATCAGGGTATTGAACTTAAACTTGAAATTGATGATAAATTCCCGAACATAATCATCGGCGATCAGACCCGCCTTTCCCAGGTAATTTTTAATTTAATAGGCAATGCCATTAAGTTTACCCAGTACGGCGAGGTTAAACTCAAGGCTTATGTGCAGAAAAACCATACCCTCAGATTTGAAATTTCAGATACCGGCATAGGTATTTCACAGGATAAGGTTAAAATTCTGTTCCATCCTTTCAGACAGGTGGATGCAACCATGACCCGTCGTTTCGGCGGTACCGGTCTCGGACTGGCCATCTGCCGTAAAATCATTGAACTGATGGACGGTCAGATCGGTGTTGAATCAGAAATAGGCAAGGGCAGTACCTTCTGGTTTGTAATTCCGCCGAAACTGCCATCAAGCACCAACAGCGTTATCACGGCCAAATCAATTGTCAAGGCTGAAAATAAAGAGCAGCACAGCGAAGATCGCAAATACAATATTCTTCTGGTTGAGGACAGCAAGGTTAATCAGTTTATTATCAAGAAAATGCTTGAAAATATAGGACATACCGTTGAACTTGCAAATAACGGTCTCGAGGCTATTGAATGCGTTGAAAAGCAGGAGCCTGATCTTGTGCTGATGGATTTGCAGATGCCTGAAATGGACGGTATCGAGGCTACCAAGAGAATCATCAAGTATCATCCTAAACTTGTTATTCTTGCTCTTACCGCCAATGCATCTCAGACCGAACGTACGGAATGCCGCGCCGCAGGCATGATTGATATTGTCAGCAAGCCTGTTACCATCGCCAGTCTGAAAAACATGTTCCAGACCTTTAAGACCAATATCAATATGAGTATTGAGGATAAAAAGAAAAAATAAAAATCATTGAACTGCTGAGTAGAAGTTTTGTGGAGTAAACGATCCATAATAACCTTTAAGGTAATTATGGCTTTTGCTTAGTCTAAGTGATTTCACTGAAAAGTGAATGAACTACGTTATGAGAGAATGAA
>CACWLF010000064.1 GCA_902761645.1 uncultured Aeromonadales bacterium | reverse complement strand
CTGAATGATTATTTGTATCTAATTGCATGTATATACAACCTTTCTTATAAATACACTGAATTATAATATGATTATGATTCTACAAGATACAAAAGTCAATAAAACGCCGTGTTTATCGCAATTCATCCCGCCACCTGTAGAGGTTGGGGATTTCTTGCTCACGGCGCGTTAAATTGTTCGTGTTTTAGTGATTTATGAGCCTAAAATCGTTATAATAGGCGGATAGTACGTGAATTAAAGAAGATTTTAAAGAAAAGTTTTTTGAGGTGTAAAGTGTCAGAAGATACTACTATTGTTGAAGAGGTTAAACCAACCAATTTTATCCGTCAGATCATCGATCAGGATCTGGAAAGTCACAAGTTTGATTCCATCAGAACCAGATTTCCGCCTGAGCCGAACGGCTATCTGCATGTGGGCCATGCAAAATCGATCTGTCTGAACTTCGGTCTCGCCCGTGATTATAACGGCAAGTGCAATTTAAGATTTGATGACACCAATCCTTCCAAGGAAGACACCGAATATGTGGATTCAATCAAGCAGGATGTTGAATGGCTCGGATTCAAATGGGACGGAGAGCCAAGATATTCTTCAAATTATTTTGACAAACTGTACGGCTATGCAGTTGAACTGATTAATCAGGGACTGGCCTATGTGGATGAGCTGTCGCCTGAGCAGATCAGGGAATACCGCGGAACTCTTACCGAACCAGGTAAAAATTCTCCTTACCGCGATCGTCCGGTAGAGGAAAACCTTGCGCTGTTTGAAAAAATGAAAAACGGCGGTTTCAAGGAGGGTACCGCATGTCTGCGCGCCAAGATCGATATGGCCTCAAGCTTTATCTGCATGCGCGATCCTGTAATCTACCGTATTAAATTCCAGTCGCATCATCAGACCGGCGACAAGTGGTGCATTTATCCTATGTATGACTTCACCCACTGTATTTCCGATGCTCTTGAAGGCATTACCCATTCCATCTGCACTCTGGAATTCCAGGATAACCGCCGCCTGTATGACTGGGTTCTTGAACATATTTCCCTGAATTCCGACAAGCGTCCTCATCAGTATGAATTCAGCCGTCTGAATCTTGAATACTGTCTTACCTCAAAGAGAAAACTCAAGTTTCTGGTGGATGAAAAAATTGTCGACGGCTGGGACGATCCCCGCATGCCTACCATATCCGGTATGCGCCGCCGCGGTTTTACTCCTGCATCAATCCGCGAATTCTGTTCACGCATCGGAGTTACCAAGCAGGAAAACGTTGTTCAGATGAGTGCTCTGGAAAACTGTGTACGTGAAGATCTCAACAATGTTGCTCCTCGTGCGATGGCTGTACTGAATCCTGTAAAGGTGGTAATTGAAAATTATCCTGAGGATCAGGAAGAGGTTCTGACCGTGCCTAATCATCCAAGCAATGAGGAAATGGGAACTCGTCAGGTTCATTTCACCCGCGAGATTTTCATTGACCGTGCTGATTTCAGGGAAGAGGCCAACAAGCAGTACAAGAGACTGGTTCTCGGCAAATATGTGCGTCTTCGTTACGGCTACATTATTCATGCAGAACGCTGCGACAAGGATGAAAACGGCAATATTACCTGTATTTACTGTACCTATGTGCCTGATACCGTAGGCAGTGATCTGCCGGGCGGAAAGAAGGTTAAGGGTGTTATTCACTGGATAAGTTCAAAATATGCCGTAAATGCACAGGTTAACATGTACGACTGTCTGTTCAAGGTTCCTAATCCAGGTGCCGCGGAAGACTTCATGTCCATTGTCAACAAGGATTCTCTGCATGTAATCGCAGATGCCAAGGTGGAACCTCATCTGGCCGATGCGCCTTTCGGCGTTACGTATCAGTTTGAACGCGAGGGTTATTTCTGTGCCGATGTGAAACATCACACCAGTGAACATCCTGTATTCAATCTTACTGTTACACTGAGAGATTCATTCCAGGCCTGATTTTTTTCAGGCGGCAGAATATTAGAGGATCGGTAGGCGTTTTAATTCTGCCTGTTGATTTTTTCAGTGTGATTGGATTTTTCATGATACTGAAAGCTGTCCTCTTTGCCGGATTCGGAGAACCGCCTGTAATCTGACGTTTCCGTCGGATTCTGCGGAACTGTTTTAAATTTAACGTTTAAAGGAAAGTGTATGCTCGCGTCATTCAAGAACGTATTCACACTTTATACAAAAACAAGTCTGATCATAAGAATTATCATCGGTTTAATCGTCGGTGTCGTTCTCGGACTGTCCGCTCCCAAACTGACATCGGTTTATGTGCTGGGAGATCTTTTTGTTGGTGCTTTGAAAGCTATTGCGCCTGTTCTGGTTTTTTTCCTGGTATCATCCTCGCTGATGCAGGGCCGTGAATCACTGGGAGGAAAATTCCGACTGGTTATTTTTCTGTACATAGTGGGAACATTGTGCGCCGCGGCAGTCGGTGTTCTGGGAAGTTTCCTGTTTCCTGCAACTCTGACCTTTGCCGATGCGCAGACCGGCAGCTCCGTTCCTACCAATATCGGAGAGGTGCTGAAAAACATCATCATGGGCATGATCGCCAATCCGATAGTTTCTATCAGTGAAGGAAAATATCTCGGTATTCTGTTCTGGTCGGCTCTGCTCGGAATTGCTCTCAAGGGAATCGCCGGAGACACCACCAAGAAAGCTCTGCAGGATCTTTCTGCCGGTGTTTCAGAAATCGTTAAATGGATTATTGAATTCGCACCCTTCGGTATTCTCGGTCTGGTTTACAACAATATATCGACCAACGGAATTTCAATCTTCAAGGATTACGCCGGCATTATTGCCCTGCTGGTGGGATGCATGATGTTTGTTGCACTGGTGGTCAATCCTCTGATAGTGTTTATCTTTCTGAGAAAAAATCCGTTTCCTCTGGTTTTCAAGTGCCTTAAGGAATCAGGTGTTACGGCGTTTTTTACCCGCAGTTCGGCTGCAAACATACCGGTTAACATGGAACTGTGCCAGCGCCTGAAACTGGATAAAGAGGTTTATTCCGTATCAGTCCCTCTCGGCGCCACAATCAATATGAGCGGCGCAGCGGTGACCATTTCCGTTTTTGCCCTTGCCGCGGCTCATACGCTGAATTTAAGTGTTGATATTCCTTCCGCAATTTTACTGTCAGTGATGTCTGCAGTTGCAGCCTGCGGAGCATCCGGCGTTGCCGGCGGATCTCTGCTGCTGATCCCTATGGCATGTTCGCTGTTCGGCATAGATCAGAACATTGCGATGCAGGTGGTGGGAGTTGGATTCATTGTAGGTGTAATTCAGGATTCTCTGGAAACCGCAATCAATTCCTCCAGTGATGCGCTGTTTGCAGCAACTGCTGAATATTCCCAGTGGAAAAAGGAAGGCAAGCAATTACCGAAAGACATTTTTTAGTGTAGAATTGCTGAAGAGCCGATTCTGAGAAAAAGGTCGTAAGGTACGGCCTTTTTTAATACCGGATGAAAAATTCACATTCTGGCGGCGGACTGCAAATCAGGAACGGAAAACATAAACCAACAAATCCGTTGAATACCGGAATATATACAAGGAAAGAAGGCTATGTCGGAAAGAACAACCATAGAGTTACTGGCTCCTGCGCGGGATCTGTCCTGCGGTATAGCGGCTGTTGACTGCGGCGCGGATGCGGTTTATATAGGAGGCCCTTCCTTCGGAGCAAGAGTAAATGCCGGAAATTCCCTGGAGGATCTGGAAAAACTCTGCCGGTATGCCCACAGGTTCGGGGTAAAAATACATGTTACACTTAATACCATTCTGACAGATCGGGAAATTGAAGAGGCGCGGAGTCTTATTTATAAACTGTACGATATCGGGACGGATGCGCTGATTGTCCAGGATCTCGGACTTCTTGAACTTGATTTGCCTCCGATTGAACTGCATGCAAGCACACAGCAGAATAATGCAACTCCGGCCAAGGCTGAATTTCTTGACCGTACAGGTTTCAGCCAGATTGTTCTTGCCCGTGAACTGTCGATAAATCAGATCCGTGAAATCAGAAAAAGCGTGCATCATGCCAAACTTGAATTTTTTGTCCACGGGGCTCTGTGCGCCGGTGTCAGCGGACGCTGTTATTTAAGCCAGTGCATAACAAAGCGCAGTGCTAACAGAGGAGAGTGCGCGCAGCTCTGCCGGGTGCCTCAGACCCTGCAAACGGCAGGCGGAGAGGTTCTTGCCCGTGATCAGTATCTGCTGTCCCTGAGAGATCTGAACAATACGGATAATCTTGAGGAACTGATGGATGCAGGAATTCAGTCATTCAAAATAGAAGGCAGGCTGAAGGATGAAGGCTATGTCAGAAATGTGACCGCATGGTACCGCATGCACATTGATGAAATCCTGAACCGCCGGTCCGAGCGCTATGTACGCAGTTCATACGGCACATCGAAGTATACTTTTGCACCTGATGTGAACAAAAGTTTCAACCGCGGATTTACCGAATATAATCTTCATGAAATAAAGGATCAGTACGCAAATTTCAAATCCCCTAAATTTGTCGGAACTCCGGTTGCGGAAATTTTAAAAGTCGCAGGCAGAATGATCAAAGTCAGAACAATGCCCGGACAGATTATCCATAACGGGGACAAGTGCAATTATTTTAATGAGCATCAGGAACTGGACGGATTCAGAATCAGCAGTGTAAAGAACGATACTCTTGAAATTTTTCAGCCTGTCAGGGAACTGAAACCGGGAATGGTTCTGTATCGCAACAAGGATGCGGAATTTGAAAGAAAAATTCTCGAAAACGGTTCGGCTGTCAGAAAAATTAAAATCCGTTTTGATTACACCGAGTATGAAGATCATGTCACGCTGAAGGCTGTGGATGAGACAGGAGATTATGCCGAGACTGATTATTGTCCTGAAAATTTTGAAACTGCCGATAATCATGAAAAACTCGAACAGAACCTCCGCGGCAAACTGGCAAAACTCGGAGAATCGGTTTTTACTGCAGAGGAAATCAATCTGAATATGAAATACTACTGGTTTATACCGATCAGCAGATTCAATGAACTTCGTCACCAGGCAGTGGAAAGGATTATTTTGCAGAAAGAGAGCCGAAGAACCGTTTCACAGCGAAAAATCAATACAGATATACAGCTGCCGGAAGAGGAGAGAAATTTAGGTTTTCAGGCCAATATTTACAATTCCCTTGCCAGAAAATATTATTTTGAACACGGGGAACTTAATATTGCCGATGCTTATGAAAAAGAGCAGAAGCCGAATGCTCCGGTGCTGTACAGCAAGCACTGCCTGAGATATTGCTTCGGAATGTGTGAAAAACGCAATCTGCAGCGTAAACCGGAAAAACTGGAACTTATGATCGGCAACCGGAAATTCCGTCTGGACTTTGACTGCAACAGATGTTTAATGATTTTAAGAGATCAGGGGAAAATTTAAATGTTTGATTTTTTTAAGAAAAAAGAAGAAGTTACTCCCTATGACAGAGAAACGCAGATCCCGGTCATTAAATCCAGTGTCTGCACCGGGGAAAAAACAGCATGCTTTCAGGATCTGCGCACCAGAAAAATTACCGAGATCATGCTGATCGCAAGTGATGAGGATCTTGCGGAATTCTGCCGCAAATACGATATTAATCCTAAGGATTTGAAATATATTTATCCTTAAGAGTAAAAATGCATCTGAACTGTATGTCAGTGTACCGTTTCGCAATCTGTAAACATAAGGCTGCATAGCGACACCGTGCGGCTGATCGATTTTGACAGACCTGTTTTTTATACATCTGTCTTTTTTTTACTAAAAGGAGATGAATATGGCTGCTTTTTTGATTTCCGGACTTCTCAATATGGAAACTGTCTGCAGAGTGCGCGGTTTCCCGATTAATTACTATCCTGTTGATTATCCTTTTTTCGGTGTGGCGACAGCTGCATCAGGTGTTGCGCTCAACATAGCAAAGGCGCTGACGGTTCTTGAAAACAGGGTCATACTCTGCTCGCTACTTGCTGATGATGTTCCCGGAAGAGTGATAATCGATGAACTCAAGTCATCCGGCATAGACACTGAAAATATCAGCATGGGTCTCAGAGAAACCCCGAACTCAGTTGTGCTGTATGATGAATCATCACGCCGTCAGATCTACTGCGATCTGAAGGATATTCAGGAATGCAGGTACGATTTTGCTTCAGGGGTTCTGCGCAGTGCAGATGCTGTACTTGCAGGCAATATTAATTTTTCCCGTCCTCTGCTTAAACTCGCAAAGGAGCAGCACAAACTTGTTGCCACGGATGTGCATGTTCTTTCAAATCCTGATGACGATTACAACAGGGAATTCCTTGAATCGGCGGATATTGTATTTCTGAGCGATGAGGGTATCAGCGGTGATTATCAGCAGTTTCTGTCGGCAATCGGAGCAAGGTTCTCATGCAGACTGATTGTTCTCGGCATGGGTTCAAAAGGCGCCATGATGTATCTGAAGGATGAAAACAGATTTGTTTACCGGCCGGCATATTCAATCGGCAGTATTGTCAGCACTGTAGGCGCAGGTGATGCGCTGTTTTCCTCGTTTATGCATTACTATGTTAACGGAATGAAACCTGAGGATGCCCTGGATCGCGCGCAGCTGTTTGCAGCGATGAAGATCCGATCGGCAAGCGCATCCAAAGGATTTCCGACCGGAAATGAACTTGAGGAAATGTTCTCAAGGCTGCATTCCTGATATATGCAGCTGCCGATCTGCGTAATTCCTGTCTGATTCCGTTCTTTGCTTTGCAGATGCCGCTTTACGTTGTTTCAGTCAATGATGAAATTTTTTTAACAGCAAAATAACATCATGATTCTTCAGGAAAATAAAAATCACAGGAACTGTCCGGCTTGCCGGGGCTGCATCTTGCCTGCGGCGGCTTGGCATTCCGGGAATATCTGAAATTATCAGTGATGTCGTATATTGAGAGGTAAAAAAAGATCTGCCTGCCGGCAGATCTCAATGATTTTTAAAAGTGAAATTAAAATCCGTTATACGCCTGCTTTTCTGAATGCGGCGGAAACGATGGCAACAGCCTCATTCTGAATCTGTTCCAGATGCTTTTCATCCTTGAATGATTCCATGTAAATCTTATAAATGGATTCGGTTCCGCTAGGACGTGCGGCAAACCAGCCGTTTTCGGTTACAACTTTCAGACCGCCGATTGCAGCATTGTTGCCTGGGGCATTTGTCAGAATTGCAGTGATTTTTTCACCGGCAAGTTCTGATGCCTCTATCAGAGAAGGATCCATCTTTGACAGTATAGCCTTCTGCTGTGTATTGGCAGGAGCATCAATACGCTTGTAAATTGGATTGCCGAACTGTGCGGTAATTTCATTATAGTGTTCCTGAGGATCCTTGCCGGTTACAGCAAGAATTTCAGCAGCAAGCAGTGCCAGGATGATACCGTCCTTATCGGTGCTCCATACCTTGCCGTTCTTTCTCAGGAATGATGCACCGGCGCTTTCTTCACCGCCGAAACCGTATGTTCCTGTGTAAAGTCCGTCAACAAACCATTTGAAACCTACAGGAACTTCCTTGAGGTCGCGATTAATGCTTTTAACAACGCGATCGATTATTGATGATGACACTGCGGTTTTACCTACAGCTGCTTCCTTAGGCCATCCGTCGCGGTGGGTAAACAGATACTGAATAGCTACTGCGAGGTAGTGGTTAGGGTTCATAAGTCCGCTTCTGCATACAATTCCGTGACGATCATAGTCAGGATCGTTTGCTACCGCGATATCAAAACGGTCTTTTAATGCAATCAGCGAAGCCATTGCATAAGGAGAAGAGCAGTCCATTCTGATCTTTCCGTCTTTATCGAGGGTCATGAAAGAGAAGGTAGGATCAACCCTGTAGTTTACAACCTCGATATCAATATTGTATTTCTTTGCAATGTGATCCCAGTAGTAAACGCCTGAACCGCCGAGAGGATCTACACCGATCTTGATTTTCTTTTCTCTGATCGGATCGAAGTTGATAACATTTTCCAGATCGTTAACATAGTTGGAAATGTAATCAAAACGGGTAACCAGAGGTGAATTTACAGCCTGGGTGTATTCAACGCGCTTAACGCCGTCCAGACCTTTTTCAAGATACTCATTGGCTCTGTTTTCAATCCATTTTGTAATATTTGAATTGGCAGGACCGCCGTCGGTAGGGTTGTATTTGAAGCCGCCGTCTGTAGGAGGATTGTGAGACGGTGTAATAACGATACCGTCAGCCAGATCCGATGTCTTGTCGCGGTTGTAGGTTAAAATCGCGTGTGAAACAACAGGAGTAGGGGTGTATGATAAATCCTTGTCCACATACACGTTTACATTGTTTGCGATTAATACTTCAAGAGCTGTGCAGAACGCCGGCTCTGACAGACCGTGGGTATCCTTTCCGATAAACAGTGGTCCGGTGGTGTTCTGTTCCTTTCTGTAATCTGCAATAGCCTGACTGATTGCCAGAATATGGGATTCGGTAAATGCAGAGGTCAGGGAACTTCCTCTGTGACCGGAGGTACCGAAGGCTACTCTCTGTTCCGGAACGCTCATATCCGGTTTATTCAGATAGTATTCAGAAATTAAACGTGGAATATTGGTTAAATCTTCTAACCTTGCAGGCTTTCCTGCAAATGGATGCAATGCCATACTTTTTTGATCCTTTATTATTTTCAAAATTTTGCGATAAGTCTCAGTCCTGACAGCAATGCAGCAGGAAAAACTTAAACAGCACTAATCTAAAACTCTGTTATTCTAGCATATTTTACGATTCTAGTCATTGTGATTATCGAGGACGGCACTTTCGTGCCCCGGAGCTGCGGCATTTGTTCAATGAATGCTTTTTTTTGGAGTGCGCGGATATCGGTTCAGCCTGCAAAGGCGAAATAATATCCGGCTCCGGCTGCGGACATGTTCTGCATCATCTGTCATCAATCGGCAGAGTACCTCGGCATTTCGGGTATGCGCTGCATCCCCAGAATCTGCTGCCTTTGGCCCTGTTGGTTCTAAGTACCATCGGCTGACCGCAGTCAGGACATATCGGCGCATTTCCTGCAACTGTTGTGTCAGCATCTGCAGATTGTTTTATTTCTTTTGGGTAACATATTGATTTATCGTTGTTTTTCTTCAATTTTGCAGTTGATTTTTGTCGATGGTTGACAGATTTGGTGCTGTTTTTTGCATATCTGGTGTTGCTTTTTCCAGCATTAGAGGTTCCTGAAGCATTCAGAGCACCGGAACCGGAAACATTCTGAATTACAAAATCATTCCTGGCCAGGTAATTGCTGATCATGCTGCGGATCCACTTTTCAATGTTGAGCATGAAATTTTCGGTTGTTTCACTGCTGTGCGCGATTTTATCCAGTTCCTGTTCCCATGCGGCTGTCAGTCCTGCCGATTTGATTCCCGCAGGAAGCTTTTCAATTACGGCAAATGATTTGTCTGTTGCCAGAATTGATTTTTTCTGACGCTGCAGATAATTGTGCCGAATGGCGTTTTCTATGATTCCGGCCCTGGTTGCCGGAGTTCCGATCCCAGCGGTTTCCCTCAGAATCTTTTTGAATTTTTCCTCCTGTACATATTTACCGATATTTTCCATTGCCGCCAACAGCGTGGCTTCGGTAAAGTGTGCAGGCGGAGCGGTTTTTTTGTCGGTTACGGCAGGTTCGGTCGCCATGCACGGATCGTTTGCCTGAACATTCGGAAGTCTTGTCTGATCCTCCTGGCTTTCCTCATTCTGATCTTCGTCGCTGCTGTCTGAACCGAGAAGACCGAGAGAGAGCGGAACTTCACGCCAACCCTGTTTCATCAGAATCCTGCCTTTTGCGGTGAAGCGGTGACCGCCGACAGATACCCCGATGACGGATTTCATAAATTCGGCATCAGGGAAAAACTGCATGAGATAATATGCCCTGACTGCATTGTAGATATTGCGTTCACACGGATTCATGACCGCCAGGTTCGGAACCTTCATGGTCGGAATTATTGCGTGGTGCGCGGAGTCTATTTCGCTTTTGAATGCGCGTCCCCTGTGATTCGGATCCGCTTTGGCAATCAGAGGGATCAGCGCCGGATCTGCTTTCTGCATTGTATCCAGTACATGTGGAACGTCGGCAAACTGTGACAGCGGCAGATAACGGCTGTCTGTACGCGGATAGGTGGTTGCCTTGTGGGTTTCATACAGTGCCTGTGCGGCATCCAGTGTCTGCTGGGCGGTGTAGCCCCATTTTTTAGCCGCATACTGCTGAAGGCTCGTAAGATCGAAGGGCAGAGGAGCTCCCTCCTTTACCTGTTTCTTTTCGGCTTCTGTAATTGTACCCTCTGCGTTATTAACCTCGGATGCGACCCTGACGGCCTCTTCACGCTTCAGACATCTTCCCGCATCGTCGGCAATATTTTCCGGAACATTCCAGTATGCCGGAAATTTTCCCTTTTCTGTTACGGCGGTGATTTTAAGTTCATAATACGGAACCGGTACAAAATTTCTGATCTGAAGATCCCGTTCCACCACCAGCGACACGGTCGGTGTAAGAACACGGCCGACAGGAATGGAATCGTTAAAGCCGCTTTTTCTTCCCAGCAGGGTAAACAGTCTGCTCAGATTCATTCCAACAACCCAGTCTGCTCTCAGTCTTGCCTGGGCTGAATAATAAAGAGCAACGGTTTCGGAACCTTCTCTGATGCTGCCGAGAGCTCGTCTTATGCTGATATCGTCAAGGGCTGAAAGACATACCCGTTTCACGGTGCCGCGGTAGCGCACGCGATCGAGCAGTGTTCTTGCTATGGCCTCGCCCTCACGGTCAAAGTCGGTGGCAATATAAACGCAGTCGGCTTTTTTGATCAGATCTGCAACAACTTTGTACTGTTTGGCAGATGCGGATTTCACCTTGTAATTGTAGCGTTCCGGAATAATCGGCAGATCCTCGATGCTCCATCTTCTGTATTTAGGATCATATTCATGCGGTTCAAGAAGCTCCAGGAGGTGACCGAGACACCATGTAACCGTATCGGTACCGTTGCTCAGTGAACCTTCATGTCTTGATGTGCATTTGAGTACGCGGGCAAGATCCCTCCCCTGGGAAGGTTTTTCGCAGATATATAAATTCATTTTTCATGATCCTTTAATTATTTTCGGGTATTGTACAACCTTTGGAACCTTTTTTTAATCGATAAAAGGAAAGTTCTTGATCTGTACCGGCACCCGTGCCGCAGAGTCTTCCTGTCCGGCGGATTCCTGAGACGGTTGTCCTGTTCTTGCCGTCGGCATGCGAGGCATTATACGGTCGATAAGCCTTCTGATTTCCTCTGTCGTGATCTGCATTCAGCGTGTGAATTATAAAATCACCGCCGATAAAATTATTTGCCGGGCCGTGAGCGGACAAAAAGTCAATTTCAGCGGCAAACCCGGCTGAAAGATTTCTGTAAAATCTTTCATGCACTGTTTTGTTTTCTTCTGCGTATTCCCGAGTTTGATACTTAATCGGTGACACCCCCTGTATTTAAGCCAAAAACGAGCTTTTAAGGTGTTGTGTACATCGATTTTAGTATTTTTGAATGATAT
>CACWLF010000063.1 GCA_902761645.1 uncultured Aeromonadales bacterium | reverse complement strand
GAAATCTTACAATATTGATGATTTTTTGATTAGAATAGGGTTAAACCCTTGTGGTATAGGCTAGTCAGTATAGTCCTAAAGTTTGTGAAACTTTTAATTTATTGAAGAAAAGTGTAAATTTTGAATTTATTATGTTAAAATTATTTCGGTTTAATATTCAAAGGGTGTACAAGATGTTTTGCCGTAAATGTGGAAAAAAAATTGCTGAAGATTCAAATTTTTGTCAATATTGCGGAGTTCCTGTAATCAATGCTGATTCAATAACGGAAAATGAAATATACCGAAAAAGAAACCCGGTATTGAATTCACCGGATGATATTACCGATGAACTGATCCGGAGAATTATTGGCAATGATTTGGAATCGCTGACAATTAATTATGAATTTACCAGAAGCTGCAGGAAAGATGAATATTACGATGAATGGGTGGAAGAGCAAAACAGAACAAACCCTTTCATGAGAGCGAACAGTGTTTCTCCTGTAAAAAGAATTGAATTTGAAATAAGACTGGGCTCGAATGTTCATTCCCTCGCCTGCGCATTTTTTGATTTTAAAAATCTTGAATATGTGAATATCAGGGATACATCCAATGTCACCGATATGAGCGGAATGTTCAGGGGAGCCAAATCCTTCAATCAGCCGCTGGACAGCTGGAATACTTCAAATGTCACTGATATGAAAGGAATGTTCATGCATGCGGAATCCTTCAATCAGGCAATAGGCTGCTGGGATGTTTCCCGGGTTACTGATATGAAAGTTATGTTCGAAGAAGCAAAATCGTTCAATCAGGCAATCGGCGGCTGGGATACATCCAATGTTACCAATATGAGCGGAATGTTCTGGGGCGCAAAATCCTTCAATCAGCCGCTTGGCAGCTGGAATACATCCAATGTGACTGATATGAGTGCGATGTTTGCAAAAGCGGAATCTTTCAATCAGCCGATAGGCAAATGGGATGTTTCCAGTGTTGAAAATACGAGCGGGATGTTTGCCGCGGCAAAATCCTTCAATCAGCCTCTGGGCAGCTGGAATACATCCAATGTTGCTGATATGAGTGCGATGTTTGCAAAAGCGGAGTCTTTCAATCAGCCGATAGACGGCTGGGATACCTCCAATGTTACTGAAATGAAGATGATGTTCGATGATGCGGAATCATATTCATATCCTAAACCGAAAGGAGCGGAATAAGAATATTCACTTTCCGAGGCGAATTGACTGCTTCCTGAACAGGCGGTTTCCGGTGCTGATTTCCGGAGAAGCCTGCGGTGGACGGACTGCAGTATTCTGTCACGGGGAAAAGCCCGTACAGATCATCAGATGAGAAAACAAATCAACCGGCTGAATAAAAATAAACCAATCTGTTTATTTTTTTTTAATCCAGATGAATCAGTCTGGTTTTGTCTTCACTCAGCAGGAACACCTGAACCCCGGCCTCTCTTAACATTACCTTGGAGAACTGCCAGGCATCAAGCCATTTTCCTTCAATTTCAGTATCAATGAACACCTTGGAGATACCTGACTGGATGATTGCCTTGGCACATTCCTGGCATACCGGCAGGTTGTGGATGTAGATTGATGCGCCTGCAACAGATGAACCGTTGTACAGAGCGTTGAGTATTGCGTTCATTTCTGCATGCACAACGAATTTGTATTTGGTTTCGCGGTGATTGTAGCGTTCTTCGAGATCTTCAACGCCGCGTGGAAAACCGTTGTATCCCTGGGCTATGATCTGTCCCTTGTCTCCTACTATTATTGCTCCGACCTTGGTTGACGGATCTTTAGACCAGGAACTGACAAGTTCAGCTATTTCAAAATATCTTACCGCCCATTTAATATTTGAACTGTAGTCTTTTCCTGTGCTGCCGGAGGTGCAGGAGGATCGTGCAGGAATATCAGAGTCAGGGCGGTGTTTCTGTCCGCATCCGCATGCCCGGCTGCTGTCCGAAAGTTCTCTGATCATGCCGGCTACATCATCGTTGCATTTCCCGTCGCTGCATGCGCACAGCGCAGTCAGCGGATATGTCTTTACCGGCTCTCCGCTCTTTGGGAGCGGGCTGAAGGTGCATTTTGCAAAGTCCGTGAGATCTATATAATAGTCATAGTCGCAGCCGGTATCTTTTTCACTGATTTTTGATATGTGCAGATTTTCTGCAATGTAGTCGAAAACCGCTTTTTCATCCGGAGCTTCAACGGTGCCGCTGCTGCTGCGCTTCCAGAAATCCGCCGACGAAAGACGGAACCCTGTTTCACCTGGACAACCTGGTTTTGATAAAAAAAGTCTGGTTGAACCGTCGTGGAGTTTGAATTCGATATTGGCACTGGTACCCATAGACACAATCCTTCTGCGAACATTTTTGAATCATATGCGATAATGATACACGATCTTTACGTTTCTGTGTTGGAATATTGGATCTGTCTGTTAAGATTATTCATCAGTGATGAATTTCAATTATCTGCGGCATCCGGAACAAGTTTGTAATCTAATACACAATTTTGAGAGCCGTTTTGTCGTTTTTAAGCAATTAATCAATATTTTGATATAAAATTCACATGGGAATATAGATCTTGTGTTTCATTATGCTGGATCATGAATATAAAGGCTTCATAAAAGAGAAATCATGGAAGGATTACCAATATATATTTTGCTTGATACTTCGGGCTCGATGTACGGCGAACCTATCATGTCGCTGCAGAACGGTCTGCAGGTTATCATAGCGGCATTCAAACGAAATCTTTCGACCTTTCACAGGGTCAATTTTTCGCTTATATCCTTCGGTGACAAGGCCGATCTTCTGGTACCGCTTACGGATATAGATGAATTTGTCATGCCTCAGCTTAACTGCTACGGCTGTACTGCTCTGGGGGACGCGTTCAATCTGGCTGCGACTGAAATCGCACAGAATGCGCTGGACAATGAAAAGGAACGCATTCAGACATGGAAACCGATTGTTTTTGTAATGACCGACGGGGAACCTACAGATGATTACACCCAGGGGCTTCTGCTGCTCAGAAAGCAGAACATTTCCTCGGTGGTGGTGTGTCTGGCGAACCAGGAGGCAAAGATTAGCGATCCGTGGCTTGCGGATATCAGCGAGAATATTGTTACTCTTGATACCGCCGACAGTACGGTTCTGATGTCCTACGCCATGAAGGTGGAAAAGTAGGAACGCATAATAAACCATGAAACAGGTTAAATCCGTTTTATCTGTTGCGGAAATACAGCATAAATTTTAAAATTGCGTGTTATAACAGATTGTTAGCCGGAAATTTCCAGTATGGTGCAGGAAAATGCAGACCCCCGGTTATTAGAAAAATAAAAATAATAATTTACAGGATAAAACTAAAAACGCATTAGGAGTAATTACTAATGAGAAGATTACCTATATATTTAGTAATCGATTGTTCCGAATCGATGGTGGGCAAACCGATCGCCTGCGTCGAGGAGGGAATAACGACCATCATCAGAACCCTGAAACAGAGTCCCTATGCTCTTGAAACCACGGTTCTGTCCGTTATCGCCTTTGCAGGCAAAACGAAAAAACTGCTGTCAATGGCTGAACTTTACCGTCTGAGTTCCGTGCATCTTCCTATCGGCGGCGGCACCTCGCTTGGAAATGCCCTTGAATTTCTGATGAAGGATATCGATGAATGCGTTAAAAAGAATACCTATGAGGAAAAGGGCGACTGGCGTCCGATTGTCTTCATTTTTACCGACGGCACTCCTACCGACAATATTCAGGAGGCGGCCAGAAAGTGGCGCGAAAAGTACAGTGAATCGGTTTTATGCGTTGCAGTGTCCATCGGCAACAATGTTGATACAAAAATTCTTAAGCAGTTTACGGATAACGTATATATTCTTGAAAATACAGATCCGAGTTCCTTTGAACAGTTCTTCGACTGGATTTCCCAGTCCATAAACTCCTCAAGCAAGAGTGTCTCCCAAACCTCTGACGGCGATATTAACCGCCGGACCAGCGGAACGGTGGTAAAGAAGGCCGACGGCACCGGTGAAATGGTGGTTGACGACAACTTTATCGTTATACTGTCAAAATGTCAGACCACCGGCCGCTACTATCTGATCAAATACCAGAAAAACGGAAAGAACAGCAACGACTATACCCTCGAGGGCGCTTATCCGGTTGACGACGATTACTTTGAACTTTCAGCGGACGGTTACCAGAATCTTAAGGTTAATACCGACAGGCTGTACGGTCATCCGACCTGTCCTATCTGCGGCAACGACAGTGCCATAGGTATCTGCAGCTGCGGCGGTGTGCTCTGCGTGAAGAACAATCAGGTTAATGTATGTCCGCACTGCGGCAAACATTCATTCTTCGGCATTGCGGATGTTGGTATTAATATTAACCGCACCATCGGCTAGTGTGCGGCTGACTGGAGAGTTCTATGCAAAATCCGTCTGATTTTGATGAGTTTGATCTGTCGGCAGGTCAGGATTCCAGGGAAAGAAACAACAATGTCTATGTTGTAAGCGAAGAGAATCTTGAACTTGTGGAGGAGAAGGAAAAGGTTGCAGCGGCGGCCAAGCCGTACTCGCAGTACGATCCGCGTGTAATCAATCTGCTGCGCGGCAAGCCTGTTGCCGATACCAAGTCTGCGTCCGATGTGCAGGAAAAACTGTTCAAGCTTCTGTCCATCAATGAATTCGATCAGGCGATTGTAAACATTTCCTATTACTATGATTTAAAGAAAATCGTTCCTGTTTCCGCTTTCGGAAGCTTCAAGATTTTCGGACTTGAATCCATCGGTCTGTGCTTCAACCGCAGCGATTTCACCATTGAGGGTGTTCCTCAGCATCTCGGCAGCTTTCAGGTGGGCATTCAGTTCAATCTGAAGGGAAATCCGTTTTCCAAGCTTCTGACTCTCAATGTGATAACACTGTGGAAGGAGGTTGATCCTCCGGCTGATTCCCTGTTTCCGAAAAGCAATGACGACAGCAGTGTTCTGATTGCCGACGAGTATAAGAAATCCGGTCTCAAAAATGTTGTAGCCGCCAGCAAGCGTGGCAGATCCCACGCATATGACGGGAAATTCCGCGATGATGATTTCGCCATCGAGTACAATGCTGAAAACCAGTGGTATGCCGTGGCTGTTTGCGACGGCGCGGGCTCATCGCGTTATTCCAGGGAAGGTTCCAGAATTCTTGCCGGTTTTATTTCCGAAATATTCCGGGATGCATTCCGGGATGATGAACTCAACAGAATTGTAGACAACAGTCTTAAGACCTTCTATATTGACGGTGACGCCGAGGAGCTTGAAACAACCCTTAAGCAGAGAATCGCACAGATAATCAAATCGGTACTGGTAAAAACCCTGAATCAGTTCAAAAAGACAGCTCAGAATATTGAAAAGGCCGATATCGGAAGTTTTTCAACCACCTGTCTTCTTTCGGTTTTCAAGAAAACACAGCACGGCTGGCTGGTGTTCTCCTACAATGTCGGGGACGGCGCCATCGGCATGGTTGACATGGAACACCGCACAGCGGCCATTCTGTGCAACCCGGACGAGGGAAAATATTTCGGACAGACTAGATTTATAACCACGGAAGGCATTACAGCAATCGAGGATATACGATCGCGCATCGTGTTCAAACTGGTCAAGGATTTTGATGCGCTGATTCTGATGACCGACGGTATTTCCGATCCTAAATTCGAATCGGACAAAAATCTCAATGACTCGCGCTGCTGGGTTAAATTCTATGAAAACCTGCGGAACGAGGTGGGGCTTTTCGGCTGCAATGATGAAATTGAGCAGCAGATGCTGGAATATCTGGATTTCTGGTCAATAGGAAATCATGATGATCGGACTATAGTTGTGGTATTTTAGGTGGCGTAGTTATGATAATTCAGTTAAGAGCCTTGGACGGCACAATTGTAGAATTTGAAAACTCCAAAATTATCGGCAAGGGGGAAATGAAGGATGTCTACTTCAGTCCCGACAAGTCCTATGTTATTGCGTTCTACCGCAGCGAGAAACTTGACAAGGAAAAGCTGATTGACCGTCTTGACACCATAGTCGGTCTGTACCGCAACAGTATTTTCAACAACAAGGGCGGCGAATACTGGGCTCCGCTTTACTGCTGGCCTACCAAGGTGGTGATGTACGAGGGCAAAATCGGGCTTGTGCTTCCTACCTACCGCAACTGCTTCTTCTTCAAGTACGGTTCCGACCATAATGATATCGGCGGAATCAAAGGCAAGGAGAAGGAGGGCAAATGGTTTGCATCCATCCGCAACCGCAACTATCTCGATCCGAGAGAGCGCGGTAACTGGAAAGGCTATATAATTGCATGTCTCCGTCTTGCCCAGGCGGTTAAAAGACTTAATGCCGCAGGACTTGCGCATTCAGACCTTTCCTACAAGAACGTGCTTATCGATCCTCCGACCGGACAGATTTCCATCATTGACCTTGACGGCCTGGTGGTTACCGGCAAGTTCAATCCTGAGGTTATGGGTACAACCGATTTCATTGCTCCCGAGGTAATGAAGACGCAGCATCTCGATCTTGATGATCCGAACCGCGTTCTGCCGAGCATGGAAACCGACTGTCACGCGCTGGCAACCCTGATATACATGTATCTGCTCAACCGTCATCCTCTTCGCGGCGGCAAGGTTTACGATCTTGATCCGGATGTGGATGAAGAGCTGGTAATGGGTGAAAAGGCTCTCTTTATCGAGCATCCAACAGACGCCACCAACCGTGTGAATCCGAAGGATCTGCATCCTTCCGAGACTGTTACCGGAGATCCTGAAAAGACTCCGTACACGCTGTGCGGACCTTATCTGAAGATTTTATTTGAAAAGGCGTTTATCGACGGCCTGCACAATCCGAAACTGAGACCGAGAGCCGAGGAGTGGGCCACCGCGCTGATTAAGACTCATGAACTTCTGGTTCCGTGCGAGAACCGCAAATGCGATCAACGCTGGTTTGTATATGGACGCGGTGTGCTTGAGTGTCCGTTCTGTCACTACACGCTGCCTCATGTGCTGCCGATTTTCCATTTCTACCGCAGTGTAAGCGGCGATGCGTATGAACGTTACAGTCTTACCAATACCAAGTTTGTCGGTTTCCATAACCGTGAGCTTTCGATGTGGCTGCTGAAACACCAGAATACTCCGGTGGAATTCACCACGGCGGCGGACCACAAGACCGTGGCGAACATTACCTATGAAAACAAGAACTGGTACCTAAACAACTATGTCATCGACGGTCTGTACGAAATGACTCCGGCAGGCGACAGGGCGATTCTGCGCGGAGAATCCGCCAAACTGGTAAACGGCATGCGCCTGAGACTGAATGACAATCCGAATGAATTTCTTTATGTGGTGCTTGATCTGGAAGAGGACGCTCCTCCGTCACTGACCAAACAGAAGTTAACCAATTCGTCCAATTTATACAATATACCGGGAAGTGATGAAAAGAATAATAAACCGAAGCCGATAGATCCTGCCGATGAAAAGCGTCAGGAAATCATAAATCAGATCAGGAGCAGTGATCGCGCCTTTTATCTGAAATACCAGTTCCTGTTTGACAATGATGAGATGATACTTCCGTCCGGCGTTGTCAACAAGGAATACAACTTCAGTGTTGCAGAATATTTTCCGCCTGACTGCAGGGTGAAATTTGTCGGACTGGATTCCTACGGTCTGTATTATCTTGACGAGTCGCGCATAATCCGCGGATTTCCGACCCAGGTCGGCGACGTTTCTCTGCTGATTATTTTTACGCTGACAAAATACAGCAATTTAAGAATACAGAAGAATGCACGTCTGGTGATAAGTGTTTCCAATGTCGAGCAGGAAAACAGCGCTTCGGATGAACAGAACTCGTATCCTAAACTGCCGACTGCGACCCAGGAGCAGAACTACCGTATCAATCTCCGTGATCACTTCAAGGATATTGAGGTTGAAAGCGTGCTGGGCTGTGATGAACTGGGACTTAATTTCAACAGCGGCACCATGACAATGCAGGGTGTTCCGAATATCTGCGGCAGTTATGTGCTGAAGCTGCGCTACCGTGCCAAGGGCATAGGAAATTCCCGCCTGCTTCTGCTTTCAAAATCTGTGCTGATCAACATTCTGCCTGCCATCAAGATTACTTGGCAGGATATTCCGACTCCGAAGGATATACGATTCTACAAGATTGATAACTATCAGCTGCACAAGCAGGTGTATGTCAATGATTCACTCACCTCGGCAAAACATGTCTATGCCGTGTCCAACCGCGGTAAAATGCACGCCAACAACGGGCTGCCGCGCAATGCGGACTGCGGTATCGGCAACACCGGCGGCTGGGTGATCATGGCTCTTGCCGACGGCAGTGAAAAGGGGGAATTCTCCCGCGAGGGTTCCAGGGTCGCGGTTTATTCAATCATCCAGACATTTACCAATTACCTTCAGAAGATGAACGGCAAACTTGACGATCTGGTTCATAAGCTTGCCAATCCTGAGCGTCCGGAAAATACCAGGCGCATGGCGCGCAATCATTTTGAAAAACTTGTATTCGACGGCTTCAAGCAGGCGTATCAGGAACTTGTGATTCAGTCAAACTTCGCCAGTGTCAGCGTTTCGCAGTTTGCCACAACATTGTCTGTGGTGCTGCTCAAACGATATGATTTCGGCTGGTTTGTGCTGACGGCATCGGTGGGTAAATTCGGTGTGGCAATCTGTACCGGAGATTACGATCTGATACCTCTCGGCTATAACAAATACGGAGATTACATCTATCGTGACGGAGTTGTTACCGATGATGTCTATATTCAGGAAAATGAACTCAGACACCGCGTTGACTTCCGGATCTGTGATTCGCTCATCATGCTGGTTGCCATGAACCGTGAACTGACAAGGGAATTTTTCAGCAATCTGTCCAATATGCGTGACAAGAACCTCTGGACCGAATGGGTTACCGATTTCGCATCCAAAGTTAATCTGCGCAATACCAATCATGATCAGATTACTGCTGAACTTAACAGTTATATCGAGTCAAGTTCAACAAAAACCATCGGGGATCAGACCATCATGCTGATCAAGTAGTACGGGTTTGTTTAAATTCGGGAGAGGAAATTCTTTGGACCAAATAGAAGACTGCGGTGAAAATGAACTTCACACCTTTTTTATGAATGAGGCGATAAAGGAGGCCGAGCTGGGCATTGCCGGGCATGAGGGCGGTCCCTTCGGCTGTGTTGTGGTAAAGGACGGAAAAATAGTAGGACGAGGACACAACCAGGTCATCAGACTTCAGGATGCCACCTGCCACGGTGAAATGCAGGCCATCCGCGATGCCGCCAGAAATCTTCATACCTTCAATCTGTACGGCTGTGTGCTGTATACCACTGCAGAGCCGTGCCCGATGTGTCTCGGCGCCGTTCTGTGGTCGAATATTTCCGAGGTGTATTACGGATGCGACGTCAGTGATACTGAAAAAATCGGATTCCGTGACGATCGGTTCTACCGCTACATCAACGGAGAAGATCGCAGAATACTGGTGCGGCGCCAGATTTCACGCAGAGACTGTCTCAGGGTTTTTGAACGGTATAATTCTGATGATAAACGGACATTATACTGATTGAAAAATATAATGATTTTATTTTAATAAAGGCCGGAAACGGCTTTTGTTTTGTACTGGAGGAGATTGTGCCAAAAAGAAAAAATTAATTCTCAGCGCCTCTGTGCTTCTGCTTGCTTCCGATCAGCTCATGCCTGGACCATGAAAATCAATGACGGAAATTTAAAATATGAATGTACCCCGGGCAGCTCGGACATCGTCTGCAGCGTAAACGGTTCAACCGCGGGCCGCATTGAAAAAAATGTAACCGGCATAACCTATCGTGACCGCAGCAACCGCAGTGTAGGCTCGGCTGAATTTTCAAACGGCACATGGCGTTTTCGCGATGCGGCGGGAAAAGTCATCGGCACTGCAGAGTTTTCAAGCGGAGAAACAATCTATAAGGATTCAAAGGGAACAACTGTCGGCAGAGCCAGTGCTTTCGGCAGTTATACCCGTTATCTGAACGGAAGCGGTGCAACTGTAGGAGAGACCAATACCTCCGATATGCCGATCCGTCCTGTTCCTCTGGAATTATGGCTGAGAGACAGCAGAAATACCGCAGCTCCTGCATGTTTAAGCTATCTTTACTGTGTAAACCTGGAGAAACCGGCAGGCCGCGGCGGAATGAAGACAGGAGACATTCTCCTCGGATATGAGGGCAGCGACTGGTCTGTGTTCGACATTAATGAAAAGAGCTGCAAAAAAGTGAATGAGGATCTCAGGGCAAAGGATGAAAGTCTCCGCAATTCATTTGCTCTTGTATATATTGTGTATCGTCCGGCTGAAGGTGAAAAAGGCGAGGTTAAGGGAACCATCTACAAAATGAAACCGATGCCTTCGGGACTCAAGGGATTCAAATATTATACCGATACCCGCGGTCCTTCCTTCATTACCGCAAATTCAAAAGCCTATTACGAAGGAATCAGGGCTTTATATCAGAAAGGCGGTTTTGAAAATGTTTCGGTTGACATTCCTGACATAGATGACTACAGCAGAGACAGCAGAATTGTTCCGGGTGCACATCAGGAGTTCCGCGAACTGTACCGCAACAATAAAACCGAGACGGGATGGTTCTGGATCTCTGATAAGGACGGAATGATTTTGAGTGAATCCGCAGTCAAAAGTCTTCTTCAAAATGCGGATAAATAACCGCCGGATTTTTTTTCGGCTGATCAGGAAAACTGAAAATGGTTTTCCTGATTTTAAAAAGTGTTTTCGCGTGACATGAGCGTGCAAATCAGGTACTGCAATGTGATTCAGTTCCATGTTTTTTATAACAGCTCATGTTCGGCGGTCTTCGATTAACTGCAGGAAGAAAAAATTTTCCCCCGGGGAGAACTATCTGCCGCGAGCCTTTCCGAGATCTTTGCACAGGTGCTTTTTGTAGAGAGCCGATTCAAAACCTTCGGTAAACCTGTCTTCAGGCAGAAATTCCGAAACGATCATAAATCCGCATCCGTCATGTTCAAATCCTGTTTCCGACAGGATCGGGACTCCGTTTTCCTCGTGATAGTACAGTTCCTGACTGAAATAGGTATTGATTTTAACGCCGGATGACAATGTCTCGTAGTCATGCCGGTATTCTATGCTGAATCCTCCTTTTTCCGGAGATCTCATATACGGATTGTCTGGAATTGCATATTGAACGGTTACCGGGTTTTCAAGATAATTGGAGATTGTTACCGTGTGATTTCCGGTGAATTCCAGAATAACATGTTTTCCCTCCCGGTTCTGAGCTGTGCCGATCCATTTTCCTGCAAGGATTCTGTCATAATCGCCGGCGCAGGATGTTGTTCCCAGACAGGCGCACAAAAGAGAAGCGCAAAGAGTGTGCATTTTTTTCATGGCAAAGATCTCCTCAAAAGAAAACCGCTTATTTGCAATCTTAAATCAGGATATTAATGATAATAGCAGATTATTGTTTAAAATACATGAAACGTTTTTCCTCCGTTCCGTTACTGCAGGGCCTACGCATGACCATCAGATTTATCTCTCAACTCTTCTGCTGCTTTTTTGAAAAATTTTGATTTTCATGTCGTAATCTCAGCTTTTGGAATCGT
>CACWLF010000062.1 GCA_902761645.1 uncultured Aeromonadales bacterium | reverse complement strand
TTTAATTCTGTAAAAGCTTGCTGGTACATTTTTTTTACGAGTGTTTCAGCATGAGTGTCCTTCGATGCATATGCCGGCGCCATTAGAAGTATTGTTGCGGCTGTTGCAAGTGCCAGTTTTGAAAACAGATGTGATGTCATAGATTTCTCCCCGTGTGACAGTATTTTTCGGAACTTTGATCCGCAATGTGGTTTACTTTTTTTTGAACGGATGAGAGTATTTTGTATTATGTCCGACATTAAAACTGTGAATTTTGTCGATTAGTTGCAAATTAATCTTTAACTAGAACAGTTTTCTAATTTTCGCGATTCATCTGATCTACTTCATTCGGATCTCTTATTCCTCTCTTTCTGATAGCACTTGGTTAACATTTTACTTGGTACATAACTAGATTTGTTAAATTAAGCTTGCCATCCTAAACCTCCCTTTCGATCTTACTGCAGACATATGTAGCCTGCACGTAAGGATCTTTGAACTTCACCTTCAGCGGAGCAAATTTGAATTTTGACCGGTATTTGCCGGACATCCATAAAATTATCAGTTGTTGTTTTCTGTCAGTGTAGGATCCACTCCCCTTGGTTCAACTGCAGTTGAGAACACCAGAAGAGTATTGGTTACACCGAATTTTTTCTGCAGAATACCGATAAAGCTGTCCAGTTCAATGGTATTTCTGAAGGCAACCTTGATCAGCATTGAATAATTACCGGTTACGCAGTTGCATTCCAGAACATTCGGACATGTTTCAATATATTCATAAAATTCAGGTTTTCCTTTGGGAGGAACCTCCAAATTAATGAACGCAGTAATAATAAATCCAAGTTTCAACTGATCAACTATTGCTGTATATCCCTTGATAATGCCCATGGACTGAAGCTTGTCGATTCTTGTGGAAACAGCAGGTGTTGAAAGATTAACCTTCTCTGACAGCAGTTTTAAAGAATAACGGGCATTTTCCTGCAGTAATTTAATGAGTTGGATATCTGTTTTATCTAATTGTTCCATTTCTCACCTGATTTTAATGGTTAATGAATTTTTAAGATTCTAAAGAATTAAATTTTTTTCAATGTTGTGATATTACAAAAACAGGTTAATTTTTTCAATTATTTATACCAAATAATTAACTTTAGTTAACATTTTTTTACTAATTATCTTAAGAAAATTAATTTTATACCGAAATCACCCTGTTTTAACCATATTCTAAAAATCAGGTTTTTTCAGCAGGATCGTCTCATATCGTTCAACATGAACCATGGTTTTCTGACTGCCATGAGTTATAATGACAGAAAGAAAAGAGGAAAATCAGATCATGAACCGCAGTGAATATGCAAAACTGTCATCACCGTTTTTATCACATCTGGCGCGCAGTATGTACCTGTTTGCAATAAAGCCGAATTCCGACAGTACCGGTGCCTATAGCGTTGATTATGCCACGCTGATCCACCGGCTGTCTGTTTATACCCCTGATACAAACGAACTGCAGTATAAGCCTTCTACAGAGGAAATCACCGCCGCTATTGAAAATCTGATAAAAATTCAGCTGATCAGGCTCGATCAGAAGCCGGACAGCAGTCATTTTCAAAACGCAGTCGTTACGGTGCCCGATTCTGTTCAGCAGGATAATGCACCGCTTGATTCGGCGGACGAACTGACCAGAAGGCAGCGCCGCTACTCCATGCACAATGACTGGATGCCATCCCCTCAGTTTCCCGGCGTTGCAAAAAGCTGCATGCTGATCAACCAGTCATACACCGAGATTGAAATAGCAAACTTCAGGGCTTTCTGGATGGCCAGAGGAATTTTAAATAATGAGTGCGAATGGGATTATAAATTTGTACAATACCTGAAAAGAATACATACCAGAACCGCTCATATAACACCGGTATATTCCGGCAACATAGGACTACAGAACAAATGAACAGATTTGAAAACCGAGCAAAGAGCAACGAACAGGCAAAACCGGACAGAATTGCATCTCTGGAGCAGCTCCTCTCAGCAGTGCAGAACGGTCTCAATCTTGATACCGGCGATCAGCGGTTATATACCTATGAAGAGCTGATGGCAAAAAACGAAAAAGAGGCAAACCTGGCATCACAGAAAATCCGTACCGAATCCGAAAACAATTACAAGCATATGCTTTGTTCAAGGGCTAATCTGAACAAAAAGTGGACATTCAGCAATCTGGAACGAAACCCTACCTATGATCAGTACATAAACCAGGCATTCCAGTTTATAAAATCCTTCGTTCAGTACAGCAGCGATCCGCTGAACTGTCCGGCTCCTAACCTCATTATCACCGGACCGTCCGGTTCAGGAAAATCTCATTTTGCCGGAGCCATTACCCATAAACTGATAGAAATGGGGTTCGAGCCCTTCTACACCACTTTCAATTCACTGATGGACAGTTATTTCAACAATAAATCCAAAGACGGCGGCGGATATAATTCCTCAGACAACTGGAAATCGGAACTGCTGGACAAAATCAAATCCTGCAGAATCTTCATTCTTGAGGATATTATTACCAATTCCACCAATGTTAAGAGCTTCTTTGCGGATTTTCTTTCCAATATTCTGAGATCCCGCTCCAACATGAATCTGAGCACCGTTATAACAAGTTCATATACACTGCCGTTAATGCATGAATATCTCGGAGATTATTCCTTCGGTTCCATTCAGGAACTTCAGCCAAAAATCATGCAGCTCCCTGAAATCAACCACCGCGGCTTCATTTCCAATTACGATCCTACCAGGCATCAGGAAATAAGCATGGTGAACATCTTGCCGCGCCGCGGCCGCGGCGATCGACGCAGCTATGCATCCTTCACTGCTTTTACCGGAATCCCGGCATCATGAAATAAAAACCGACACATTTTTTTTATCGTCTTTACGCCGGACAAAACTTCAAAACCTTGATCAAATGTCAAATTTCACTATAATTATCCGCAATGATATTTTCGTGTGAATTTTAATCACAAACCTTATTTTTATTGAATCAATTTGTCAGAAAGTAATTCAAACTAAAAAATATCAGCTGAAAACTTAATTTTATTAATAAAAAAAATTTAGGATTAATAATTCTATGGATACATTCATCAGTAAAGTCGCCGACTTTTTAAACACTCTGGATGATTTAATCTGGGGACCGCCGCTGCTCATTTTATTGATGGGCGTCGGACTGGTATTAACCACATCGTTAAGATTTCTTCAGATTAGAAGATTGCCTCTTGCACTCAAATATATTATAAAACTGCCTCCTTATCAGGGCAGTTCCAGAACCGAGGGTGAAATTTCAAGTTTCGCCGCACTGTGCACCGCACTCGGCGCCACCATCGGAACAGGAAACATTGTCGGTGTGGCAACCGCGGTTAGTCTCGGCGGTCCGGGAGCTTTGTTCTGGATGTTTCTGGCGGCATTCTTCGGCATGGCCACCAAGTACGCAGAATGTCTGCTTGCGGTAAAATACCGCGAACCTAAAGGCGACGGTTCCTATGTAGGCGGACCGATGTTCTATATCAGAAACGGCATAGGTCCGAAACATGCCAGAACAGCAAAATTTCTGGCAGTGATGTTTGCTGTTTCCGGTATCCTGGCAGGATGTCTCGGTATCGGTACCTATACCCAGCTGAACTCGATAGTTGACGCCACCGCGCAGTTCAACTGCCCTAAAATCTACAGCGCCATTGCAATTTCCGTGATTCTGGCACTGATCATTATCGGCGGCCTGAAATCAGTTGCCGTTGCATCCAAGGGTCTTGTTCCTGTTATGGGTCTGTTTTATGTGGCTGCCGCTTTAACCGTTTTATGCATTAATATTGATAAAATTCCTGAAGCGGTATCTTTAATCTTCAGTTCCGCATTTACAGCAACATCAGCTGTCGGAGGTTTTGCCGGCGCCACCGTGCTCATGGCTCTGCAGAAAGGTATCGCCCGCGGTATCTTCTCCAACGAGGCCGGTCTCGGTTCAGCTCCGCTCGTTGCCGCCTCTGCAAGAACCAATCATCCGACCGAACAGGGTCTGGTTAATATGACAGGTACATTCATTGATACCATCATTATCTGTATGATGACAGGTCTGACACTGATCGTTACAGGCGCATGGTGTTCCAGCGAATCCGGTGCAGCCATGACAACACTGGCATTCTCATCCGCTCTCGGTTCCAAGATCGGTATTGCCGTTGTCAATATCAGTCTGGTGCTGTTTGCATTTACAACCATTCTGGGCTGGAGCTCATATGCGGAAAGATGCTCCATCTACCTTTTCGGAATTAAATCGAAACTGCCTTTCAGAATAATTTTTATTCTTTTTGTTGCCTCATACATTCTTATAGTGATGTATGTAGATCAGAACAATATTTCCGATCGCACCGCCATCAACTCGGTATGGGTGCTATCTGATATAGCAAACGGTTTAATGGCGTTTCCTAATCTGATCGCACTGTTCATGCTGCGAAAAGTTGTCATTGATGAAACAAGGGATTATTTTGTAAACTTCAAGGCGAAATACAAAAGCGGAAATTAAAATCCGCTCTCTGCACCATGCATGTTCCAGGCAGGATGCAGACAAAAATAAAACGGTAAAAGTTTAACCGTCATGGTCAGCTTTTACCGTTTTCTGTTTCCGGATTCCTTTTCCGGTTAATTATTCCGAGAATTCAAATCCCATACCGGCTGCCTTGTCAAAATAATAACCTGCCAGCTTAGGATCCTTTGCAACTCCGAGACCCAGCTCATAGAAAATCGACAGATATGAAATGGAGCGCGGGTGTCCCTGCTCGGCTGCCAGTTTAAAATACATAGCGGCCTTTTCATAACTCTGCTCCACGCCAATTCCGTTCTTGTACATTATCGCCAGATCATTCTGAGCTCTTGCATAGCCGGATTCAGCTGCTTTTTTGTAAAAATATACCGCTCTCTCCAGATCCTGATCTACGCCACGACCTTCTCTCATCATGGTTGCCATCTTGAACATCGCCTTTTCGTTATCCAGACCTGCGGCAATCTGATAATAATGGAATGCCAGTTCCTGATCCTGAACCCCGTTGCTGCCGTTTTCATACATCTGACCGAGAAAATACGGAGCATTGCAGTCATTCAGTTCGGTTGCCTGCTTGTAGTAGCGTTCAGCCTTGGCCATGTTCGGTTTAACGGCGCAGCCGAATTCATATATATAACCCATATTGCATACAGCTTCCGGATATTCCTGTTCCGCCGCCATTCTGATGTATTTGACAGCCAGATTAAAGTTTTTGGCAACACCGTTGCCTTCCAGGTAATATTCTCCGACAGTGTTCTGAGCCTCTGCATCGCCGAGTTCAGCAGCCTTCTGATAATATTCAATGGCCTTGAAAATATCCTTTTCCACGCCGTAACCGCCGTCATACAGACGGGCAAGATTGAACAGAGCATCAGAATCTCTGAGTTCGGCAGCCTGTTCATAAAGACTGATTGCCTGTGTCAGATCCTCCTCCACACCGTCACCGTTCTCATACAGCACAGCCAGTGCAAACAGCGCTTTGGCCTTCTGCTTTAAAAACAGAGAATTATCATGAATTACGCCGTAGGCATAGGCATAGCTATGGCAGTATTCAGGCAGCAACTCAATATTCAGGCTCATTTCGTAGTAATGACGGGCCTTTCCGTAATCCACATCTGTACCGTGACCCTCGGCATAGCATAAACCAAGGAAGTAAAGCGCCTCGGCACTGTTGAGTTCCGCACCCTGCCTGTAGCATGAAATCGCCTGATTGTAATTATTCAAATCTCTGCTGATAAAATCGTAGATATTGCCAAGCAGTGCCGGAGCATGAACAGAACCAAGATCAGCGGCCATACGCAAATATTTTACAGCCTTGGCGCAGTCCGCCTCGACTGCAAGTCCTTCGGTATAGAATCTGCCGAGCGCACACAGAGCATCAGCGTCGTTTCTTTCAGCCAGTGAAAGATAAAGATTGAATGCTTTTGAATAATCCTGAGCGGTCCCGGTTCCGGTCTCATAAAGCAGAGCCAACAGCTTCAGTGCGGATTTGTCACCCAGAGATGCAGCCTTTCTGAAATATCTGAAAGCAAGTTCCGCATTCCTTTCAGAAGCTGGCTGATTTAAATAAAATTCTCCGAGATGTGAAACAGCCGGCTGAAAATTCTGTTCCGCGGCCGCCTCGAAATATTTTGCTGCTGATTCAGGATCCTTCTCTACAACCTCTCCCTGCTCCAGAAACATGCCTACCCAGTACTGGGAAAAAGGAAGTCCGCTTTCAGCTGCGGTTCTGAAGTAATCATAAGACTTCTTCAAATTTGTTCTTAATCTGTTTCCCTGATAGTATAAAATTCCAAGATATTCAGCGGCTTCATAATTTCCGTTCTGAATAGCCCGTTCAAACAGGGAAACGGCTTTCTTGCTGTCCTTTTTCACGCCGTCTCCGGTCAGATATTTATGACCGAGCATAAAGCATATATTCGGATCGCTGCTGTCATTCATTACATCAGAATCAGCTTCCGGCACTTTGGGATTCTCCCTGTCCGGTCCGATGGGCTCCATTTCGATATTTCCCGCATCTTCCATATAAATCTTCTCCAATATTTTTATCAGGCAGTAATTATTTTTATTCAGTACTGTTTTTAATCAAATATGCTGTTTTTTCAAATCATTGCAAAACAGATAATTACTGCTTCAAATCTTCTATACTTACTCCCTCGTCACCGATCACGAGTTCACCGTCCTGGGTGTACCTGCTGTTTTCGATTTCCTTGGGAATAACAATCTTGCCGTCAGTCCTGTAGCCGTAATCGGCATAAAGACTCATGGCACAAACCTTCAAATGCTCAACCAGAGTGGTAAGAACCTCGTCAAACTCCTCTTCGGGCATGCTTTCACCGCTTTCAAGCTGAGTATAATTGGAAATTTCCTCAACCAGTTCCTTTCCGCTGTCATCCATTTCATCACGGTTGACCTCGCATCCGAAAGCAACAAGGAACGCCTCGGCCCATACGGACAAAAAATAAACCGATACTTCGGAATCGGTCATATCTTCTTCAAACGGAAATTCAATAGTTTCCATATCATGAAACTGTGTCCGGATCAGTTTATAAAAATCAAGGATCCATTCCTTCAGTTCAGCGGAAAAAGGTTCTCCCGAGTTGATAATATTGTAGATTTTCGGCATGAATGTGGCCGGATCATCATTTGCTCCGCCGGCAATCAGTCCGCATATCACGGCATGAACCTCACAGGTTTCAAGTTCCATATGTTCGGAAGCCAGAGCGGCTTGTCCGTCAATCCATGCCTTTTGCATTGTTTCAGAAATCATTAAAAAAGACCTTATAAAAGCTGTTTTTTTCAAGTATTGTAAACAAAAACAGCATGCAAAAGGAAATAATATTTATCCGTTTTGTAAACTAGGTTGCTTTTTAAAAGCTTTTCGGTGCAAAAAACGCCATAAGTAAAGTTTTAACGGTCGGAAAACGCTCATTTATTCTTCAGGTAAAGAAATACACGCCGGCATGCTATGAGGCGGTTCCTGCATTTTCAGCCATCCTGCATGAACACGGCCGAAAAACTCCAGCGCATTTTCCGCCGCCGCAAGTGGCTTAAAGACAATCAGTACTGCTGTCAATTGACTTGACATGATCGGTTAATTTCCACATAATTAAGGAAACAGCGGATTTGATGTTTATAAAATATTGAGGCCAGAAAATGAGTTCAGAGGAAATCGAGAAAGTTGACGTTGAAGTTCATGGTGAAAAATTTACCTTAAGATGCCCTGCAGGCGAAGGTGATACCTTCCGCAGAGCAGCAAGGGACGTAAACAGAGCTATCGGCGATATGCAGAACCTGACCGGCAACCGTCTTGAACTCACAAAGATTCTTTCTCTGGTGGCTATCAATTTTTCACACGATCTGATCATGAAGGAAAAAGAATTTGACGGCAGACTTGTCAAAGCCCGGGATCAGGTTAAGACAATCATCAATAAAATTGATGCGATTGGTGACGATTTTTCCTAGTGTGAGTTGTTATGTGCCTGAGCCGATGCAAAAAACTTTGGTGTCGTTTCTTCATAGGTGAGCAAGCTCAACTTGTATTGAGAAGCCTAATATGCTGTAACTCGATTACCGTCTTGAACCATAGGGTTCAAGGACCACTAAACTCTCATGCTAGGATCCCTTATCATGCTTAGAAAAGAGATCCGTGCGGACATAAGAAACAGAAGAAAATCACTTTCATCCGATTTTCAGCGGCAGGCATCCAGGGACATTGTCAGACTTCTGCAGAAGGAATATCCCCGGATTTTTGAATGCCGGACTTTCGCACTGTATCTTACCAACGACGGTGAACTCGATACCGGAAATCTGATCAGCAGATTATGGGAACTGGGCAAAACCGTGTGCCTTCCCGTAGTGGATCCTCAGAATTCAAAACGGCTTATTTTCAGAATATACAATCAGGACTCCCCTCTTCTCTCCAATAAATACGGAATACCCGAGCCGACGGAACAGAATCCGGAAATAGCACTTGAGAAACTGGACGTGATTTTTACTCCTCTGGTGGCATTTGATGATAACGGCAACAGACTCGGCATGGGCGGAGGATTCTATGACTGCACCCTGAAAGAACGTCAGCCCGGCACTCTTGTTGTGGGTCTGGCTCATGATTTACAGAAAGTGGCTTCCCTGCCGTGCGAGGCATGGGACATTCCTCTCCCCTTCATTGCCACTCCGACCAATTTTTACAAATTCTAGCAAACAAAGGATTAGATAATGAATCAGAATGAATTAAAAAAAGCTGTTGCACAGGAAGCAGTCAAATATGTTCAGCCGAATTCAATCCTCGGCGTTGGAACAGGCTCCACTGTCAACTGTTTCATCGATGCTCTTGCACCTATTAAAGATCAGATCAAGGCTGCCGTGTCAAGTTCGGAGGCAACAACTGCACGTCTTAAGGAACTGGGCATCAAGGTAATCAGCCTCAACGAGGTGGATCACCTGGATATCTACATTGACGGCGCGGATGAAATCAATGAGAACATGGAAATGATCAAGGGCGGAGGCGGCGCATTGACCCGTGAAAAAATCGTGGCCTCTGTTTCAAAGCAGTTTATCTGTATTGTGGATGAAAGCAAGGTTGTTAAGCAGCTGGGTAAATTCCCTCTTCCTATCGAAGTAATTCCTATGGCAAAGGAGGCTATTTTCAGAAAGCTTCAGGCTCTCGGTTTTGAACCGGTTCATCGCGATTTTACCACCGACAACGGCAATAAAATCATTGATGTAAAAGGAATGAACATTACCAATGCCAAGGAATGGGAAGAAAAAATCAACAACTGGGTCGGCGTGGTTACCGTAGGTCTTTTTGCCAACCGCGGTGCCGATGTTCTTCTGGTCGGAACTGAAAACGGCGTAAAAACCATCAAATAAACAGACTGAAAACCCGCTTATTTCATGAATCCGGGCATTCAGTTACCGCAACCGCCATGTATATCCGGAGCCGCTGAACAGCGTCTCCGGTTTGAGAGCTCCCGGCGGACATTCAGTTAAATCTTCCTAAAAACAGCATATTTCCGGTAAAACATAAGGCTGTCATTTTTAAATTTCAGCAGTTTATCCGTGATTTTCCGGTTCTGATTTTTATTCTCTTATTCTGCGCTCCTGAACTTCCGGCTGTAATAATCTGCAAACCTGTGATCTGAACATTTTCTGAAGGAACCAGGATATTTACCGGATTGTCTGCAGTCCGGCAATGGCCTGATGCTCATTCAGCATTTAAAACATGAATAAAAAACGCGTTTAATCTCCGGGAGAGATTTCATACTTCGTCAAAATGATTTAAAATGTACCGAAATTACATACAGCAGAATATGACATGAAACGATTGCTGGCATATGTACGGGAAACAGAATTGCACAACAACAGATCAGGGAGGTCTTATGAGCGAGGCATGTTACGGTTTAAAACTGGATCTGCACAATCATTCCGACAAGTCGGACGGGAAGTATACACCGGCCGCAGTCATCAGAAAGGCGGAAGAAGCCGGAATCGATGTATTCTGTCTGTCCGATCATGACAATGTTTCCGGCATCGACGAGGCTTATGAGGAATCTCTGAAGACATCCGTAAAACTGGTGGCAGGCGTTGAAATCACGACTCCCGACAAGATTCACATCCAGGGACTCTGTCTTGATATCAGAAACAAGGGACTGGCGGATCTTCTGGAAAAACAGCACAGAACAAGAAGACAACATACCTGGGATATCTGCGATAAACTGGAAAAGGTGACAGGAATAAAAATCGATTATAACGATCTGATTAGCACCTTTCCTGGAACCATAAACAAATTAAGTCTGTCTCAGTATCTGCTGAGCAAAAATCTGGTGAAACCGGATACCGTGGAAAATGTATATCATGAATATTTCGGTCCCTGCGGTAAGATACAGATGGGAGAAGCCGGCTGGTGCAGGATGGAGGATGCCGTTGATTGTATTCTGAAGGCCGGAGGTATTCCTGTTCTTGCCCATATCTGGCGCTACTTTGATCCCAAAAATCCTGAAAACACCAGGGAAAAACGACTTGAAATGATGCATGAACTGACTGAACGATTCAAAAAAGCCGGAGGTGAAGCCATGGAAACCCTGGGAAGCAAACAGGGCGAAAAGGAAGAAACCGGATATGAGCTTACCTGTCCTTCCGAACTTGCTTTGGAGTTTGATCTGTATGCCTCCTGCGGCACTGATTACCACATGGACGAGAAATGCCGTTTAGGCGTACGCTATGATTTTGATAAAAGACTCAAACCGGTATGGATGCACCCTAAGTTCCGCTTTTACAGGCCTGCCGACTGATTTTTTGAGAACTGTTCCGTTTTTTATACGCTGAGCACAAATACGAAATTTGTATCAGCACTCACAACTTTTAACTCTGTTTATATGCACCTCCGATTTTTTTCTGCTATCATGATGAGGTAGCAGGTTTAATAAAAAAGTTATTATAATAAGAGGGGTATGATTAATGGGTATAATCTCATTCATTAAAGACGTAGGCAGTAAGATTTTTAACGGAAATTCAGCAAATGCGGCTGAACTTAAGGATTCCATAGACAAGCACGGTCTTGAAACCAAAGACTTAAAAGTGGAAGTTGAAGGAGACAAAGTTGTGCTGGCAGGCAAAGTTAAGGATAAGGAAACCCTTGAAAAAGCGATTCTGGCAGCAGGCAACAATGCCGGTATAGCATCTGTTGATACCGATGCCGTTGAAATCGAACAGAAGGAAGAACAGCCTGATTCTCAGTTCTACGAAGTTAAGAAGGGCGACACTCTTTCAAAGATTTCAAAAGAATTTTATGGCAATGCCAATAAATACATGGTGATTTTTGAAGCCAACAAGCCTATGCTTTCAGATCCGGACAAAATTTACCCCGGTCAGAAATTAAGAATTCCAAAACTGGACAAGTAATTCCAAGTTTATGTTCTCTCCTATTTCAATGAACATAGTTGCAAAGCCTTATAACCTTGTGTTTAAGGCTTTTTTGCTGCGGTAATTACCGCACAGCGGATTATTATTTATTCTTCTATTTATTCTTCATTTTTCATATTGTTTTTTATCTGAATAGCGAATACAAGATTGAGCAGCTTTGAGTAATCATCGTATTCAGGACTGAGTTTTTTGTTTTTATGATTGTCGGAAACTCCGTCTGCTGCAAGAATAAAATCCTCATTGAATCCGAAATCAAACGGGCAGTAATCGGCGGACAGCAGATCACAGCCGAGACTGATATATTTCTGATTGCTCAGAGAATGTTCAATCAAGGTAGGAAAAATATCCTTATGACTGGAAACCCTCATTGCATCAAAATTTATGGAATCATGTCTGATGTAATTTTCAGGGATATATAAGGAAAACAATACACCTTTGGCCTCCAGACCAGGATCGTAGCGGTAATCATACATGCCGATCCTGGCATTGTGATCTCCGGCAAAAGCTACTATCGTGGAATCGGCGGTTTCGACATCGTTTTTAATCGTGCTCAGGAAATTCCCAAGAGTCTCGGCGGCATATCGGTATGTATTGTAATGATTGACAACCTCATCCTCAGTCTGTTTGGAAAATGCTTCAAACACAGCCTCCGGGAACGTCAGCTCCTTATGTCCGCTGTAGGACGGCGGCAGCTCATACGGAGGATGATTGGTGGTGCTGAGAACAAATACCGCAACCGGTTTTTCGGAATTTTTAACCAGTTCATAGGTGTATCTGTATAAATATTCATCGGAAATACCCCAGTACAGATTATCAGCTTCAGGATATTTCTTGAGGATATCCGAGGAACATCTGATATTATCAACTCCATTGTTCTTCAGAATGAAATTCATATTGGCCCATGCACAGCCGGTTCCCGTTACAAAATAAACATCATACCCCTGCTCCATATACGCATTAAACGGAAAGGTTTCATACCTGTATTTCGCATACATCGAATTGTAAGGCAACATGTAATAAGGAGCTCTGAACAAAAGTCTGACCAGAGCCTTCTGGGTGGCCACGGTTTCCGAAATAAAATTTCTGAAATAAAAATCTGAATCCAGATGCTGTTTAAGAGAAGAAAGCACATTGAATTCTTCGGAATTAAACCTGCTCATATGTGAAGAAAGGCTTTCAGCCAGAACAAACACAACATTCGGCTTATGCTTTTCAAGATAAGGATTTTTTCTGGTGGTTTTGTAAAAAGAATCTAACGGATTGTTTTTGTTAACCGGGAGATTGTATTTTCTGCTCAGTCTTTCATATTCACGGAGATGCTTATTCAGTTTTGACAGATTTATCGCTTTTGTTGATTCCCTGTAGTCCTTAAAGTTACGCTGGATCAGCGATATGGGATTGGATCTGGCTTCATTTACCGCCTTAACTCCGGATATGGATGAAAACATGACCGATTTTGCTCTGATCATTTCGCCGAAACCTCCGCGGTATGAAATGATGATCAGCATAACCGACACCAGCGCAATCATAAGATTGGTCTTGTCGGAAAATCTTTCTCCCAGATTTTCTGCAATTCTGGCCAGCAGTCTGACAGTAAATAAAAAAACAGCGAATGCAGACAGAGAAAACATAAGTATTTGAAATACAGGATAACCATTATAGATGGTGGCGGCCAGCGCAGTTAAATCCTCATTGAAAAAGTTGAAAAAGAACACGTCTATGCAGTTTCCGTAGGTGCGATAGTAATAATAATTGAGGATTACAGAAAACAGACAGAGAAAAAGTATAAACGCATAGAAGACGGAGATGACAGACCAGAAATTTCTTTTCCTGCCGAACCATCTGCCGCATCCTGCAGTGATAAGATACGCAATAACAGCGGCACCTGCATTAAGCTGTATTATCAGATGAAGATCAAGTCTTATACCTACACCAAACATGCTGATCAGTTCAGAGTTTTTTACATTGCCGACAGAATCGGCAAAGGAAGCAACAAGGACATACCTTCCGATATTGAAAATTATAACTGCAAGCAAGGTAACCGAAAACAGAAGAAAAGACAGTCCGGCAGTCACTTTAAGAAATGAATATTTTCCGTTGAATGTTTTCAAAAAACTGTAAATTTTATCCTGCATATGCCTGTTTTTTTCCTTATCAGCAATGTTATTCCAAGCTTCATTATATCAAGCTTCATTATATACAGAAACCGTCATACTGCCAGTATGAATTTTGATAATATTTTTATGATATTGAGGAAGGCTGGCAGAAAGTCATTCCAGGCAGAAAAATCCCCGAAATCCGAAGCACAAAAAGAAAAGGACGGAGATTCAGCTCCGACCTTAACCTGACAGTTCAATTTTATGCTCAGCTCTGTTTTGACTTCCTGCGCTTTTTGTACACGTCATACATGGAGAATATATTGGCCAGCAGTGTTCCGCCGATACTGTGGTATACACAGGCGAATGCCGAGGCGATTGCAGCCTCCGGCATGGCGGCAAAATGCTTGATCGCCAGCTGTGTTCCCATGCCGGCATTCTGACATCCCACCTCTATGGAAAGTGTACGGCACTTGGCGGTATCCATGCGGGTGAATTTTGCCAGGAGATAACCGAACAGATAACCGAGCGCATTATGAAGCATTACCGCTCCGCACATCAGCAGAATAACTGAACCGGGCTTATCGCTGTTCATAAACATGACACCCTGATGGCACATGATTCCGCCTACAATCAGGGCAAGACCGACAACACTTACGGCGGGCATGCATTTCACTGTTTCAATGTATGCTTTCGTTCTGCCGAATAGAATATTCAGTACAACACCAATGATTACCGGTACAAGAACGATCTGAACAATCGAATAGAAAATTCCCCAGGCATCAACATCGATATCCTTGCCGGAAAACCATAACAGCAGGAGCGGAGTAAAAACAGGTGAAAGAAGAGTGTTTACTGTTGTCATGCCGACACTGAAGGCAACATCGCCTTTGGCAAGATAGCTCATTACATTGCTTGATACACCGCCCGGACAGCAGCCGACAATCAGAAGACCGGTTGCCAATGCAGGATCCAGAGAGAATATTCTGATGATTCCCCATGCCACAATCGGCATAATTGAAAACTGTGCCACGGTTCCAAGTGCAATCTGCCACGGACGCTGAGCCAGAACCTTGAAATCATTAACCGAAAGAGTCATGCCCATGGAGAGCATGATTACCGACAAAACCCATGTTGCCGCCGAACCTTTTACCCAGTCGCACACCGAAGGATAGAAATAAGCCAGGATTCCCAGTCCGGTAACAAAAAATACTGCATAACGGGATAACAATGCAGCAATAAAATGTAATAATCTCATAAACTCAGTAAACGCTCCATAATAACCTTTGATGCTACTTAAGATTGTTTAAAATCGACAATCCAACCTTTTCTTTTTTCAATAAGGTTTAACTTTTTATAGGAAA
>CACWLF010000061.1 GCA_902761645.1 uncultured Aeromonadales bacterium | reverse complement strand
CGGAGCTTTGAATATCCTCAGAAAATTCCTGAACTCTTCAAAAGGAACCAGTGAATTTTCTGTTTTGCAGAAAATAATTGGTAGCGGTCTGGTGTTCAGACCCGTTCGGATTACCGGAAACGGTATTGAAGCAAAGTTGTGATCAATACACGGTTACAACAGAACCAAATAATTATGATTGACGCAAAATTTTTTTTTTACTGTTTGTGTAAAATACGCAACAGACAGGTGATTTTCACTTAACTCAATACGAACGCAGAGTTTACGGATTTGTTTATGAAAAAAAATTTCAATTTGACAGAATATTTTCTGATTGGTTTTATATGCTGCGGAATGTCGGCTGTATTTGCAGAGGATGGAAATTCCAATCCCGAGGTTGAAAAAAATTATCAGGTGGAAAAGTTTACAGTTTATCCTGATTCATTCTACGGAAGAAAATTTGTTCATAAGACATCGGGAAACGAATTTGTTTTGGTTCTGGCCGATTATAAAGACCCTGAATCCATAACCGACATGAGTCCTGATGCTGTTATTACGAAAAATATTTCTGATTTCCTTCATTGCCGTAAAATGAATTTTCAGAAACCTGATGAGGATGAACTTGACGGTTTTATGTATGATTCGGATTCGTTCACCGGATGTGAAACACCGGAGGGCAGAATTTATGACGGTGAGGCATTCGTTACCGGCGGTTTCTACGGATTTTATTTATATACACCTGGTCTCTCCGAACAGGAAAAGGAACTGCTTGGGCTGTATGACTGGGAATTTCAGATAAAACTTGCCGCGCAGGATTCACCTTCGATTGAATTTTCTCAGAAAAATGACGGAGAACTTCCTGAAGGATATGTCGGACTGCCAACTTTCTCTTATCCTGTTACCGGCATGACCTACGTTAATAAAATGCTAGTCAATCCAGATACTGACAAACTTTTTGCATATCAGATTGCAGCAGCCGGAGATGACAGTGCTGAAATGACTGTCGGCGCCCTTAAGGATTATTGCGGGAAAAATGTAAAAATACAGACAGGAAGTCAGAAGATTGAATTCAGCAGCTGCATTTCAAATTCACTGCCGTCTCCGATCGAGGTTGTCGGAAACGCATATATAAAGGATCAGCTGCTGGTTGTTGTAATGCACAGTAAAGATGCTTCGGATGAAGAAACAAAAATGTTTGAAGGCGCAGTTGAAAAAAGACTTGATTCGTTCGATCTGAATTACTTTAAAAAACAGATGAGTCAGTTTAAATAGCTGATCTGCATCAAACGAAATTCTGATTCTGCATTTAATGCGGATTCGGAATTTCTTCTTTTATTTCCGTTCATGAAGTCATGGCATTAATGCAATGAAAAAAATTCAGGAGTACTGATGAATTTTTGGGATGAGTTGAAAAATCAGAAAAGCAGAACCTATGCGGTTTTTGAGAATTTTATTCTGTCGGTAATTATAATCAATGCCGTTATAACCGGTCTGATGCTGTCGTATCCGTCAAAATATCTGGTGGTTGCCGACAATATCTGCATAGCCATTTACTGTATTGAAATTGTTATACGATACATTATTGCTCCAGGTACCAGACAGTTTTTTACCGATCCTGTTCAGCTGTTTGATCTTGCCATAGTGATCAGCTGTCTTATTCCTGAATCGCTGTTTCCTGATTCGGCCGTTCTGCTTTGTCTGCGTATATTCCGAATGCTGAGAATAACAAAATTTGTTTACATGCATAAAGAGTACAGAACAATAATCGCTGTTTTAATGAAATCGGTAATTTCTCTTTACCGCATAATGGCCCTGATGCTGATTTTTACCTATGTATTTGCCGTTATCGGCATCAGTCTGTTCAGACTTCCGGAACCTGAAACCGCAACTCCGGAAAAAATAGAAATGCTTAATAAATTTATCGATGAATCGGATGAATATTTTATAGACAGAAGAATAGATCCGTTCGGTTCAATCAGCGAATCAATGTTTACCCTGCTGAAAGTTGTTTCCGGCGATGACTGGGTGAGTCTTCGCAACAGTCTTATTATTGCATCCAGAATGGAACTGATAAAAACACCGAAATGGTTCATTACCGCGTTCTTCGTAGTCTGGTTTATTTTCGGAGCGTATCTTCTGATGAATCTGGTTGTCGGCGCAATTCTTCAGAACTACGAGGAAATGTACAGCCGCATCAAAAGAAGAAATGAAAAACAGCGGGAAAATGAAATCAATGACAAGGTTTCGGAACTTTTGATTACCTTAACCAACGATCTTAAGGATAACAAGTTATCAGACGAGGAAAAATCAAGGTTTATCAAGCAGGTAATGGATATCATGAAAAAAAATTAATTATCTGAAAAATATTTTTCAGAAAAAAATCTTTTACAATAAAAAAATTTTCAGTGCAAAACTGTAAAGTACTGAAGATTTTTTTTATATCTTTAGTGAAACTGAACCCATTAATATTTATAATAAAAAAAAATATTTTTTCTTGAGAAATGCACATTTTACAGCAGACCGATAATCTGCCGGTTTTCAGTTTTTTCATAATAACAATAAAAAATCCGGCTGAACCGGTAATGTTTTTGGTAAAAAGATACTGAAGGAGAGACATGAAAATATTGAAATGCATGCTTGCGGCTTCGATGGCAATGCTGATACAGCCGGTTTCCGCCAAGGTTGATTTTGATTCACTGACAGAGGATCAGCAGAATTATCTGAGAGCAAAGAAAAATTATATAAATCATAAAATTGATGAGGCCAGAGTTCTTAAGAACGGTTTGAAAAACTATGTTCTGTACCCTTATCTTGAATATTATGATCTGTATTATGCTGCTTCACCCGGCAGAGCAGACGAGGCTCTTGAATATATAAGAACTCATAAAAACGACGGTATCAACGGGGATTTGCAGGCCCGTTATACCAGAACTCTTGTTAATGCAGGACAATATGCGAAGGCTTTGAAAATGAGAAGCAAACCGTTTAAATCCACGGATTTGAACTGTCTTCGCAATACGGCGGTTTATCATGTGGGCTCCAGGAAGGATGCTCTGAATTTTGCAAAAAATCTTTACATGAAACAGGCTCAGTATCCTAATGAATGCAGTTTCCTGATGCAGCAGCTAAAGGCTAACGGCATGATTAATTCAGCATCCGCCTATACCAAACTGCTAAGTAAATTCAGAGAACGCAGACAGCAGGATCAGGTGGCAAAACTTGCCAGGGATCTGGAAAAAACTCCGTATGAAAGATCTGCCAGAATTGTTAATTATCTGTATACTCACCCTGGTGAACTGCTGGAAAAACTTGATACTTCGGTAACCAATTACAGAAATGTGGCAGTCGGAGCTGTTTTGCTGCTGGCGCGTACGAAATCAGAAGAAGCCTACCAGATGCTGCAGAAAGCAAAAGTTGACTTTGCTCTGACTAGTGATCAGATCCATGAGGCCAACAGTTATGTAATCAGACACATGATGATTCAAAAAAATGCAAATCATATGCACTGGCTCGATCAGAGTCTGCTGCAGCTCAAACATCCTGATGATTTGATTGTTAACCGTGTTAAGTATGCCATCTGGCAGGAAAACTGGAAGGACCTCGAGTTCTGGCTTAAAAAATTGTCAAAGAAAGAAGCCAATGACACCAAGTGGATATACTGGAGAGCCTTTGCTCTGGAGAAACAGGGGCATAAGGAAGAGGCCCGTAATATGTATCTGAAGGTGCTGAAGGAAAGAAACTTTTACAGTTTCCTTGTTGCGCAGAAATATTCCATTCCGTGGCCGTTCCTTGAACAGAGGGTATGGCTGTCTCCGCTGGATGAGAAAAAGGCTCTGAAGACATGGACGGAGTTTGCCCGTGTTCATGAACTGATAGCCATTGGTGATTTAACCAATGCCGGACGCGAATGGTACTATTTTATTATCCGTCTGACTCCTGACGAGGCGGCAAAGGCCGGTGTACTTGCATATAACAAGGGCTGGTTCGATTATTCGCTTAAGGCAAGCATATACGGAAAAGCCTGGAATATGCTCAAATTAAGATTCCCGACACCTCTGCTGGATTACTATAAGAGTATAAGCCGCGATACCGGAGTAAGTCTGTCCTTCCTTTATGCGATTTCACGTCAGGAAAGCGCCCTGAATCCGAGTGCAATTTCACCTGTCGGTGCACGTGGCATGATGCAGCTTATGCCTGCAACCGCCTCTCTGGTTGCCAAAAAATACAACATCCCGTACAAATCGCCGGATCAGCTGCTGGAACCGAAACTGAATATTTCTCTCGGTGCCCATTATCTGGAAAAACTGCTGGGAGAGTACGATGATAACCGTGTACTGGCCGCAGTGGCTTATAATGCGGGTCCTCATCGTGTCGAGGCATGGAGAAGCAAGGACGGTATAGGAAAATCCGTTGACGTGTGGGTTGAAAATATTCCTTTTAATGAAACCAGAAACTATGTGCAGAATGTTCTGGTATTTGATGCAATATATCAGAAATACCTCAATCAGGAACCTTATTTCCTGACTAAAAAGGAATACAGACATAAATACTGATCCGTGACTGCCGGTGTATAAATATGCATAAATCCCGGATGCGGCTGTGCCGCAGCCGGGAAAAAACATTCAATAAAGCCTCGTAACAATTTAATAAAATGATTTTTCCAGGCTTAAACGGCCTGGACGTTGTGCGCAAATAATTATTTTCCGGTTCCGGATGAGGTCTGAATGCAGGAATTCTTTTTCTGATTCAGAGTGGTCATGAGTTTGCTGTTGTATTCAATGCTTACGGTTAATTCATCAATTTTTCTGAAGTTGTATTTTTTGAATGCGCTGCAGACACCTTTATAAAATTTCAATTTAAAGCGATCGTGGTTTTTCTCCCATAAATTTAAAACTTTCGGATCTGTACTGTTGAAGGTCAAAAACAGTTCATGATCGCTCTTATTCATATCTTTCAGCTGGTAGTTTTCATAGGTAACCGGGAGCAGTGCTTTGGCCTGGTTAAAATATTTGTCGTTTTCGATCATCTGTTCCTTCTGAAGCATCAGGTTAAGCAGAAATGTTGAGGATCTGGAATCAAGTTTCGTAAGAAGCTGGTTGAGTTCCATAATATTGTTTTTTGCATGGCATGCAGCTGATGACAGTCCGATACCGGCTGCTAAAACAGCCGCAGTTCCAAAACGAAAAATTTTTTTAATCATGATCAAACCACCTAAAATCAAGTTTCGATCATTTTAAAATTTTTAGAAGGGTTGTACAACCGAAAAAAGAAAATCCTGCAGTCTTACGGCTGCAGGATATTCAAGGATAATAAACAAATACTGATATTTGACAGATCTAATAAATTAAATCTTGTCGGTAAAAGTTCTTGTAATTACATCTTGCTGCTGTTCTTTGGTCAGAGAATTGAAGCGAACCGCATAACCTGATACGCGAACGGTCAATGAAGGATATTTATCCGGATTTTCCATTGCGTCAAGCAGTGTTTCTCTTCTGAGAACATTAACATTCAAATGTTGTCCGCCCTCCTGTGTTACCACGCGGTGTTCAAGCGGAATTTCACGAAATTCATACTCACCAAGTTCAGAGATACCTACAACCTGATCTTCCTTGTAGCCTTCTTTTGCTGCCAAGCAACGAGCATTATCTTCGTCAACCAACCAAATAGTATTTACGAGTGCAGGATTAGCACTTTTTGTGATTTGAATACCTTTAACCATGTTTCGGCTCCTTTATATTCATATTGTTACAACGATGTTACCTATACCTGATATGATAACAAAAAGCCGTAAATAAACAAGTTTTAAAGTTGAAAAACAGGGGTGGATTTTCATGTTTTGTGAACTTGATTGTAGTGAATTTTTAAGTTTTGAATCAGCGAATTAATGTGTATAATTTTCCGGTGTTTTATTAAGTTTTTAATGATTATTTATTATTTTTTTAAGTGTGCGGAAAAGCATTGAATTTGACTTGATGCAGGCATATCAGGAGTGAAAAATGTTAACCTGGACAGATGTGATAGCTGATCAGAAATCACAGGATTATTTTAGGAATATCATAAACTTTGTCGATCATGAAAGAGCTGAGGGAAAGATTATCTATCCTCCCCGTTCCGATGTATTCAATGCGTTCAAGTATACCGAATTTTCAGATATTAAAGTCGTAATCATCGGTCAGGATCCGTATCATGAACCTAATCAGGCGCACGGTCTGTGTTTTTCCGTTCAGGACGGAGTCAGATTCCCGCCGTCGCTGGAAAATATCTTTAAGGAATTGTGTGCGGAGTATCCGGGTTACAGGGTTCCTTCTTCCGGCTCTCTTGTCAAATGGGCCCGACAGGGAGTGTTTTTGCTTAACAATGTTCTGACTGTGGAGCAGGGCAGGGCCAATTCGCATAAGGATATCGGATGGCAGCATTTCACCGATGAGGTTATCAGAGTTATAAATGATCGCCTGGAAGGTGTGGTTTTTATGTTATGGGGAAGTTTTGCACAGAAAAAATGTGCAGTTGTTGATCCTTGTAAACATTGTGTTTTAAAGAGCGTGCACCCGAGTCCGCTGTCGGCATACCGCGGTTTCTTCGGATGCAATCATTTCAAACTTGCCAACGACTATCTGTCCGCCCGCGGAAAACAGCCGATAGACTGGCAATTATAACTGCATGGACCGGACTGCAGAATTTCTGTTATTCCTGCAGTTCTTCGTTTTTGGTAAGCGCACTGCCGTTCTCTTCCATTGATTCCTGCATTTCGATGCTGGAACTGTTTTCATCTATCAGCTCATCCTTCTGGTGGATAATCTGGCATATCTCTTCCGCGCTATCAATGGTTCTTGTTGAAATCCTGTGCATTCCGTTTACCTTGTTCAGTATAACCGCTCTCTCCTGCAGCCTTTTCGGAATATTGAGCATCGGATGTGCAATGGTTGCGTTTATGATTATTTCCGGATTGGACAGCATCAGGAATTCCTTATCGATTATCGGATAGGACAGATCGTTTTTCTTGAACAGATTTTTACCGTTGCATATTTCGATTATGTCGTTAATCCAGGAATTTTCGGCAACCGTATATATAGGTTCATCCCAGATAATATATGCGACGGTATGTGAAGGGTAATTCATGTAGGTGTTTCTCAGTTCCTTGATCTTGGAACGGAAATTTTCTCTCAGTTCAATTGCTCGATCTTCAGTATGGGTTATGCGTCCCAGTTTCAGAATGGCATCGCCGAAATCCGTGATTCTATGTGTTTCAAAACGGAATACTCTGGCCGGAATGTTATATCTTTTCAGATCTTTTTCAAGATTAGGGAAAAAATCATTCCATACCACAATCAGATCCGGTTTAAGGTTGAGGATTTCCTCGAAATCAATGTTGCTTACGGTTGCAACTTTCGGAATGGACTGAACCTGAGCAGGATAATCCGACAGACTGTCTATTCCGACAATGTTTCTTCCCAGTCCGAGCGAGTAAAGATTTTCTGTAATATTCGGAGCAAGTGAAATGATTTTTATGGTGTTGATATTGTCGCGATCGATTTTCACCTGCTGCATATGCTTTTGTTCAAGTTCAATGTTCTGTTCAATTGTCTTTTTTACGCCGACTATGCTGTTGATAGTGGAGGATGATAATCTTGGAAGCGTACGGCTGCTTTCTTCATTACCGGCATATGACAACGTTGCTGACAAGTATAAAACTGCAGTCAGAGGAATAAATTTTTTTAATGATAACATCTTATAACAACCAGGCTGATTGACCTATTACTATAAACAACAGTGCTATAAAAACTGAATTTCTCATTTTTTTATATGTTAAAACTATGTGGACCGGAGCAGGCTCTGTTTTCAGTCCTATTCTATTGTACCTTATTTTTGTTCCTTCATAAATTCTCGGACCTCCGAGAGTAATGTTCATAACTCCTGCAATGTATCCGATAACAAGACCGGTGAGCCAGTACGGATGATCTCTCACGGAATTGAATGCGCAGTTAAGTGCGATGTTTGTTCGCCTGCCGAACAGAAATACCATAAACAGAAAGCATACAGGGAAAAGGGATACTGTTCTGTACAGAAGACTGTTGAATTTACCGAAATCACTGAACAGAGGCTGCTTGGGGCTGAATGACTTGTTCAGAATTACAATCATTGTTGCCGCAAATGCTCCGTTTGCACCCAGAACCATATACCAGAATGCGGGAATAAACCAGCCGGAAATAAAATTAAGAGGAAGGCTCTCCACTGCGGCCTTGGCAATTCCCATTGAACTCAGGGTTGAAACTTCTCTCAGGACAAAAGGGTGAAGACTGGTTTTGGCAGAGGTTGTGTCCCCGGCGCGCAGGGCATGGTTGACTCTCATGGAATATCTGCGCAGACCGGCAAATTCAAGGCAGAACAGCAGAATGACCACATCGTAGAGAATCTCGAAAGGAACAAGATTGTAAAAAGCATATACCAGCAGCGCAACCGGAACGGTGATTAAAAAATTAAGAAGAACCGACGAAAGCACCGCATAGTAGAATGATACCCTCTGATAAATGATTCTGCATCCGATGATATTGAATATTTTTACGAATATATTTCCGGAGAGCGGAAGCATGAATACCGCCAGTGTGGTCATGCACAGCATGCCTCCCCGTGACTGCAGAAGCTGCAGAAAAAAGTCTGTATTTATATGTGAAATCATAATACGCGTATTTAAGTGAAATTTTTTCCTTGTTTCTTCCGATTCCGAACCGTTGTCCGTTTTCTGAAGAATTTTACTGTAGATTGCTGTTCCGGTATAAGTGATTGTTGCGTATTCATTTTATTTTTTTGATGTCTTTAACGATGTGCCGTGGTTTTCAGAAATCCGTCCCGGACGGACGGTGTTCCTGTTCGGCTGTGCAACTGCTGATATATTAAATAAAAGGTCCGCAGTTCCGTAAGGATTGCAGACCTGTAATCATTGAAAAAATTCTCTTAATCTGAAAAATTATTTATCGTCGAGAAAGCATACAATCTGATTTACGATCATTGCCGCATTCTGTGCCGCTGTCGGAAGAAAATCTTCGAATTTAACAGTTGACTCTATATTGGCGCCGTCTGAAATGGAACGGATAATAACAAAAGGTATGTTGAAATTGCTTGCAATATGGGCTATAGGAGCGCCTTCCATATCGCATGCTGCAACATCAGGGAAATTGCCGATAATTTTGCCGCGCTGTTCTTCGGTGCAGATAAACTGATCTCCGGTTACAATCAGACCTGTAATATTTCTGGTGCCGGCGCATCCCTTTGCCAGGTTGACGAGTCTGTTGTCGGCTGTATATACGGCAGGCTGACCTGGTAACTGACCTGCGGTGTATCCGAAATTGGTTAAATCCACATCATGATACGCAACTTCCGATGATATTATCACATCTCCGATGTTTGACTGTCCTGCAGGAAGCAGGGAACCGGCAGAACCGGTATTGATTAAATGAGTTACTTTAAAAATTGTTGCAAGAATGGTGGCGGTTGAACCGGCCTGAACCTTGCCTATACCGGATTCTGTTAAAACCACATCCTTGCCGAGCAGTTTACCCTTGTAGAATTTCTGATTGCCGTATTCAATGATTTCCACCTGAATCATCTGATCAAGAATCGGAAGAACCTCTTCCTTCATAGCTCCAATAATACCGATAAGCATAGGACCTCAACTTTGTCTGTTAATCTGTTAAAATAAAAGTGTTACGCGGAATTGATGAGATATTTCATTCAACTGCTTTATCATTGCTGAAAACTGCATTCAGATAAAACCAGTTCCCATCTGCCTTGTACAGCAGATGTTAGCACATTTTTCAGGATGACGTCATTACCGGAGGTTTAGCAAAACGGTTATGCATCACATTTGCATCATTGAATATGTTAAAAAATATGCGGCGTACCGTCTGCCGTTGACACGGACGGCAAGAGTTTTACAGTAAAACCGCTGTCGAGGTTCCGTCAGAGATTTTTTTATCCGGTGTAATGCTTTGGAACTTCCGGTCTGATTGTGCGGCGGAAAACGGAATGAAAAGACGGTATGAATATTTGACGGAGGAAGAGTAGGCACATGACTGAAGGACCTTTGTTTAATCCGTGTTATTCTGGAAAAAAAATTTTTGACAGAAATCATGCCATGATTGATGCGGCAACAGAGAGATGTTTTTGATGATTCATCCTGATTGTCAGCGGCATGGACTCGGAACTGAACCGCTGCTGCAGATCAAAATTCAGACAGTCTGCAGGGAGACTCATGATAAATCGGATAAAATCTGATAAAAATGTTATTTTTTAAAGCTTGCTCACATTACGGACCTTAATTAGTAAACAAATTTTATTGTAAAAATATTATACTATCCATAATGCGTGAATAGTATTAATATAAAAATAATTGTGCAAGGCAGATTTTAAGATGAAGGTTGATTTTGACAAACCCCTATCAATAGATAAAAGCAATTTTATCGAAGTTTGGGAAAAGAGCGGAAATACCCATGTATTGATGCTCAGACCGCATGGTTTCGGAAAGTCTATGTTTACTGAACTGTTGGATAATTATTATGATCATTCCAAGAGTGATGTTTTCATTAAGAATTATGGTAATACATACATTGCCAATCATCCTACAAAGAATAAAAGCAACTATCGTGTTTTAAGAATTTCCTTCGGAAATCTCAGAGGATGCGCTGTTGAAAAGTTCGAACAGGTTTTTTCAAAGGATGTAGCTGACGGCATTCGCGATTTTGCAAAGAAGAATCCTGATCTGGAGTTTATTATCGATGAAAATTTTGTTAATGCTCCGGATTTTCTTTTGACAAGTCTCTGCTTGAATTTTACGCAGCAGTTCCCGGGTGAAAAAATATTCCTGATTATAGAGGATTATGATAATTTCGCGTATGATGTTCTGTTCGAAAACAAAATAGAACTGTGCGAAATTGATATGGTTACCGATTTTTACAATGCAATCAAATCCGAACTGAATATTGTTATAGGAAGAACATTCATTACCGGAGTGTTCCCTGTGTCACTAGGTAATTTGTTCGACGGTGTAAATTCGATTGCCAACTACAGCACCTACCGCAATTATCATGATATTGTCGGATTCAATGAAGATGATTTGAATCAGTTCCTGGACGATCGCATAAGTTTCCACGGCCGCAAAACCAAGACATCGAAGAATGCAAAGCAGCAGAGCAAGAATAAGACACAGCTGCTAGACGAACTTAAGGATGTTGCCGGCGGATTCGTGTTCTCTCCTCATGTAAGCAGCAATCTGTTCAATTCCCGCAATTGCGAATATTATCTCCAGAAGGAGTTTTCCTCGGATGATCCTTTGGAAAAGGAGCGCGAGCGTTATTTCCAGAGACTGACGACACTGCTGGATTTAAGCAATATAAACGACAAGGAGAAACTGCTGAGTGACATCTGTTTCGGCAGACGTATAAAGATTGGCACTATTAATAATTTCCTTCGGTTGACGCTGGTTAAGAACTATCAGAAGGATGAGCTTCTGTCTTTGCTGTTCTATCTCGGTTATCTGACAATTGACTGCAACTCCATCAAGACTGTAGGCTCTGCAGCTTTAATCTGTCCGAATAAATTTATGGAAGGAATGTTCAGAGAATATTGTGAAGACAAAAATATTGATGTGGATATTTTCTAGATTCCTGTTGCTTGCATACTGTTAATATAAGGGTTCCTTTGATTAAGTAATCAAAGGAATCTTTTTTTTGGGGGTATCGTGAAAAGCATCATATTCATTTAAATATTATTTTGTGATTGATATCACTAAAGTAGATTGTTAAAATACGCACAAACAAGATTTAGGCACTTTGACTGGATTGTCTATATTATTTACTAGCTGTTTCCTTAATTCCTTAATATAGTTCGTTAAATTCTGATTTGGCCAGATCTTTGCGAGAAAATTAGTACTTATCAATATTTATCTGAGGTGAAATAAAAGTCGTGCCTGATTTAAAATTATTTGCTGGTAATGCAATTCCAGAACTAGCTCAAAAGATTGCAAACCGTTTAGGAGCCAAACTTGGCGATGCTACCGTAGGCCGTTTCAGTGACGGTGAGGTTCAGGTTCAGATTAATGATACCAATGATAATTTAATGGAACTGGTTGTTATGATTGATGCGATGCGCCGTGCATCTGCCGGTCGTATCACAGCGGTGGTTCCTTACTTTGGTTATGCAAGACAGGATCGCCGTGTACGTTCCGCCCGTGTACCTATCACTGCCAAGGTTGTTGCTGATTTCCTGACCGGAGTTGGTGTTGACCGTGTTGTTACTGTGGATTTACACGCTGAACAGATTCAGGGCTTCTTTGATGTACCTATTGACAACCTGTTCGGCAGTCCGGTTCTGCTCGAGGATTTGAGACAGAAGCATCTGGAAAATCCTGTAATTGTTTCTCCGGATATCGGCGGTGTGGTTAGAGCACGCGCAATGGCTAAACTTCTCA
>CACWLF010000060.1 GCA_902761645.1 uncultured Aeromonadales bacterium | reverse complement strand
TCATTCTCTCATAACGTAGTTCATTCACTTTTCAGTGAAATCACTTAGACTAAGCAAAAGCCATAATTACCTTAAAGGTTATTATGGATCGTTTACCTTATTTTCACAGAGTAAAATATCATTCCTGATTATGCACTGAAGCATGAAACCTAAGCAATGCATGAAGTCATGCAGGGAAATTCCTGATGGATTCTGTCAGCAAGCAGGAAATATTACGGCTTGTCAACAAGGAAGATCAAATACGCGCAGATCGTTATTTGACGTCTATTCTGACATGTCCGACTCCGACAACCTTTGCTCTTACGGTCTTCTTTGAAATCATGTTGGTTACCCGTATTTCCTGATTCAATGCACCGTCTTCCAATGCCTGTCCCTGAACTTTTATTGTAACCTCGCCGGTGCCGGCTTCAAGATCTACCAGATCATCCTTGCATACCAGGCATATCTGGTCGTTTCTTATAATGGAATTCGGTGATAATTCTCGTTTTGATTTTGCTCCGACAATCAAATCAGTACTGGTAAAGTAATTGCCTGTTAACCGGGAACCCTCAACGTAGGTAATTGAAATATTGTCATTACTCAGCTGCTGACCTTTACTGATACTTTCAACTGCCGTGACTACAGGTTTCAGATATTTGATTCTGATTGGAACGATGCTGTTCCATGACTGTTCCGGATCCTCACACATAAGTTTGACACTGTTGCTTCGACGGGACAGATCTTTTTTCACAAGTTCAGCAAACAGAAATCCTTCACATGAGGTCATATTGATGCGGTTTTCAAGATTGGGGACGGTAATCTCAACCTTTGCATCAGGATTTTCTTCTGTCATTAAATCAGTTACATAATTCTGAACAAATTCACGGAGATCTCTGGCGGTATCGGCATCGAGCGCATATGACCGCACGGAACCTGCCATAACCAGTATACCGGACAGCAGTGCAATGCATGTTTTCTTGCAGATTGATTTGTTTGATTTCATTTAGTCGGACCCTTTTGAATGCAGGAATTCAGTACATGCTGGATCATAGCATAGAGTGTGCCGCACATGTACAAAAACAAAATCAATATGTGTCGCAGTGAAAAAAATAAAAATTTTGATTTCCAATAACGGATATGATGCAATGTCTGGAACTGATGTATATTGAAAAACGTCATAAAATGAGGAAGAACCGAAAAAATAATTATGAATAAAATAGTTTAGAGTTCACAAAATAGTAGAATTTAGTTAAAAAAATTAAATTTATAACACATTTTAATAAGATTATTTGTAGTATGATTTAGAAAATTAATGATTTTGATAGTGTGAGGTATTGCTAATGGCAGGCGTTTTAGATTCGGTTAACCAGCTGACGGAATTAGTTGGTCAAAATCGCATGGAATTGCTTCTGTTTTATCTGAACGGAAGAAAACAGCGTTATGGAATCAATGTATTTAAGGTAAAGGAAGTTCTGCAGTGTCCGCATCTTACAGTAATGCCTAAGCTACATCAGTTTGTACGAGGTGTGGCCCATATTCGCGGTCAGACCGTTTCCATTATTGATTTGGGTATGGCTACAGGTGCTCCGCGTATCAACGATATAAGCAAGGCCTTTGTGATTATAGCCGAATATAACCGTTCCGTGCAGGGATTCCTTGTATCCGCCGTGGATCGTATTGTCAATATGAACTGGTCTTCTATTCTGCCTCCGCCGAAAGGTGTCGGCAAGCAGAATTACATGACTGCAGTAACGGAAATTGACAATGAACTGGTGCAGATCCTCGACGTGGAACGAATTCTGGATGAAATATCACCTATCAAGACTGAAGTCAGTGACGAGGTTATTGAAACAGCTGTTGCTACCAACAAGGAAATCAATGTTTCACAGCTGCCTGTGCTTGTTGCCGATGATTCCTCCGTTGCCCGTCGCCAGGTACAGAAATCACTTGAGACCATCGGTATCAAGAGTATTCTTGCGAAAAACGGAAGAGAGGCTCTTGACATTCTTTCTGAAATGGCTGAAAAGAAGTCTATTGAAGAGCAGATTCTGATGGTTATTTCCGATATTGAAATGCCGGAGATGGATGGATATACATTAACAGCATCCATCAGAAATGATCCTCGACTGAAAAATATGGAAGTTATTCTGCATACCTCGTTGTCCGGTATTTTCAATCAGGCAATGGTTAAAAAGGTAGGAGCGAATAATTTTATTGCAAAATTTAATCCTGATGAACTGGCAAAGGCGGTTCGAGATGCAATGAAAGACAAGCAGATGATGCTTGAACAGCTTAAAATAGCCACAGGACCGTTGAGTAAACAGTAATATATAGGTTATAATAGCCGACAATATTAGAATGGGTGAATTATCGGTAAACTGTAATTTTGACGATTATGGAAAATATAACAAACGAACAGTACAATGAATTCTGCAGTTTCTTGGAACAGCAGAGCGGTATTGTACTGGGTCCAAGTAAACAGTATCTTATTGTAAGCAGGCTAACTCCGTTAATAAGTCAGTTTAAGCTTAATAATCTGGCGGAACTGCTTGACAGTGCGATGGATCCGAAACATCGTCAAGTGAGACTTGAAGTTATCGATGCGATGACTACCAACGAAACGCTCTGGTTCAGAGACAGTTATCCTTATGATATGCTGAAGGACGTTATTCTTCCTGAGTTCAATCAGAGTCGTCCGTCTGCACCTATTAAAATCTGGTCGGCAGCTTCTTCTTCCGGTCAGGAACCGTATTCCATAGCGATGACCTGCTTTGAAACCAATATTCCGCGTCTGAAGACTCCTCAGGGGGTGCAGATAACCGGTACTGATATTTCTCCTACCATGCTGTCTCTCTGTAAACAGGGTAACTATGACTATATTGCCTTGAATCGCGGGTTATCTCCTCAGCGCAAGAAACTGTTTTTTACCAGAGTGAACGAGCAGTGCATGACTGTAAATCCAGAGGTAAAGCGCCTGGTTAATTTTAAACTGCTGAATCTTCTTGACAGTTATTCATCATTGGGTAAATTTGATGTGATTTTCTGTCGTAATGTTCTGATTTATTTTTCTCCTCAGGTTAAATCGAAAATCATAAGTCAGCTTGCCTCCGCCCTGAATCCTCGCGGATATTTATTCCTCGGAGCTTCCGAGTCTGTTGCAGGATTAAACGATTCATTCGATATGGAACGATACAATCATGGTATTGTATACAGATTAAAGGAATCAAAGGCTTGATTTCAAAGTTTAAATTTGCAGAGCCCGGATTTTGTTCCGGGTTTTTTATTTTGTATTCCTGAAATGTTAAGAAAGTTTCAGGATAGGTGCCGTAGCTTCATGAAAACGGGATTATGCCTCATTGCCGGGTGGCAAAAATTTTACGGCAATTATTGCACTGTCACATTTATGTCGGTCTGATTAATTGCCCGCATCTCAAAAAAATCAGAATTTTTCCGGAATCAAAATCTCTCCTTAACAATTCAAACCGCAGAATGATTGAATTCATTAAGAAAAAAAATAATTTAAATAAAACTGGCATGCAAGTTGCTTATAAATATACAAAAAGATTTAAGGAGTTTGGTTATGAGTTTTTCATTGGATTCTGCTTTCGGTATTCATCCGTATGCTTTAGGGGTAAGAAATGCTAGATCTGAGATTCTGGCATCGAATCTGGCCAATGCCGATACTCCGGGCTACAAGGCTAGAGATATAGATTTTAAATCCGCTTTATCTCAGGCAATGTCAAATGTTAACCCTAATGCTGTAAGCCTGACCCGTACAGATGCACAGCATATTTCGGCATCAAGCACCGTGAGAGTAGGTAATGAATTGTATCGCGTTCCTCTGCAGCCTGATACCGGTGACGGAAATACCGTGGATTTAAATGTTGAACGTGAGAATTTTCTGGAAAACGCATTGATGTATCAGACTTCCATGGAGTTTTTAAATCAGAAAATCGGACAGTTGAACCGTGCACTTAAAGGAGATCAATAATGAGTTTATTTAAAGTTATGGATATTGCCGGAACGGCAATGAGTGCCCAGTCTGTACGACTCAATACAGTCGCCAGTAATCTGGCAAATGCAGACAGTATTTCCTCCAGTGCAAATCAGACATATAAGGCAAGAAAACCTGTATTCGCGACAATGCTTGAAGAGGCGCAGACTGCAAGTTCATCCACAATGAACGGAGCTGCCGGGGTGAAGATTGCCGGCATCATGGAAAGCGCGGCACCGGCGTTAAAGGAATACAGTCCTAATCATCCGCTGGCTGATGATAACGGATATATTTATCGTCCGAATGTAAATGTTGTCGAGGAAATGGCTGACATGATGAGTGCAAGCCGTTCATACCAGACAAATGTTCAGATTGCAGAGGTGGCAAAAACATTATTATCTCTGACTTTACGCATGGGTAAGAATTAGTTTTTCAGGAGTAAAAAATGTCTATTTACAGTGATATTGGTCTGTCAACCACGGAAAGTGTGGCCTCATCTGCATCGGCTGCAACTAAAAAAATGGGTAATTACAATTTAACCCAGACAGATTTTTTAAGTTTATTGACAACGGAACTGGCATTCCAGGATCCTACCAACCCGACCGACAATAATGAAATGGTTGCTCAGTTGTCACAGATTTCAACAGTTGACGGTATCAATAATCTGAATACAACCGTCAGCGGATTGTCGGATGTGGTTACCTCTCAGCAGGCTTTAATGGTGTCAGGTCTGGTGGGTCAGAGTGTACTGCTTGACAAAAATACCGGATATTCATCTGGCACAGGATTTGCAGGTGTTGTTAATACAGGTGATGCCGGTGCAAGCAATATTGTAATCAGTGTTCTCGATCAGTCTGGCGCTGTGGTATATCAGGCGGAAGCCGATGGAACCTATGAGGGCAATGTTCCGTTTGCATGGGATGGTACTGACGGAAACGGCAATCAGCTTCCGGCAGGATATTACACCATCATGTCAAACGGCTTTATAAACGGTGAATCGCAGGCTTTGGGTTCCCAGGTATACGGAAAGGTGCAAAGCGTGGTGCTTGGATCCGGATCATCTGGTACTACATTGAATGTGGAAGGTTTAGGTTCAGTAACTCTGGGTGAAGTCCTGGAAGTTGCGAGTTAAAAAGATTAGTTGGAATTTTGTAGAGTAATCTAGAAAAACAGGAGCAAATTATGTCTTTCAATATTTCATTAAGCGGCTTAAGTGCCATGCAGAAAGCGTTGGATGTTACCTCCAATAACATTGCCAACGTTGCAACCACAGGTTTCAAATCATCCCGTGCGGAATTTGCCGATGTGTATACCACCTCCGTTATGGCAAACGGCCGTACCACTGTAGGCAGCGGTGTTCAGACAGCAGTTGTTTCACAGCAGTTTGCGCAGGGTGCGGTGGAAAGTACAAACAATACTTTGGATCTGGCGATTTCCGGTGAAGGTTTCTTTGTAATGAATGCGACCGATTCCAAGGAAAATATTTATACCAGAGCCGGCAACTTTGAAATTGATGAAAAAGGAAATGTGGTTTCAAGTTCAGGTTATTATCTGCAGGTTTACGATGTAAATGAAGATGGTACTGTCAAATCCATGTCGCTTGATTCGACAAAGAATCTGGTTATACCTTCCAAGGCTGGTTCACCTACTATGACTGATAAGGTTACATCTAGTATGAATGTAAATGCCGAGCAATCAGCTATTGAGAACGATGATAAATTTTTGGAAAATGTAGAAAAGTTTGATCCTACAGATTCAAAAACCTATTCAGCATCGACTTCCGTTGTTATCTATGATTCATTGGGAAAATCACATACGCTGTCGTATTATTATGTTAAAACCGATGTGGATATGAGGGATAAAGAAGAGCTTAAGGTTGCTCCAAATACATGGAACATGTATTTATTTATGGATGGCAAGCCTGTTGATGTGGCAGATATGAAAAATGCCGAAGGAGAAACTACACAAAAAGCCATAAGGACAAAATACACTGATAATGGAACTACTTATCCTATTAATTGCGCTCAGGTAACATTTGATGAATATGGTAAAAAACCTGAATGGGTCCCTTCGTACATCAGGACGGTTGCGTTAGGTAATGTTAAAGATGACGACACATGTGCTAAGATTTTAGAGGATGGAGCCGACCAAAATCAAACCATCACTATTGATAATACCTTAACTCAATTTGCTGAGCAGTTTTCCGTGACCCAGCTGTCACAGGACGGTTCCACCGTCGGACAATTGACAGGTCTGGATGTTAATGGCAAGGGACTTGTTTGCGCAACTTACTCAAACGGCACCTCTGTTAATATCGGCATGGTGGCGATGGCAACATTTGCCAACAATCAGGGTTTAAGCAAGATTGGTGATACATGCTGGAAGGAATCCCTGTCATCTGGTGAAGCTGTTCCTTCACGTGCCGGTGTAGGTACAACAGGTACAATCAAGTCATCTGCACTGGAATCTTCAAACGTTGATTTGTCGGCATCTCTTGTGCAGCTGATTATGGCACAGCGTAACTATCAGGCAAACTCCAAGTCTTTGGAAGCTTCAAGCAATATAATGCAGACAATTCTGAATGTATCATAATTGTCCGGACTGAAGAATTTATAATTTGCTCAGTTAAAGGTAATCTTGTAAAAAAGATTGCCTTTTTTTATTTTTGGCATTCATATTGCATTATATTTCATAACAGAAAAATCAGGAGCAAATCATGGATAATTTACTTTATGTGGCAATGACCGGAGCCAAGGAAAACTTCAACAGCCTTGCTATCAGAGGAAACAATCTGGCTAATGCTTCTACTACAGGTTTTAAAGCTGATTTTGAACAGGCTCGTGCAATGCAGGCTTACGGCGAAGGTTTGCCGACCAGAGTTTTTGCATTAACGGAAAGACCCAGCCAGAATATGGTTAACGGTGCAATCAATACCACAGGCAGAGATCTTGATGTGGCAATCAACGGTGATGGTTTTCTGACAGTTAGGGATTCCAATGGCGGGGAGGCTTACACCAGAGACGGAAGTCTGTTTATAGATCAGGACGGAAATTTAAAAACCACCGGCGGCCGCAACGTTGTTGATGTAAATGGTTCTCCAATCAATATTCCTATGCCGGTACAGAAGATTTTCATTAATCAGGACGGTACCGTTGCAGGTATCCCTGAAGGAATGGAATCCAGCAATATTGAGGAATTTGCCCAGATTAAACTGGTAAAGCCTTCCATTAGAGATGTATACAAGGGAGAGGACGGGCTGTTCCGCCGCAAGGATGGAGTAAAGGCTCTTGAGGATCCTACCGTACGTCTGGAAAACGGTGCATTGGAAATGTCCAATGTGAATGTGGCTGATGAAATGATCAACATGATCCGTATCGAAAAAATGTTTACCACGCAGGTTAAACTGATGAAAACCGCGGAAGAGATGGATCAGCAGGCCAACAATTTATTGCGTCTTTCTTAATGACTAAGGAGAAAATATTATGATGCCAGCATTATGGATTGCGAAAACAGGTCTTGACGCGCAACAAACTAATATTTCAGTAATTTCCAACAACTTGGCAAACGCTTCTACCGTTGGTTTCAAGAAAGGTCGTCCGGTATTTGAAGATTTGCTGTATCAGAAGATTAACCAGCCTGGCGGCAGATCATCTGCAGACTCTGAACTGCCAAGCGGTTTGATGATCGGTGTAGGTACAAAGGTTACATCCACCCAGAAAACATTTACACAGGGTGATGTTCAGACTACCGATAATGCGCTCGATATTATGATCAGCGGTTCGGGATTTTTTGAGATTGAACTTCCTGACGGAACAACGGCGTATACCAGAAACGGTCAGTTTGCCATGAATGACGAAGGTACGATTGTAACCTCAGGCAGCGGTTATACCGTGCAGCCTGCAATACAGATCCCGGATAATGCCACATCCATTACTATCAGTTCCGACGGTCAGGTTTCCGTTTCACTGGCAGGACAGGCTGAAAATCAGGTTCTGGGTCAGCTGAATGTAAGCAGATTCGTGAATCCGCAGGGTCTGGAGCCGATTGGTGAAAATCTGTTCCTGGAGACTCAGTCAAGCGGTGCTCCTATTCAGGGAACCGCCGGTCAGGACGGTATGGGTTCAATTAAACAGGGTATGCTTGAAACCTCGAATGTCAATGTTACCGAAGAGCTGGTAAATCTGATTCAGGCTCAGCGAGTTTATGAAATGAATTCAAAAGTGTTGACAGCGGTAGACAAGATGCTTACCAGTCTGAATTCCAACACTTAGCAGCGGCAGTCCCGGATTGGAATGAATAATTAAAAACAAAGAAAAGAGAAAGTTTTAAGAGTCAAAAAAATAACAGAGTAAAGGAGAACTGACATGAATAAGTTTTGTTTATCCCTTGTTTTAACTGCCGGTTTACTGACAGGTTGCCAGTCTGTAATTGATGCCGGCAAACCTAAACCTGATGATCCAAGTTTTGCTCCTGCATTGCCTGAAGAGCGTGTAACCGAAATCATTCCTACCGGTTCCATATTCTCCAATGCCGGTGTAAGCAGCATTTACTCTGATATTAAGGCTCACAAGGTTGGAGATTTGATTACGGTAACCCTTGATGAATCGACATCTGCAAAGAAGAAAGCCAATACCAAATTAAACAAAAAGAGCGGTCTGAGCATTTCTCCTGTTACTCTTCTCGGTCAGAATCTGCATCTTGGTAAATTCACCCCTGAAACCTCGATTAATTCGGGTAATGATTTTGACGGAGGATCGTCTGCAGATCAAAGCAACAGCTTAAAAGGAAATATTTCTGTAAGTGTGGTACAAGTTTTGCCTAATGGTAATTTAATGGTTCGCGGCGAAAAATGGTTAATGCTGAATAACGGCAATGAATACATTCGCGTAACCGGGGTATTAAGACCGGAGGATATCAATTCCGACAATACCGTATCATCTCAGCGTATAGCAAACGCAAGGATTCAGTACGGCGGAACCGGTGATTTTTCCAATACTCAGGAACGCGGCTGGCTGGCAAAATTCTTTAACAGTATTTTCAATCCGTTCTAGCTGAGAGCCTGAATTCTGGCAGAAGGAGTAAATAAAATGACACAGTTTATTAAAGCACTTATGATGGTCGCTCTCATGGTAATAGGTTCAGATACCGCATCGGCCTCACGCATCAAGGATATTACCTCGGTACAGGGGGTGCGCGCCAACCAGCTCATCGGTTACGGTCTGGTTGTAGGTCTGAACGGTACAGGTGAAAAGAATAACGCTTTCTCGGAACAGACATTCCGTACCATGCTGAATAATTTCGGTATCAAGGTATCGGATTCCATCAAACCGAAAATGAAGGATGTGGCACCTGTAGTGGTTCATGCTGAATTGCCTCCTTTTGCAAAGCCGGGTCAAACAATTGACGTTACCGTATCTGCCATCGGTGAAGCCAAGAGTCTGAGAGGCGGATCTCTGGTTCAGACTTTCCTTAAAGGTGCCGACGGTCAGGTTTATGCCGTTGCCCAGGGTTCTCTTGTTGTGTCCGGATTGGGTGCTGAAGGTGCCGACGGTTCAAAAGTTATAATAAATACTCCTACTGTAGGCCGTATTGCCAACGGTGCGATTGTTGAACGTGAAGTTGCCTCTTCCTTTGAATACGGCGACACGATTACTCTTAACCTGCGCAGAGCAGACTTTTCCACCGCTCAGAATGTTGTTTCTGCAATAAACAGTAATTTTGGCAAGAATGTTGCAAGAGCATTAGATGCAACATCCATAGAGGTTTTTGCACCGAGAGATCAAAGCGAAAGAGTTAATTTCCTGGCTGCGGTTGAAAATCTGGAAGTGGATATTGCGGATGAAGCTGCAAAGATTATTGTCAATTCACGTACCGGTACAATTGTTATCGGAAAGGATGTAAGACTGCATCCGGTTGCCATAACCCACGGCGGTCTGACAGTAACGGTTAAGGAGAATATCGAGGTATATCAGCCTAACGCCTTTGCAGAGGGGGAAACAGTTCAGGTGCCTAATTCATCTATCAAGGTAGAGGAAAAGGACACAAGAATGTTTAAGCTGGAAACATCAAATTCACTTGATGACTTGGTTCGTACCATCAATCGCATAGGCCTTGCGCCCGGAGACCTGATGAGTGTTCTGGAAGCGCTGGAACAGGCCGGCGCCATAGAGGGAGAATTAGTCATCATTTAAAAAGGATGGCTAATATGAGCGGAACAGTAAATAATAATGCAGGTTTTATCAATGATTTAGGATCATTAGATCGCATTCGTAAGATGGGCTTTTCCGGTAAAGACGGAAAGGCTCATGCTTTACATCAGGCGGCTGCACAGTTTGAAGCCTTTTTCACTCAGATGTGGATGAAAAGCGCCCGCGAAACACAGAAGGAACTTTTCGAGGATAATCCGTTTTCCAGCCAGAATACAGAATTATATCAGTCTCTCTTGGATGAACAGATGGCAGCCAATCTTGCCGGCAAGGGAAAGAGCATGCAGTCGGGCGGCCTTGCGGATCTTATTGTAAAGCAGTTTGACAAGGGAGAATCTAACAAAAAATCCGACGGCAGTCTTCATATGCCTGACGAGAGCAGAACATTCGCTCTTGACGGCAATGCCAGAAGCTTTTCCTTAAGTAACGCAGGTCGTTACGAAAATCACGGTCAGATAAACGGCACTTCAGATTACTTCGGCAAATCAGTGGAAATCGGAAGCAGAGCAGATCGCAGAAATGAAGTGACCAATCGTAATTTAGCATTGTTTGACGAACTGTCCGCTCAGAAAAATTATGCTAGTAAATCCATGCCGGCAAATTCCATAAGTGCTGATTTTGTCGAAAAAATGATGCCTATAGCGGAAAAAGTTGCATCAAAATACGGTCTTAATCCTTTGGCCATGGTTGCACAGGCGGCATTGGAAACCGGCTGGGGTAAACATTTGATGAAAAAAGGCACGGAAATTGCAAATAATTATTTTGGAATTAAAGCCTCGAAAAATACTTTAAATACCACTAAGGCTGACAGTTACGAATATATCAACGGCAAAAAGGTTTTAGTGAATTCAAAGTTCAGAGCCTACGACAGTGTGGAGCAGAGTCTGGAGGATTATGCCAAACTGATTACCGGCAATAATCGTTACGACAAGGTTAAAAATTCTCAGACTGTTGAAAAATATTTCGAGGAACTGCAGAAGGCAGGATACGCAACAGATCCTAAGTATGCAGAAAAACTGAAGAAGATTGTAAGAAATTCGGCCTTTGACAAATACAGAGAAACAGGCAAGGCATAAGGTAGGATAATATGAATTCATTAACCTCGACTCCATCAAACGGTTTACTGTCAATCGGTAAATCAGCAGTTGCCGCACAGCAGCAGATGCTGAATACCACATCCAACAATATTGCCAATGTTGGAACCGACGGTTATGTAAGACAGCGTTCCCAGACCTATACCAGTCTGCTGAACTACGGTGTCGGTGAAACTCTTACCCAGCGTCTTAACAATGAATTTACGCAGCAGGAGGTATGGCGTGATACCTCCGCCAACAGCTATTACGACACCATTTATAATCAGCTGGCATCGATCGACAAGTATTTTTCAAGTGAATCTACCGGAATGAGCGGTGCCATTCTGAATACTTTCAAATCACTGCAGTCGGCGGTTAACGATCCGTCTTCTCTTGCCCAGAGATCTGAATTTATCGGCAGCTGCAACAATCTGACCAACCGTTTCAATACTCTTTATCAGGATATCCACAGCACCCAGGAATTCAACTCAAGCCGTATTACAGAAGATGTAGGAGTTGTTAACGATATTCTTGCCAATATTGCAAATCTGAATAAATCCATTCAGGCGGCAATGGGTGATAAGTCATCTGTTACCTACAATCTGATGGATCAGCGTGATGCCGCAATTAAAGATCTTTCAAAATATCTGGATATCCGTACGGTGGATCAAAAGGACGGTGTTAAACTTGTTACCCTTTCAACCGGCCATTCTCTGGTTCTTGAGGACGGTAATCATGCCGTATTGAGTGAAGTTCCCGGAAGACTTGATTACAGTAACTCGCAGATAAGCATAACCTATAAAAATACACACGGTGACAAAACCGCCACCACTCTTGACAGTTCAACCCTGGGCGGTGAACTTGGTGGCTATCTGGAAGTGCGCACTGAAATTGAGGAAGCCGAAAAAAGTTTAGGCCAGCTGGCTATTGCAATGGCGGATGCATTTAACAATGCAAACAGCAAGGGTGTAGATCTGAACGGAAATCTCGGCGGGGATATTTTCAGCATTCCTCCGTTAACTGTAGCAGGTTCCAGAATAGGCACTTCCTTGACAGTTGAGGTAAACAAGGGAGAAGGTTCCAATGTTACCACAGATGATTTTTATAT
>CACWLF010000059.1 GCA_902761645.1 uncultured Aeromonadales bacterium | reverse complement strand
TATCTTTACCATTTCAATAAGGTATTTGACGTGCACTGTCTTTTTTTCTGTTCCGGATTTCTGTATTTCATGACCATGGCGGGGGGAAACAGATCCGTCCGCGATCAGTTAATCAAGCGTGTCCGCAGAATCGTGGTACCGTATTTTACGGTTGGAACCCTGTTCTTCATACCGATGTATACCATTTTCAGCGTACCGAGCGGACTTCACCTTGCGGATGACTCGCTGTGGGAAGGCTACCGGAAATTTTTCTGTCTGATTTTCAGCGACCATCTGTGGTTTCTGCAGAATATGCTGATCATTACCGTAATCTGCCTGCTGCTGAATTTCATGATCAGAAAATTTTTCCCGGTTCTGCTGGCACTGTCATTTCTGGCGACATATGCCTTCTACGCAATTCCGGGCTCGGTAAGATTCATGAGTCTGTGCTCGCTTACCGACAATCTGTTTATTTTTGTTCTCGGCGGCGCCGTGTATATGTACTATAAATACCTGACTCCGAAAGTAAACGCGGCTGTAATGCTGTCATCAGCTGTGCTGTTTCTGACATGCTACAATCTGCAGGTTCCGAAAAACTGGCTTTACCCCGCCGTTTCCATGCTGACAGCCGGTTCAGCCTGCGTCTGCGCACTTACTCTTGCCAGATATTTTGCCTCAGGTGCAATGAGTTTTCTGTATAAATCGCCGCTGATTCGTTTCTATGACAGAAATTTCATGGGCTTCTACATGTATCATATGCCGATCCCGCTGATCTGCGCATTATACCTGTATAAACCGTTTACCGAACATGTGGCCGATTCAAATGTGCTTTACATCATTGCAGCATGGATAATCACCTTTGCTCTGAGCGCCGTTGCCGTGAAGGCGGGAGCTCTGATAAAGTCGCAGTGCACCAGAATAGGATTCATAAAGGCGCTTTACAGCTGATCCGGAATTTCCGGTAACGCTGTCCCGTCCGCCCGCATGAAAACAGGCGGACTTTTTATTTTCACCAAGGACGGCAAACGCCGGAACCGTAAAGCAAAAACTTTACACATCGATCACATTTTTCAATTTGACAGCCGCCGCTTATTGAAAAAAAAACGCTAAAGTCATATAATTTAGGCAGTTGAATTCAGGAGTTTTGAAATCATGTTGACCAATTCTACTTTCATTTACTGGTGGTGGCGTACTTGCATGTAGCGGGTGCGTAGGTTTTCTATTGCATGATTTAAACAGATTTACCATGACCCGTGAAATTTATTTTTACGGGTTTTTGTTTTTGTCGGAGCCTGATCTGATAATGGAAGACAGCCATCCGAAATAAAACGGAAATCATACCGCATGGTAAAACACTGCCGCCTTGAATAAAAAAGATTGTTGCAATTGAGTTTAGGATAATGATCATGTGTGAAATACAGGTATTTCGATGGTGTCGGATAAAGCGGATGCTTTAATGACAGACTGTGAAATCAGGATATACTTTAATACTTGAATGAATAAGAAAAATAATTTTAAACGGAATTAAAATTCATAAATTACAGAAAATCAGTCATTAAGGCATAATTTTAAAATACCGGACTGCACACGCCTGCGGAACGCGCTGCAAATTCCCGCAGGGGCGGAAATGAACCGGTAAACATAAAAAACTTGATAAACCATCAAAGGTGGAGATTATGTCTGACAACATTAAAATAGAAGATTTTGTTACATTTTCGGATTATGTGGAAGAGCCTCAGGATCTCTTTGAACAGTTAACCCGTCCCTTCGACAATACACTGCTGCTGGAATCTGCTGAAATAGACACCAAGGCAGGAACCAAATCGGTACTTATCACGAGTTCCTCAAACCGAATCAGCTGCTTCGGCAATACCGTTTTTTTCCAGGCTCTGACTCCTAACGGTTTCAACGTCAACGATCAGCTGTACGAAATTTTAAAGAATTCAAAGGAACTGACAGTTACCCGGAACGGCAATGTGCTTACCGCCGTTTATCCTGAACTTCCTTCAAATCTTGACGAGGATTCAAGACTTAAATCCACTACTGTTCTTGATGCGCTGAGAGTGGTTCTCAGACAGCTCCGCTGCGATCAGGGTTCAAAGTATATTTTTCTGGGCGGATGTTTCGCCTATGATCTCATTGCAGGATTCGAAAAGCTTCCTCAGGTAAAGGTAAGTCCGAACGACTGTCCTGATTTCTGCTTCTATCTTGCTGAAACAATGATCCGAATCAATCACATCACCCAGGAAACCAAGATTTACGGTATTACCTTCAGCGGCAGAAACAACTGCCGTGATTACATTATGGACCGTGTTCAGGCTTTAAAGGCCCACTGCGACGCATTCAAACGCCAGGAACCGCAGAAGCCTGAAAAACTTCAGGGCGTAATCGAATCCGATCTTCCGGATGCCGAATTCTGCAAAATCGTCGAACAGCTCAAGGAGAATATCCGCAAGGGTGATATCTTCCAGGTTGTTCCTTCCAGAACCTTCGCGGTAAACTGCCCTTCGGCGCTGGCATCCTACCGTCAGCTGAAAATAGCAAATCCTAGTCCGTACATGTTCTATCTCAATGATGAAATGTTCACGATTTTCGGTGCATCTCCCGAAAGTTCGGTTAAATATACCGCAGAAACCAACGAGGTTGAAATGTATCCGATTGCCGGAACCCGCAAGCGCGGCTTCAAGGCTGACGGCACCATCGATCTGGATCTGGACGGCCGCATAGAACTGTATATGCGCCAGGACGTCAAGGAGGTTGCGGAACATCTGATGCTGGTGGATCTCGCCCGCAACGATATTGCAAGGATCTCCCAGCCGGGCACACGCTATGTCAAGGATCTGCTGAAGGTGGATCGCTACAGTCAGGTTATGCACCTTGTGTCTCACGTTGTAGGTCAGCTTCGTTCCGATCTGGATGCCATCCACGCATATCAGGCATGCATGAACATGGGTACGCTTACTGGAGCTCCAAAAATAAGAGCTACCGAACTTATCCGCTCGGTTGAGCGCAAGCGCCGCGGAAGCTACGGCGGAGCCATCGGCTGGATAAGCGGCAACGGCGACATGGATACCTGCATCGTTATCCGTTCAGCATTTGTAAAAAATCAGACTGCCTATATTCAGGCCGGCGCCGGAGTGGTATATGATTCTGTTCCGCAGAGCGAGGCCGATGAAACATTCAACAAGGCAAAGGCGGTTCTCAGTGCGATTGCGGCTGCACACGGCACTACATTAAAGGAGATCATCAGAGATGAATAAGATGGTATTTTTACTTGATAACTACGATTCATTCACCTACAACCTCGTGGATCAGTTCCGCAGCATGTCACTGCCGGTAAAAATCTACCGCAACAGCATTGACGCAAAAACAATCTTTGAGGAAATGAAAAAATGCACAGCAAAGCCCGTTCTTGTTCTGTCTCCAGGTCCCGGAACTCCGTCCGAGGCCGGATGCATGAAGGAACTTATTGATCTGTGCCACGGGAAATTCCCGATCCTCGGCATCTGCCTCGGTCATCAGGCAATATGCGAATATTACGGCGGCACAGTGGATCGCGCAGGAGAAATCGTTCACGGAAAAATTTCCCTTATCAGTCATACAGAACACCCGATTTTCAGGGATTTGCCGAATCCGATGCCGGTTGCCCGTTACCATTCACTTGTTGCCACAAGCGTGCCGGAGTGTCTTGAGGTGATTGCAGACTGCAAGGGACTTGTCATGTCTCTGCTCCATAAAACCGATCGTGTTCTCGGCTTTCAGTTCCATCCTGAATCAATCATGACAGCCGACGGAGCCAGACTGCTGACACAGAGTCTGAATTTCATTACCGGAGAAGATTAGGAAAAAGGAGACAGAAAATGGATTTTAAAGGTATTTGCGAAAAATTATATGCAGGACAGTATCTGGATTTTGAAGAATCAAAATTTGCTTTTAACGAAATTTTAAAAGGTGATATCGACGACATTATCATATCCTCCTTTTTAACAGCACTGAGAGTGCGCGGTCACCAGCTTGATGAAATATACGGCGCCGCATCTGCACTGCTTGAGGTTGCCCGTCCGTTCCCTACCCCGTATTATGAATTCTGCGATATCGTGGGCACCGGCGGCGACGGTTTCAAAACCATCAACATCTCAACCATTTCCGCACTTGTAGCTGCAACTCTGGGTGTGAAGGTTGCAAAACACGGCAACCGTTCCGTTTCATCCGCAACCGGAGCTTCCGATCTGATTGCCTCTTTCGGTATCAGACTGGATCAGACACCGGAACGCGCCCGCCAGTCACTGGACGAAAACAACATATGTTTTCTTTTTGCACCTTACTATCACGCGGCAATGCGCAATGTAATGAAGGTAAGAAAAACCCTGGCAACCAGAACAATCTTCAATGTTCTCGGTCCGCTGATCAACCCTGCTCACAACACATTCCAGCTGCTTGGCGTATACAGTGTCGATATGCTTCAGCCTATCGCCGAGGTATGCAGAAAACTCAACAAGAAACGCGTAATGGTTGTAAACGGCCAGGGCATGGATGAAATCACTGTAACCGGAACAACCAATGTCTGCGAGGTAAACAACGGCACCATCCGTTCCTACCAGCTCAATCCGAGCGATTTCGGTTTCAGAACCTACGAACTTAAGGATCTGATTGGCGGAAATCCGGAACAGAACAGGGAAATAACTCTGAACATTCTTCAGGGAAAAGGCACCGATGCGCATAATGCGGCAATCGCCGCCAACACCGCGTCGCTTCTTTACATGGACGGCAAGGCACCGAATCTGCGTCTCGCCACAGATATGGCTCTGCAGTGCATGAAGGACGGACGTGCAATGGAAACTCTGAATAAATTAATTGAGTTCTCCAGGCAGGATGATGAAAGCGTTCAGCAGTAGGCAGTAAAAGGAAATATGATGCTACCATTAAACGAAACATCAATCAGTGAAAACGTACTGGGAAAAATTATAGCCAGAAAAAAGGTATGGCTGGAGAAAAGAATGGCGCAGGAGCCTCTGGAAACATTCAGAGATCAGCTTGTACCTTCCGACCGCAGCCTTGCCGCGGCCCTGACTGAAAACAAAACCAATTTTATACTCGAATGCAAAAAGGCATCTCCTTCCAAAGGACTGATCAGACCGGATTTCAATGTTCAGGAAATTGCATCCGTTTATGACAGATATGCACAGGCGGTTTCAGTTCTGGCCGAGGAGGATTTTTTCCAGGGCAATGTAAGTTATATAGCCGAGGCACGCAAATGCTTCCACGGACCGGTTATCTGCAAGGATTTCATTATCGATCCCTATCAGGTATACCTGGCACGCAAATATCAGGCTGACGCGATTCTGCTGATGCTGTCGGTGCTCCCTGACGAGTCATATATTGAACTTGCCAGAACAGCTCAGAGTCTGAATCTTGACGTTCTGACCGAAGCTTCAAACCCTGAAGAGATCGGCAGAGCCATCAGGCTTGGTGCAAAAATTATCGGTATCAACAACCGCAATCTCAGAGATCTGACGGTGGATCTGTCACGTACCGAGGTTTATGCGAAACTGATTCCAGATGATCGCATCAAGGTATGCGAATCAGGTATATACACCCATCAGGATGTACTGAGACTTGCTCCGCTGGTAAACGGTTTTCTGGTAGGCTCGTCGCTTACCTCGCAGCTGAATATCGATCATGCCTGCCGCAAGCTGGTTTTCGGCGATATTAAGGTATGCGGTCTTACCCGCAATGAAGAAGCATCAGCCGTTGCTGAAAACGGAGGTTTATTCGGAGGTCTGATCTTTGCAGAAAAAAGCCCGCGCCATGTTACTGACGAACAGGCTGAAAAGGTAATACAGAATGCGGATCTGAACTATATCGGAGTTTTTGTGAATGCCTCCACCGCAGAAATGGTTGGAAAGGCAAAAGCGCTTAAACTCTACGGTCTGCAGCTGCACGGCCAGGAAAGCGTGGAACAGATTAAGGAACTGCGCAGTGTTCTGCCTCATATTAAAATCTGGAAAGCGGTTGCCGTGGGTGATGATACGGAAAAAACGCTTGAAACTATAAAAAAATATCTCCCTCATGCTGATAAATTTGTTCTTGATACCAGAATAAACAATCAGTGCGGAGGAACAGGCGTTGCATTCGACTGGAAAATCCTCGAGCAGATTACATCTGAAATGGCAAAATGGATTTATGAATCAAATCAGTCATCGGCGGTTTACAACCCGACCAGAATAAGTTCGCTGGCGCCGTTTGCTGAAAAGGCCCGTTCAATGCTCATCCTTGCAGGCGGACTGAACTGCGAAAACGCTGAAGAGGCTGTTAAACAGAAGACCTTCGGACTGGATTTCAATTCAGGTCTTGAATCCGCCCCAGGCTGTAAGGATTTGCACAAAATCAAGGAATTATTTAAAATTTTAAGAAATTATTAGATCGAATTAAGGAAATTTAAGATGTCTATATTGAATCCGTTTTTCGGTGAGTTCGGTGGTCAGTATGTTCCTCAGATCCTGATCCCTGTATTGGATCAGCTTGAAAAAGCATACGTTGACGCCATGAACGATCCCGAATTTCAAAAGGAATTAAGTGATTTACTGGTTAATTATGTAGGTCGTCCGACTCCTATAACTCTGTGCCAGAATTTAACCAAAGGCACAAAAACAAAAATTTATTTAAAACGCGAGGATTTGCTGCACGGCGGCGCGCACAAGACCAACCAGGTAATGGGTCAGGCTCTTCTTGCCAAGAAAATGGGCAAAAAGAGAATCATTGCCGAAACCGGCGCAGGACAGCACGGCGTGGCAACAGCAATCGCCTGTGCACTGTTCGGTCTGAAGTGCCGCATCTACATGGGCGCAACCGATGTGGAACGTCAGAAACCGAATGTTGTAAGAATGAAACTTCTCGGTGCCGAGGTTGTTCCTGTAACCACCGGTATTGCAACTCTGAAGGAAGCCTGCAACGAAGCGCTGAAGGACTGGGCAGAAAATTTTGAAACAACCCACTATATGCTGGGTACAGCGGCAGGTCCACATCCTTTCCCTACCATTGTTAAGAATTTCCAGAAGATCATCGGTGAAGAGGCCAAGAAACAGATCCTTGCCGAGGAAAAACGTCTTCCGGATGCAATCATAGCCGCAGTGGGCGGCGGTTCAAACGCAATCGGACTGTTTACCGACTTCATCAAGGAAGAAGGTGTTAAGATTTACGGTGTTGAACCGGCAGGACACGGCATTGAAACCGGCAAGCACGGTGCTCCGCTCGGTCACGGCTCAAAGGGTATTTTCTTCGGTGCAAAATCCTACAATATGCAGGATGAATACGGTCAGATCCAGGAATCTCACTCAATTTCCGCAGGTCTGGACTTCCCTTCAGTAGGACCTGAGCACGCATACCTGAAATCAATCGGCCGTGTTGAATATGTTAGCATTACCGATGACGAGGCACTGAATGCTTTCCAGGAACTTTCAAGACACGAAGGAATTATTCCTGCTCTTGAATCATCTCATGCGGTTGCCTATGCAATCAAGCTTGCACGTCAGAATCCGGATAAGGAACAGACTCTGCTGGTTAATTTATCCGGCCGCGGTGACAAGGATATATTCACTGTAACCAAAATATTGGAAGAAAGGGGAGAAATGTAAAATGTCTCGTTATGAAAAACTTTTTGAAAATTTAAAAGCTAAAAATGAAGGTGCATTTGTTCCTTTTGCAGTAATCGGTGAACCAACTCTGGATGACAGTTTTGACGTTATTGACACCATGGTGCAAAACGGTGCCGACGCACTGGAACTCGGCATTCCGTTCTCGGATCCAGGTGCAGACGGTCCGGTAATCATGACTGCAGACCGCCGCGCACTGCAGAACGGTGCAAACACACCGAAATGTTTTGATGTGATCAGAAGATTAAGAGCAAAATATCCTGATCTTCCTATCGGTCTGCTCATGTATATCAATCTGGTATACCGTCCTGGAATTGAAAACTTTTTCAAAATGGCAAAGGATGCCGGAGTGGATTCTGTTCTAATTGCCGATGTTCCTGTGGAAATGTTTGAAACCGACGGACTGCCATGGAAGAGCGCAGCAGACGAAAACGGCATTGATTTAATCTTTATCGCTCCGCCTAATGCAACCGATGAAACTCTGGTAAAAATCGCCAAATATTCAAAAGGATATATTTATCTGGTGAGCAGAACCGGCGTGACCGGAACAGATAATCAGGCAGGTCATCCTATCGCTCATGTGGTTAAATTCCTGGAATCCCACAATGCGGTACCTACACTGCTCGGTTTCGGCATCAGTACCCGCGAACAGGTTCATGACGCTGTAGCAAACGGAACCGCCGGTGCCATTACCGGTTCCGCGCTGGTGAAGATTGTAGAGGAAAATCTGAATGACAAGACTAAAATGTTAAGTCTTATCGCAGAAAAAGTTCGTGATCTGAAAGCAGGTACCAGAAAAAGCTGAAATTAATATATCTTAATGCAGATGCAATCGTCTGATTATTTCCGAATATCACTTTCACCAGGAAATTATCAGACGATTTTTTTGTAAAAAAAAATCTGCTGCGATGTTCATTTGATGATCATAAATCAGATTTTCGTTTCAGATATGATTTTCCTTCCCGTTCAGATTTTCATTTTAATAAAAATTTTATTTTTTTAAGAATTTCTTGAAAAATAACTTGCATAATACAAAAAATTATCTTACTATAAAGATGCTTAGATATTTAGAGATTTTCTATCATATTATTAAGCTCCTTTTTAAATTGATTTCGATTGTTGCTCACCATTTTTAATGGTGAGTTTTTTTTTTGCAATGATTTTACCCAAGAAAATTCTCATTTCATAAAAAAAATCAGAAAATCGTTTCCAGAAATATTTCCTGGCTGAAAATGATATTCATTTTATAAATATTCAAAATATTTAATTCAGAATAAAAGATCTTAAATTTTTATCAGAAATTATCTTCCGCAATATTTTTAACCGTTATCGGAATAAAAAAAACAATCATGACAATAAAAAAATTTAATTAATAAATTAATAACCGGAAAGAAAATCATTCATGAAATGAAAATATTTTCGGAAATATAAATATTTTTGAAGTCCGACTGCACAACCTGCAATAATTGATTTCCATATCCGGATTTTATGAAATTTCATATGAATATTATCGATTAATGAAAAATCCGCCGTTGCCGTCACTCATGAAATGATTGCCATCAGGATCATAAAAACCTCCGCGACCGTCATTCATAATATGGTTGCCGTCATGATCATAAAAACCTACGCGACCGTCATTCATAATATGGTTGCCGTCAGGATCGAAATATCCGCCATGACCGTCGGATAAATAATGCTCACCGTCTCCATCATAAAAGCCATTATTGCCGTCATCTATGATATGTGTTCCGTCAGGGAAAAAGAATCCACCGTGCCCATCGGAAATATATATTTCAGCAGAGCATGTAACAGACAGAAAAAGAAGAGTCATAAAACATATTGCAGTATATTTTTTCATTATTGAATCTCCTTGCAGATGCCTATGATTTTACCGGATAAACAAATAAAAAAAACTGACTGCGCAATCTCAAATTTAAATTTTTGACTCTGTTACCCAATAGTGCTGATCGTGTCAGAAATAAAAACGGATTCCATTTTTGGAATCCTTACTTAATTTTCATTTTTATTAAAAAATTATTTTACTAAAAAACCATATTAATAATTTTTTAATTCAATAATATTAGCCTAATTCTGGCTCTACGCTATCCACAACACTGCTTTTACCTGCTAAATAGCGAAACAGTATTCTCAACTATGCTGTATCTCCCGCCCTTGATATGTTCTTACAACAGCATTCCGGTTTTACAGTCATACCTAAAAAAGCACCAAATCTCGCAAAACCTTTGATTTCAAGGGCTTTCATACTTTACCTATCCTATTTCTCCCTTGACAGTAAAACTACCGTCTCAACATGTGATGACACCCCACCGACAATGTCTGATATTCATTAGCACTAACGTATCAACCTAACGGCAGTTCTCGTGGCATTGGTAACGTGAAAACATAAGCACTGACGTTTTAGTTCATAAGGTCGAGTGTGCTGTGCAGATAGCTGTAACAAAACATTCCGATCTTCATCCCCACTATATCCACGCGAAAGTAACCGGACAAGTACAAACCTACAAGGCTACAGTTGAGTTCAAGGATAAATAGGTCAAGACCTACGCCGTGGTCTTTTCCAGTTCGGAATACGTATATTGTAGGTAGTTTGAAATGTTACGAATTTTGCAACAGTTCATTTTCTAAAAACACAACGGTTAATCTGCTACTTCTGTTCATTGCCTTGCTTACCCTTTACAGTCACATAAATCTTCTAAGGCGCTTTTAAAATAGTTAAAACTCGGGGACTTGTTATTAGAAACATCCATCCATGGGGTTATAAGTTCTGCCCATTCACATTTAGTTTGTCCAACAACTGCGTATCCTTGTTTTTTTAATTTTGAAGATCCTCCAGCGTATACTATGTCCGCCAGTTTTTCCCAAGTTCCACAAATGCTATCATTCTGATATTTGCTAAAAACTTTTTCTTTAGCTTTAGGATAAGCTTTTTTAATAGCATTCCAATCTCCTAAAAGCCATGCCTCGCCCTCCTCTATTGCTAGACAAAAGCGAACTTGTGGTTGGTTATGACACGATTCTGATACGGTATTTAACTCAGATAAAAAAGAAGCTTTATCTCTGTCGTCTAGATCACATACAACAATAACAACGTTATCATTATAGTTATTTTGGTATTGATTCCCATATCCATTTAATATTCTAGGCAGCTGATTTAGCAAAGCTCTTTTTTCAGGGGGTTGGTTAGATTTTGATTTTGGAGGTAAAGATCCACACCCTCTATATTGATGTATTTTGTAAGAATCATTATCACCACATAATATCTTAGGAATCAACTTTTCCAGCATTTTAGCTCTAGAAATATCCTCAACCAAAAATTCAAAATGCATTTAATCCTCACTAAGATAATCACTATACCAAAGTTCACCTAATTGTAATCCCGCCTCAACCATATTACTTGCAAGTTGGTTATTACTTACCCTCGATATTTTAGAAAAACCATCATTTTGTTTTTCTAAAATCCAAACTTCATCAGTATTTAAAGCATTAACCAAAAAAGGTTGATGAGTTGTAATAAACACTTGAGAATCAGCTTTTCTATTAGAAGCATAATTTCTAAATTCCTGAGCTAATACTTCAAGCAATTTATGATACAGACCATTCTCCGGTTCCTCGATACAAACCAAAGAGTGAGGTTCCGGATCTTCTAACAACAGCATATATGTAAAAAATTTTAATGTACCATCAGACATTTGCTGAGCAAAAAATGGTTCATTTGCAAAACCTTGAGCATAAAATTCTAGTAACAACCTACCATCAAGTGATACCTTAGTGTCGATTTTTTCAATACCGGGTATTTTCTTTGAAATTTTATTTAAAATTTTATTAAATCTATCAGTCTGTTCTCTTTGCATAAATTGAACTACATTAGCAAGGTTATCACCATGCACATTAAGATGTTTTTGACTTCCTGCTATAGGTAATGAACGAGCAGAATCGGGAGAGAAATAGCTTAAATACCAACTTTCAATAAATTTCCGGAATTTTGTGACTCTAGGGTGTTGCTTCAAAGCACCAAGAACAGTTATAGCAAGATGTCGGTTATTTTCCAATCTTACAACTTCTGTTTCACTAGTTTCCTCACTCTGCTGTTCTGATTCAAGTTGTTCAATAAAATTCAATAAGGATTTGTCATCCTCATTTTTTAACTTCCCTGTTGTTTCACCTTTCCAAACAACACCTGTACCGTTATTTAGGATTAAAAAAGAAAAAGGTCGTCCAACTTTTCCTGACCCACTTCTTCTTTGTCTTAGTCTCTCGGACGAAACAAATGGGCGCTGTTTTTCATCGATTTTTATTGAAAATTCGTAGGTTATAGGATTATCGTTTGGACTTTCTCTATAATAAATTTCAAAATTCATTCCCTCAGAAACAGATTGTCCCTTTGAAAAAATTTTTGAAAACCCACCTCTCTCGTCGCATGCTTCCTCGACCCCTTTCTTTAAACAATCGGAAATGAATCCAAAAGCATCAAAAATTGAACTTTTACCAGTACCATTCTTTCCAATCACAACTGTCAGTTTTGTCAGAGGTTTTTCGTTCTTCGTGTTCCACAATTTTCCAAGGGTTATATCTTTTAATGCTTTATAGTTTTGAATTCTAAACCCTTCTATTTGCGCCATTACAAACACCTTTTTCAATATAATTTTTTAATTTCTTAAAAACAAATTCAACTATGCAAAAAATTAGAATTAATTTACTAGTTTCAATTTAAGCTTTCCTTTAGTTATTTTTATACAAATAGTTAATGTTAATTCTGCATTAAACTTCATAATTTAAGAAAAGAAGCTATTCTAAATTCTTTGGGGATGCGGATAAAAAACTGGACAATTAATTCATATTGTTAAGCCTGTATTGAACAGGACTCAATCCACCTAATGTATTTTTAAT
>CACWLF010000058.1 GCA_902761645.1 uncultured Aeromonadales bacterium | reverse complement strand
TGATTGGTCATCGAGAACTCTTGCCTCTTCGGTATATTTCTTTATGAACCGCCATAAGCGTGTGTCATGTTCTCCAACCATCTTTGCTATCACATCTACAGGCAGGTGCTTTGCAAGTTCAATCACCCAGGCTTCAAACAGCAGTGTGAAACCTGAATCTTTACGAGCCCATGGTACATCTACAGTGCTGACACCATGATTTTTACATCTAACTCTTGGTAGTTTCGCATGGATAAAAGTCTTATGCTGTAAAAAGTTTAGGTGTCTCCAAACTCGTTCCTCATAGTCATGTTGCGGACACATCTCCCCGCACCCTTCTGTCGGACAAGGGAACTTTGAACTATCAGGATAGGATACCCAAATATGAAGTTCCATCTGCGTTGGATTGTCTGTGGCAGGAATAAAATCTACCTTTGATACTGACCAAGGTTTTCCAAGATTCAACGCTACTGTAAACAAATTTGATGTATCCATGATATCCTATTTATCTGTATATTATTTAAACAATATTTTACTGTTATTATAGATCAACATATAGTGGTATTCACGCTAAACAGCGAAAGGCCCTTTTTTATTCAGTTTAAAATTACCCTGAGCTATTGCAATTTGTTTATGTCCGTACAGATCCTAAGGAAATTCCGAACATCATCAGCTTTAATTTCATTATTTAATCTTCAATATTTAAACAAATCATAATGAAGTCAGTACCCGGCAAGTTTACCATTGTTTGTTTTTTGAGTAATTTATTTTACTGTCTGTTTTTCATTTGCTTAACGAAAATTAATCGGCTGATTCCCGGAGATACATGTGACACAATAATTTTTTTTGTATGTAAAATAATGACTTATCAAGGTTTCTGTCGACATTGTTCATTATTATGACTACGTTTCTCCTTGCGGTTAAAAAGATTGCATTGCATGAACTGAAGCTGTTTTGTGACCAAAACAGGGAAAAGCCTGCGGAACTGATGCATTTTTTGGAAAAAAAATCAGTAAAAACAGCAATGTATTTAGATTTGGGATCGGTGTTGTTGTTAGAGTTTTAAAGATCATCTATAATGATAAATTAGGTTACTTTTTATAAGGTTTTATTCAGTAGAACTGTTGGCAGATAAGGGTGAAAGCATGGGTTGTCAGACTGCAACAAATGTTGTTACAAAAATTAAAATTCCGAAAATTCCGAAATATCAGGTGGTAATGATTAATGATGATGTCACCACCATGGAGTTTGTTGTAAGAATTTTAATCGAAATCTTTGAAAAATCCGTAGATGAAGCGAATAATCTGATGATGAAAATTCATCTTACCGGGGATGCAGTAGTCGGTGTATACTCTAAAGAAATTGCTGAAACAAAATCCACCCAGGCCATGGAAAGAGCAAGAGAAGAGCAGTTTCCATTAATGTGCGAGGTAAGAGAGCAGTAGGATGATTACAGAACAGGTAAGCGCAGCGGTTGAACTTGCCAAGGAACTGGCAGAGACCACTTTTTTCAATAATATAATTTCGATAGAACATCTCTCTTTGGCACTTCTTATAGTGGACAAGGAGGTTATTGAGTTTTTTGTTAGTAAAAACTGCGATATAAACGGACTGAAGTCTGCAATTGCCAACCATATCCGTGAAGAATATCCGGTGGTGAAAATTGATGAAATCAATCCTCAGCCGTCAATGTCGTATAAAAGAGTGCTCGAAAGAGCTGTGTTTGTTGCCCAGTACTCCAACAGAACATCCGTTTACGGACTGGATGTAATTGATGCGATGTTCCCCGAAAAGGACAGTTTTATTTCCCTGCTGATGTCACAGAGTCTTGATATTTCCAGGGAGGAGGTGAGACATTACTGCAGCAAGCTTCATCATGATGAAAACGATGAAGATCAGGAGATCATCAAGAAGATTTATGATCGCAGCAATGACGATGATGACGAAGACGAGGATTATGATGAGGAAGAGGGAACAAGGGACGGCAGAAAAAATTCAAGCAGTCTTAAAACCAATATTCCGGATTCTATCAAGGACTGTCTGACATCACTGTCCAATCTTGCCAGTACCGGAAAGATTGAACCGGTTATCGGTCGTGATGATGAATATAAAAGAATCTATGAGGCACTCGGTCGCCGCAAGAAGAACAATGTGATTATAGTGGGCAATGCGGGAGTCGGTAAAACCGCCATCGGCGAAGGTATTGCATATAACATCGCCAAGGGACTTGTTCCGGAGTTTTTGAAGGATTTCCAGGTTTATTCCCTTGATATTGCTTCGGCGATAGCTGGTACGCAGTTCAGAGGCGACTATGAAAAGAAACTGAAGGAAGTTGTGAAATTCATTAATGACAGAGAGAATGCCATTCTGTTTATTGACGAAATTCATAATCTTGCACAGACTTCGAACAGCAATTCCTCGGATGCATCGTCAGGTGCGAATATCATCAAGGGAGATCTGGTGCGCGGCAACCTGCACTGTATTGCAACAACAACATTTGAATCCTACAACCTGATGTTTTCCAAGGATTCGGCGTTTACCCGCCGGTTCACCAAGATTGATATTGATGAACCTTCGGAATCCGATACTCTTGAGATTTTAAAGGCCGCCAAGGAGCCTTATGAAAAATTCCACAATGTAATATATCCTGAAAACGTTCTTGAAAAAATCATCAAGCTTTCAGTCAAGTACATGCACAACCGCTATCTGCCTGATAAGGCTTTTGATGTGGTGGATGTGCTCGGTTCCAATGAAAAAATCAAAGCACAGAAGGAAGGTATTACGGATCCGGTACTGCTGAATGAACAGCATGTAACGGAAACCTTCTCACGTCTGCTTCATATGCCGATTATTCTGAAAAACAACGATAACGATATTTTCAGAGATCTGAATGCAAATCTGAAGAAACAGGTGTTCGGACAGGATGCTGCAATTGATCAGATCTGCGATGCGGTAATTATGAACAAGTCCGGTCTTGATAATGCAACCCGTCCGATCGGAGCATTTCTTTTTGCCGGACCTACAGGTGTCGGTAAAACGGAAATTGTGGTGCAGCTGGCTAATCTTCTGTCAATGCATCTTATTCGTCTTGATATGTCCGAATATTCAAGTGAGTTTACCGTATCAAAACTTTTAGGTTCACCTCCAGGATATGTCGGCTACGATCAGGGCGGTGTTCTTACCAACCAGGTCAAGAATGATCCGAATTCGGTTGTTCTGTTTGATGAAATTGAAAAGGCTCATCCTTCGATTTTCAATGTGCTGCTGCAGCTTATGGACAACGGCATTGTGACTGACAGCAGCGGTGTAAAGGTTAATTTCCGGAATACCATTGTTGTTCTTACCACCAACTGCGGTGCAAGTGAAATGGAAAAGGGAAGCATAGGCTTTACCAGGAATGCGGCTGACGCTTCCGATAATCCTGCCGCTTCGGATTCATTGAAACAGACATTTTCTCCTGAATTCAGAAACCGTCTGGACGGAATAGTATGGTTCAACAATCTGTCCACCGAGATTGTCGGCATGGTGTTTGATAAACTGTGGAACGAGTTAAGCAGGCAGCTTAAGGACAAGAATGTGACAATTGAAATTGCACCTGCCGCAAGAGATGAACTTATCAGGAGAGGTTATGACAGGACCATGGGTGCAAGACCTATGCGCCGTACTCTGCGAGATAATATTCACAAGGTTCTGTCACGCGAACTTCTTTTCGGTCAGCTGCTGCACGGTGGTTCCGTGAAGGTTGACTATGTCAATGAACAGTTCGACTTCAGATATGTGGCCAATCCGACTCCTGCCGAGGAGGATCATGTAATGGATCTGAAAAGAGTGGAACAGGAGAAGGTAAAGAAAACAGTGGATACGGAAAGTGATTTTACTTCCATGTAGCTGACTGACATCCCGATGTTTTTGAAGGAAACCGCGCTTTATTTTCATGCTGGAAAAAGCGCGTTTTTTTGTTTTTTTCAGGATCACTCTGATATGTACGGATTATGAAGTTTTTCCTCTGAAATCATGGTGTACGGACCGTGACCTGGAATCAGAATTGTATCATCCGGAAGACTGAGAATGTTTTTCTTTATTGAATTTATCAGATCGTCATAGTTGCCGCGTGGAAAATCAGTTCTTCCTATGGACTGCTGAAAAATCACGTCTCCCGTAAGGCAGAATTTTGATTTTGTTGCATAGTAAACCACATGTCCAGGAGTATGTCCCGGACAGTGCAGAACCAGAAATTCCTCGCCGGCAATATTTAAAATATCACGATCCGATGCGAATTTATCCGGAGTAAACGACGGTGCTGCCGGAAGCCTCAGCATGTGCGACTGCTTTTCAATGGCATTGATTAAAAACAAATCGTCTTCATGCGGTCCGTAAACCGGAATGCTGTAGAAATCCTTTAATTCGGCAACGGCACCTATATGATCAAGATGACCGTGAGTCAGAATGATCCTTTCAGGAGTAACGTTTAATTCCGTAATTTTATCCCTGATACGCATTGAATCTCCGCCGGGATCGCAGATTGCAGCCGTGCGGGTATCGGAGGCATAGATAACGGTGCAGTTTTCACTAAAAAAAGTAACGGGTATTGAAACAAAATTCAGCATATCAGTCCACCATGACAGTAAGTCCCTTGAGGTACAATCCTTCCGGGTAAGGCAATGCAACAGGATGATCAGAAGCCTGTGACAGCTTTTCGATAATCTGACCGTTTACACCTGCATCCAGCGCGGCGTCGGCAACGATCTTCTGGAAAAGTTCAGGAGTCATCAGTCCCGAGCATGAATAGGTCTGCAGTATTCCGCCGTGATTCAGCAGTTTAAATGCCAGCATGTTGATATCCTTGTAACCGCGGGAACCTCTTACCAGCTGATTTTTATTTTCTATGAACTTAGGAGGATCCAGAACTATTACATCGAATTTTTCATTCTGTTCAACCAGTTTTCTCAGATATTTGAAAACGTCTTCCTCCTGGAATTTCACTCTGCCGACATCGAGATGATTGTTCATGATGTTCTGTTTTGCAATATCGAGAGCCGGCTTTGAAACGTCAACATTGTATACCTGTTTTGCTCTTCCCTTCAGTGCATAAAGTGAAAAACCGCCGGTGTAGCAGAAACAGTTGAGCACTCTGGCCTGATTGCAGTATTTCTGCAGAGAAGCTCTGTTGTCCCTCTGATCCAGATAGTATCCGGTTTTGTGACCGTTTTTAAGATCTACAAGAATTTTCATGCCGTTGTTTTCATGAATTTCAATGAGTTCAGGAGGCTCCTGTCCCCTGATTACTCCCTTTCGCTCCTCCAGACCTTCCTTCTTACGGACTGCCACATCGGAACGTTCATAGATGCTGCAGTCGGGAAATATTTTTTCCAAAGCGGCGAAAAGTTCATTCCGGTGGTATTCGATACCTGCCGACAGCAGTTCGCAGACGATGTAGTTGTTGTAGACATCGATAATGGTGCCTGGAATTCCGTCTGATTCGGCGGCCACCAGTCTGTATGCCGATAATTCCTTGGATTCTATGAGCTGCCGGCGTTTCTGCAGGGCATTGCTGAGCCGATCTGTGAAAAACTGCTCGTTAATCTGCTGATCCCGATCGAAGGTCCAGACTCTTGCTCTGATCTGTGAAACAGGAGAGTATGAGCCTCTGGCCAGCCATGTTCCGCCGGCACTGTAAATTTCCACTGTTTCGCCGCTTTGCGGTTTTCCTTCGACTTTTGCTATTCCCTTGGAAAAAATCCACGGGTGTCTGCGCAATAAAGATTTTTCTCTGTCTTGTTCCAGTATAATTTTTTTCATGATTGGTGCAGGAATGAAATTAATGATTAATATATTCCAAGAGTATAACACAAGGCTCTGCTGTACAATAGCATTGATATTTTTTTAGTTCCTGCTTTTTAAAATTATATAAAGCAATATAACATAAAAGATTTTTAAATGTGTATTCTATTCATGAAAGATAAAACAACCTCTCACACGGGAAAACGAATCAAATCCAAAATCCGATTTTCGAGCTCCTGTCATTGAAAGCGTAACAAAACGGCGGAGACGGAAAATCCTGATGTTCCATGTCAAAAAAAATCGGTGCGATTTCATATATTTGCATCGCAGGATTTTAATGAACGGTGCATTTCTGATAAGATCAGTCATTAAAAATTAATGAACTTTAGCAGCGTTGATTACTCTAAAAGTTTGGATGGCCGTCTGAAGCATGCTGAACGGCTTTAATCCGAAGGTTTGTATCTGGGATTTATTTATGAAGAAAATTATTATAAGTTTGATTGTTGTTGCACTTGTTGCCGCCGGCGGCTTTTATAAATTCAGGCCGAAGGCGCCCGGTGATTTGCGTTTTATGACCGCTCACGTTAAAAAGGGCGACATAGTGTCGAAGGTTCTTGCCACCGGTACTCTTGAAGGTTTGAAACAGGTTAGTGTCGGCGCCCAGGTTTCCGGTCAGCTGCAGAAACTGTATGTTGATGCCGGCGATGAGGTCAAGCAGGGACAGTTGCTTGCTCAGATTGACTCGCGTACCCAGCAGAATGCACTGCTGGAGGCGCAGTCCCAGCTGAATACCTATCAGGCGCAGCTCATTGCCAAAAAGGCATCCTTGAAAAAGGCCACTCTTGAGTTCAACCGTCAGCAGAGCCTGCTGAAGGGTGATGCCAGTGCAAAGTCTGATTTTGAGGCGGCTGAAGCGGCAATGGCTCTGGCAAAGGCAGAGGTAAACACTGTTGAGCAGCAGATTAAACAGGCTGAAATCAAGGTTGATACTGCAAAAATCAATGTAGGCTATACCAAAATCGAAGCTCCGATAGACGGAACAGTTATTGCCAAGGTTACCGATGAGGGTCAGACTGTAGTATCAAACCAGACGGCTACCACCATTCTTAAACTTGCCACCATGGATACCATGGTTGTAAAGGCTGAAATCAGCGAGGCCGATGTGGTAAAAATCAAACCGGGCATGGATGTTGAATTTACCATTCTGGGAGATCCGAAAAGAATATTCAGAAGCAAATTAAAGAAAATAGATCCCGCACCTCAGTCTGCAAGTACATCGGGAACTTCATCGTCTTCATCATCCTCGGCTATTTATTACAATGCCGAGTTTGAAATTCCGAACGAGGATCGCACTCTGAGAGTTTCAATGACAGCTGAATGTTCGATTATTCTTGCTCAGAAAAAGGATGTTCTGATAATTCCTATTACTGCTCTCAAAACAGATCGCAAGACAGGCAAATCATATGTCATGGTGCTTCGCAAGGACGGTCCGCAGAGAGTGGATATTGAACTCGGTCTGAAGGATCAGACCAATGTGGAGGTTGTTTCCGGTCTTACCGAAAGAGACGTGCTGGCGGTCGGCGATGATGTCGAATCAGCTGAAAATGCGGCTATGGCAAATCATGCATCCAAGAGAAGAGGACCTCCACGTCTATGAAGCAGCTGTTATTATCGTTACGCGGTGTAAAGCGCATTTACACCTCAGGCGAACAGAAAATCGAGGTTCTGCATGGTATAGACCTTGATATTTACAAGGGTGAACTTGTTGCCATTATCGGTGCCTCAGGTTCCGGAAAATCAACTCTGATGAATATTCTCGGATGCCTTGACAAACCTTCGGAAGGAAGTTACGAAATAGACGGCGTGTCCACTCAGACCCTGTATTCGGATCAGCTTGCGGCTCTGCGCAGAAACTATTTCGGATTTATTTTTCAGCGCTATCATCTGCTTACACATCTTAATGCAAGCAGCAATGTTGAAATACCTGCGATTTATGCCGGAACCGGCAATCAGGAACGCCGTGAAAACTCAAGAAAACTTCTGGAGCGTCTGGGACTCGGGGATAAAACCGAACATCTGCCGAGTCAGCTGTCAGGCGGTCAGCAGCAGCGTGTTTCAATCGCCCGTGCCCTGATGAACGGCGGACAGGTTATTCTGGCCGATGAACCTACCGGTGCCCTTGATACCAAGAGCGGAAAGGAAGTGCTGGGAATTCTCAAGGAACTGCATGCCAACGGACATACCGTAATCCTGGTAACCCATGATCCGAGCATAGCGGCGCATGCGAACCGTGTTATCGAAATCAGAGACGGCAACGTTATTTCCGATGTTACCAAAACTTCCGAAGAGCAGGAAACAGACTCCACGCAGACTGACGGGCAGGAACTGCACGGTAACATCTTTGAACAGAATCTGATCCGCAGTTTCGGAGCGACATTCCTTCGTTTCAAGGAAGCCTTCAAAATGGCCTGGATTGCTATGGTCACTCACCGAATGAGAACTCTGCTGACAATGCTCGGCATCATTATCGGTATCATGGCTGTTGTCAGCGTGGTTGCCCTCGGTAACGGCGCAAGTCAGAAGGTGACCAATGATATCAGTGCCATAGGTACCAACACCATAAGCATTTATCCCGGCAAGGACTGGGGTGATATGCGTGCCAACAAGATTCAGACTCTTAAGGTCAATGATCTTGACGCCTTGAAATATCAGGATTATGTCGACGGTGTATCGCCTACCGTTCAGACAGGTGCTACTTTCCATTATGATTCCTTTGAGGCATCAGGCCGTATCAGCGGAGTGAGTGAACAGTTCATCAAGGTAAAGGGACTGAAACTTGCGAACGGCAGATTCTTTGATGAGGAGCACGTGAAAAACATTGCGCAGGTGGTGGTGCTTGATCAGAATACCAGGGAAAAGTTCTTTCCTTATGAGGATCCGATCGGCAAGGTTATTCTGCTTGGCAGTCTGCCCTGTGTGGTTATAGGCGTTCTGGAAAAGCAGGAGAGTCCTTTCGGCGGTCAGGATAATCTCGAGGTTTATATTCCGTATACATCGGCAATAGCCCGTATCACCGGATCCCGCTATCTGAGTTCCATAACCGTAAAGGTGAAGGACGGATGGTCCAACGCCGTGGCTGAACAGCTTATTACCAACTTCCTTACCATTCGTCACGGTGCAAAGGATGTGTTTACCAACAGCAGCGATACCATTCTGAAAACCATTCAGAAAACAACAGGCACCATGACTCTGCTGGTGTCATGCATTGCTGTTATCTCTCTGATTGTCGGCGGTATCGGTGTTATGAATATCATGCTCGTATCCGTAACGGAAAGAACCAAGGAAATCGGTATCCGTATGGCGGTAGGCGCCCGTAAATCGGATATTCTGCAGCAGTTCCTCATAGAGGCGATTCTGGTTTGTCTCATAGGAGGTTTCCTCGGAATCATGTGTTCCTACGGTGTAAGTATAATCTTTTCCTTGTTTGTACAGTCCATGTCCATGGTTTTTTCTCCGTTATCAATCGTTGCCGCGGTAACATGTTCCACACTGATCGGTGTTGTTTTCGGCTATATACCGGCCAAGAATGCCGCCAAACTTGATCCGATTGATGCGTTAGCAAGAGAGTAGCAAATGAATAAACAGTTTTTTAAAATGTCTCTGGTTTCACTGATGATTGCAGGTTCCTTATGTTCCTGCTCAATGCTGCGTTCCGATTATGAAAGAACCGACGGCGTGAAAATTGCCGAGCAGTGGGAACAGAACAGCAGATATCAGTCTGTTATAAGGGATGCCGACAGCTCATGGTGGGTTGATTTTAAAGATCCGGTACTGACATCTCTGATTGAATACGGTCTGGCAAACGCAAATGATCTGAAGATCGCGCTGGCAACTCTGAAGAGATATGCACTGAAGGCGGAACTGACCGATACAAATCTGCTGCCGACACCTAACGCTTCTCTTTCCACAGGCAAGAACTGGGATAACAAAAGCGGAAATTCACGTGAAAGCAGTTCTGCGAGCATAGGTATTTCCTATGAAATCGATTTGTTCGGACGTCTCAGGGCTGAACGGGATATCGATCGCTTTGCGTATGAAGCTTCCGAATGGGATCTGAAAGCAACAAAACTGACCATAGCCTCGAATATAGCCAAACTGTACTGGCAGCTTGCATATTTCAATGATTCACTGAGATTTGAACAGCAGGATGTAAAGGATTACGAAAGCATTCTTAAAAGAATAAGGCTCCGCTATGAGGAAGGTGCGATTTCCCGTTATGAATACAACCGTACCAGGGAACAGTATCTGACCGCAAAGAATAATGTTATCGCCAATACCGACAGTATTCAGGAGACAGTCAACAAACTTCTGATTCTGCTGTCTGCGGATTCAATTCCCGATAATATTGATATTTCCGGTATTACTCTGGCCGACAAGTATCTGCCTAAGATCAATCCTGGAATACCGGCCGATGTTCTGGAGAACCGTCCCGATCTGCAGTCGGCCGAGTTTAAACTGAAGTCTCTGCTTGCGAGCTATGACAAGAGCAGGCTCAGTTTCTTCCCTAAATTAACCATTACAGGCAGCGAGTCGGCAAGTTCAGCTGAATTATTTGAATTTTTCAGGAATCCGGTTACCTCGATTCTCGGTTCACTGACACTTCCGTTTTTAAATTATTCAACTTTATCTTTAAATCGTGACATTGCTAAAGTTGATTATGAGAAAGCCGTATTAGAATATGAGTCAAAAGTACGAAGTGCTTTACTGGAGATTTCGTTTCTGACGGCAGAACTGGATCGTTCTCATGAAAAAATCGTAAACTCAAAGGAAAGGGTTGAAATGGCAAGACAGAACGATCAGTATTACGATCTCAAGTACAACAACGGAGCAATGTCATACAATGATTTTCTGACGAATAAACTGGCATTGCGCACATACATTCTCAGTCTGTACAAGGAGATCCAGAATCAGCTCAATTATGAGGCCGATCTGTACAATGCTTTAGGAGGCGCACAGAAGATTAATAAAAGCGAAGCGGAATAAAGTAGTAAAAATCATCTATGTTCTTATATCAGGTTAGTATCAGAGGTTATCACGGTATCAAGGATATGACAATTAAACTTGATACCACGACTGCACTGATCGGTGAAAACGGATGGGGCAAATCATCCCTGTACCGTCTTCTCGACAAGGTTCTTGGAAGCAGCAAGGTTCCGTGCAGATTTGAGCCGGAGGATTTCCGTTTTGACGAGGAACATCCCGACGATCGTGAAATTCATGTCTGTCTTGAATTCAAGGAACGGAAATTCGGTCATGTCAAACGATCAAGAATCCTTCAGCAGTTCAACCGCTACTGGAGAAAGGGACCGGATGATTTTTTCAGGATCTACTATCATATTGATTCAAAAATGGTGGGCGAACAGATCGGAACCAGTCATTATTTCGCTGACGAATTCGGAAATTTTATTTCCAGCAATAAAAAGGATCTGAGAACTCTCATCAATCTTAATCCGGTTCTGCATCTGAAGGATGCCCGTATGCGAAACGACGATCGTGCAGCTCCTACCGACAGTGAAAAAAAATTCTATCGTAATTCCTGGGAAAAGAAAATCGCCGAGCTTGCCAAATATCTTATGAACGAAAATGGCCGTTCGAATAATTTTTCCAAGGATATGATTTCCAGCGGTCTTGATGCCCTGAACTATATTGTTGCGTCATATATGACCGAGTACAAGGACGCGAAACTATATAAATACCGGACCGCGCGCGATATTGCCTCAAGACCGATTTCTCTTTCCAGTCTGGGATCTCTGCAGAATATTCTGGAATCCGGCAATAATTCCTATACCAATAAATTCATTATGATCATTCTTCAGAAGGCTCTGATGGATGCCAGGGGCGAGCGCAATCTGCCAAAGGTATGTTTTCCTGTCATTCTGCTGGAGGATCTCGAGTCTCGTCTGCATCCGTCCTACATGATGACATTCATGTCCATTCTGGAAAAAATCAATTCACAGAAAGTTATAGCCACCTATTCAGGAGATATTCTTTCCTGTCTTCCCCTGTCTCAGATCAGAAGAATGGTGAAGCAGGAGGACGACAGGGTTAATGCCTATCAGCTGAATGAAAATAATTTTTCCGCCGATGATTTAAGACGTCTGACTTTCCATGTGAGAATAACACGTCCGATGTCCATCTTTGCCCGCTGCTGGCTGCTGGTGGAGGGTGAAACAGAAATCTGGCTGATGCTGCAGCTTGCCGCCATTATGGGAATAAATCTTCAGGCCGAGGGTATCAGAATTATTGAATATGCACAGTGCGGAGCTTCTCCGCTGATCAAGGTTGCCAAACAGATGGGAATCAACTGGCATCTGATGGCCGACGGTGACGATGCAGGTACGCGGTATATCAAAATTGCCAAAGGTTTCCTGGAGAAGGATCAGATTGTCAAAAAGCATCTTACGCTTCTTGACGATGTGGATATTGAACATTATCTCTACAGCAACGGCTTTGAATCTGTCTACCGTGTTGAGTCAGGCTACGGCTTTGCCCAGAACGTGCCGAAAAATAAAATCATAGAGCGTGCCATTCACCGGCGCTCCAAACCGGGACTGGCAATAAACATCATTGAAAAGGCTGATCGTCTGGGACCGAAGGGTATTCCTGAATTAATCAGAAATATGTTCCGAAATCTGGTGGATCTTGCCAATGGATTAGAACAGGATTATAAAGTAAACGATCCATAATGACCTTTAAGGTAATTATGGCTTTTGCTTAGTCTAAGTGATTTCACTGAAAAGTGAATGAACTACGTTATGAGAGAATG
>CACWLF010000057.1 GCA_902761645.1 uncultured Aeromonadales bacterium | reverse complement strand
ATCCTTAATTCAAGTTAAAAAATCAAATAGATCAGTGATTTATACGATTTTTTGAAAAAATTATTGATTAGTACTTATCTAGATTAGAAAAGTTTGGGACGAATATGATATTTAAATGGAGTCCTTTGCAATTCCGGTGCTATCATCATTGTTGTGTAACAGAGCAGGCATTTATATCTCTAAATTCAAGCCAATCATCTGAAATTATATTTCTGCAGTCCAATGAATTACATTTTGTTTCAAACCTGTTTTATATCCGAGAAAAATTTTCAATTCTGAAAGTCAGATAAAAAATCAATTTCCCTTATATTCTTCGATTTTCTCCATATGCGGAAAAAATCTGATATCAATTCTTCGGTTCTTTGCATTGGAATCATTTTCAGACAAAGGATAAACAGCATCCCCGCATGCCTCCGGTGTTCTGAATTTACTGTCACCTTCATTGGAACACGGATTGGGTCTCATATCCGCATAACCGCTTACCGAAAACAGCGGTCTGCCGTCGGTGTTTCTGTACTTTTCCAGACTTTTTTCACTGTATTCATTCATGGTGTTCCAGACTGAAATGGCTCTAAGAGTCGACAGTCCCCAGTTGCCGAAAAGTCTGCTGTTGTTGTAGAAAACCTTGTCGGTATGACCTTCAATAAAAATTGTATCAATAAAATGGATGCGGTTCCCGGAATCTGCATTCTTCATTAATACGGAACTGATTTCGTCGGTAAGAATTCTTACCGTCTGATCATACTGTCCTGGAATGCTGTATTCGCCGCTCTCGAATTTCAGTTCTGAGTCCAGAACATGTATTACATTGTTTTTTTTATCCAGGGAAACATTAATACCCTTTCTTTTAAGATCAGAGGTAATCAGAGCCATGATTTCATGAGTCTTCTCTTCCGGCTCCTTAATCTGCGAATTCACGGTTTTAATGTGTTCTTCAAGTTTATGCTCCCGTTCGGCCATAAGTTTTATTTTTTCATTCAGAGCGGCTTCTCTTTCCTGGAGATCCCTGTACCTGGTGTTTTCCTCACGGTTGAGATACATCATGGTCATAATGATCAGAAGAAAAATAAACAGCAGACCGGTCATAATATCGGAAAAGGACATCCATCCTTCCGTTGAATAATTTTCCTGTAACGGCTTTCTTGATTTTTTCATTTTCAACTCAACTATTTTTTAAACACAAGCTACCGGAATTTTCCGTTCTTGCAACAGGGACTCATTTTACCGGCTCATCACTCTTCCGTCAGGCCGGAAAATTTCCAATCCGGAATTTTAAAATTTTTATATTCAAAAGCAACTGTTTTCATGATACTGTCAATGACAACATCATGCGGAAGACCGAATTCCCTCAGATCGCAGGTCAGCGACGGTTTCACATTATCCAGCACCGCGGCCGATTCACCGGCAAGACTGATCTCTATCGACGTGGCGTTAAAAATCACACAGTAGGATGAATCGCTGAAGGAAAAATAAATTTTACTTCTGGAATTCGAATGTTCACAGAAAATATAAAAATCATAAACCCGGTTTTCATAATTAATCAGAAATTTAGTTTCCGTAACTCTGCTCAGGTTGAACAGTTTGAAATTCTGATTGAAATTACTTGTATCCACAATGTTTTCACCGCCGGCACTTTTATAGTACTTCGCAAATATTGCACTGATGCATTCCCTGAAGTACCGCACCGCCCTGACAATCTGAACATCAGGATCCGTCTTTCCGTAACGGCAGTAATTATAAAAATATCCGCACATTTTATCTATCCACGGACAGTCACGGATCTGATCCTCGAAGGCGGATTTTATTTCACTGAACAGCTCCTCCCTGAATTCAAGGTTTTCATATCCAGCCGAATTCAAAATTCCGGAAGCCACCGCAAAATACGTTTTGCAGTTTACATACAAATCATAAAGAGGATATTTTTCGCGATCGGCATCGGTTACGCATCGGGAATATATCTCACGGTACCGTTCAAAAAAAATGTCGAAGAAATCATTATATACGGAATCACCGTAATCCGCAGTTCCGCCGGAGTCTGCACCGTCACAACAGTCATATTTCTCAAGAATTTCAAAAACGGAATCCTTAACCGCCTGAGGCAGAAAATTTTTCCTGTTAAGACTTTCAAAAAAACCGGCAGCCAGACCGTGATCGATATCCGCACGCATTATAAGATCAGCAGCCCTTCGTAAAAGAGATGCGGTATACCCGTCAAGTGTTACAGGCTCTTCACCTTCGTGCACCAGAATTTTTCCGGCATACACCCGTCCGATATATTCCTCCGCCGCATTGTGCTCCAGGGCAATGAATCTGCAGACGGCAATATAAAAATCCCGGAAAAGAAGCATGCGGCTTCCCTCGCTGATGCGGTCACTGTCACGAAAATCAGAAAACAGCATCCGCCTCAGATCGCTTTCACCTCCAGTGTTTTCAATTCGTTCCTGCAGCGCTGCAAGCAGCAGTTCAGCCCTGAACAGACATGTGCATCTTTCCGCCGGATAAAGATTGATCCCGTCGGAATATGCGGTAATTAACTTCCTTATATCACTTTCCGCCGCACGTTCAAGACTGCCGTCAGTTCCGTATACCAGCGCCAGCGGCGGAACAATTCCTGCCGGATTCAAAGACTCACTGCTGATTTTCATGCTCATCTCCTTGAGTCAGCTCAGCTTCGGTATTCTGCAAATCACCTCTGCCGGACCAGGAAAATCCGTCAGGTTCAAAGGGTACGCAGACAATTTCGACACAGTGACAAAGATTGAAAAAATCCGGCAGAGACAGAAAAACAAACAGCGAAAAAACCGTGACCACGTCATCACTGACAAACTCCGCGGTCAGCATGCCGTTTTTCAGTTCGATGTTCAGTCCGGAATAATCAAGATCACAGCTGAAATTTTTTCTGAGTCTGATTTTCGAAAAAGTGAACAGCCGTGAAAGCACACCGTCCGCCGGAACGACAGCATAATAGCGCACCCGGTTATCCCTTCCGTTTCGTTTAGTTTTATAAGCGGCTGTTATCCGTTTAAAGGCTGCCAGAGTGGATGCCGAAGATATTTTCACTGGTGAAAAATTATAAAAATCGTCTGATACATACGCATAATAAATGCAGGAAAATTCAGCGCGGACCCACGCCGAAAAATCTTTCAGCAGTCGTGAAGGCAGACATCTGCCGCCGGATTTTTCAACAGCAGGAACAAGCCCGTCGCCATATCCGGAATATTTTCCGAAAATACGCGCGGCACTTAATTTTATTACGGCATCACGTGATACCAGATATTCGATCAGTTTTCTGCTGTCAATTTCAGCGAGAGAAAAAATATCCCGATAATCAATGCTGCTGAATACACCGTAATATTCATCGGCAAAATCCTGCAAATTCCTAAGATAAAGCATCAGATTAATGAACATGCCGCGGTCAAGAGGCGCCGCTGCCGCTTCATTTCCGTCGAACCAGACAATCAGAATAAGTTCATTGAATTTTATAAACAGCAGATCGTGAAGAGATGATGATCCGAGAGATATGAAATTCTGCTCCTTTAAACAGCAATCCAGAGAAGGATCACGGAGCAGGATTTCCTGCCGGCTGCGATAGGAAATAAAAAGTCTGCACGGTTCACTGCAGGCGGATTCCGAAAGCAGATATTTCAGAATATCCTTTTCGGTCAGTGTGCCGCCGGCTCGGGAAAGAGCTGGATCTGTCTTTCTGTAGCGGCTGATTTTAAAAAACAGTTCGATGCACCTGCGGTTAAAATAATTTTTTACCGCATTCAATAAAGAGAAATTCCCGGCAAGATAATCTGCGGTGTCTCTTAAAAACGAGGATGCAGGTTCCGAATTTTTATTCTGAACACCGGTGCCGCAGCAGGTCAGTACGTTTATAAGAGCACTGCAGCTGCCGAATCTGTTCAGATACTCCCCGATACTGCCGAAAGCCTCAAAATAATCATGAAGGATCAGACTGCAGCAGCGGGCATTTTCGTCAGCAAGCTCACGAACCGGAATTCTACAGGTTTTCACAAAAATATTTTTTGAGTCTGATTTTTCAGTTCCGCCGGCATCATTACCGGAAATTTCATGAAAAACAAGAGCAAATTCCTGTTCCCGTTCATCTGAAGTTTTTTCAGTTCTGTATCCGGGACAAAAAGAATCATCGAAAGAAAAAAATTTATTTAAATAGCGGTACAGACGGACAAGACAATTAAGTACAGCTGGACATTTTCCCTGGTAGCCTGCTGTTTTCAGCAGCAGACAGACATAAAAATTTTTCCAGAAAGGAGTTTCCCTGTAACCGTCAATCATCAGCCCGCGGATAATTTTTCTGCATCCCGGCAATCCGGAAATTAATTTTTCAATGAATTTTTCCGGATCCCGGAATTCATCATCAAGCATTTTCATGACAGCGCTGCACAACCGCTGCTCTGAGCCTGTTTTCGGTGTGTTTTCAGTGATGTTTTTTTCTGCAGATGTATTTAGAAATATTTTTTTAAAGTCTCTTAAAAAAATTTCAGTTTCATTCCGAGGTTCGTAACAGTATTCCAGCGCCATGATTTTCATTTCAAAACAGTCAAGCAGAACTTTGAAAATACGCGGAATAAAAATTTTTTCCCTGCGGCGGATATCCGTATTTTTTTTTCGATTTGAAATTTCTGCAGAATTTTCGCCATGGCAGGAATCGGTGCCGTTTTCACCCGGGTCGCCTCCAGACCGGCATTCCCGCGGATTGAAGGAAAAATCACAGGGAACAAGTTCCATCAGATGCCCGGTTTCACGTGATAAGGGAGAGATGACAGTACCGAGATCAAGAGCATTGCAGTTGACAGCGGAACTGAAGTGCTCTGCATCAAGGCGATCATAAAAAATCATGAATAATTTTCTTGCGCGATCGTAAATCCTTCGGCGGCGATCTTCTGAAGCGGATTTGACGTCGTACATCCACGGACGGTAATTCCGATCTCCCTTTATCAGCTCTGTTTCATCCGCGCCTTCGAAAGCAACAGGTAAATTTTTTTCGCTGTCGTTTTCTCCCGGGTTTTCGTAATTTCTCCGGCATATGAACAGCTGATATTCAAGAAATCCGCATAAATATTCAAGCGCCCGATCACCGAAATCAGCATGCATAGCGGGATCTGCGGTAAACGAATCGACTGCCCTGAAAAATTTTTTCAGTTCAAGATCAAGATCGAGCACGGTATTGCCGACCATCGAGATTACAGGTTCCATAACCTCGTCAATCTGTTTTTTCAACTGTTCGTAATCAAATAGCGCTGCCGACATAAAATTTTTTTTCTGTTCATCCGCAAATTAATTTTCAACCGTCAATTCTGTTTTTTCCCGAAAGTTCCTGCTTCGCGGACATGCTCTCCTCCGCTGATCCTTGCCAGATTGCCGAAGGCGTCCTTAAGACGTTCCATATTGTCCCTGACAACCTCAATCCAGCACCTGTTGAGTTCATCGATATTGTGACGCATCAGCTCGGTATTGTGCTCGCTTGAATTTCTGATCTGTTCCTGAATTCTGCGGTATTCCTGCTGCAGATCCAGTGTCAGTCCGTCTCTGAACTTTGCAATCTGAATATTTGATTCGCCAAGTCTGGTGATAATCTGATCCATATCCTTCTGATAGGTATTCTGATTATTGATAAATTCCCTGAACAGAGCCGTATTGCCGGCAAGCTGTTCCTGGAAGCGAGCCGATTCACTGAACAGTTCGTTAAGACGATCAATCCGCTGATTGATTTCCTTTACAAATCCGCTCATTATTTCCTGGTTGCCGGAAGCCGCACTCAGCATCTGCTGATACATGGCGGAAAAATTATCAAATGATTTATTCATTCGGGCGAAACTGTCGCCGAGATTCTGCAGTTTCGAGGCATAGCTGTCCGCGTCACGCTGAATAGTTCCGAATTCCTTCTGAACCTCGTCAATCAGAGTTTTATGCTGAAGCTCCCACTGCTCGTATTTCTGCTTTACATGTTCGGCGGCATCATCATGAGCTCTTACCAGTTTGCCGGCGGCGGCCTCAAGTTCCCTGGACTGTTTGCCGAGAATTTCCAGCAGGCGCTTCTGGAACTCGTTCACCACATCCTTTACAATGCCGACAGTATGGTCGTTCACATCGGCAACATAAGCGGTGATTGCTTTTGCAATACGCTCGGCCATAACCGCCGAATTTCTGTCGATTCGGGCACCGAGCCTATTGATTGCACTCTGCACGGATTCCTTTTCATCAGAGCCGAGATACGGACAGAAAACACTGTCGATGTTTTCCTGAAGATTTTTTATGGTTCTGCTTGACGAATGCTTGGCCCAGGAAATAATAAAGGTATAGACAATACTGAAGAACACACCCCAGATGGATGTGATAAAGGCAGTTGATGCACCCTTGATCAGTTCCTTTATCTGCGGGATCATTTCGGCACTGTCGGCACCGATCCCGTAATCCCTGAGGGACGTAAGACTGAGAAGAAGACCGACGAATGTTCCAAGTACGCCCACTGCGGTAAGAACGGCCGGCATAATCATGCGGCTGTAATGCAGATGACTGCTTCCGACGGTTTCCTCGTTGAAATAGTCGGCGGCCGAATCCCTGCATCCGTACGCAACGGAGTTTCCGCATTTATAGGCAATCAGCGAACCGGCAAAAAGATTGAGAAAATGCATTCTGGATTTTGTAACCAAATCCGAAAGCGCCTGATCCGCCGTCTCCCTGAATCTGTTTTTATTGTTTTTTATTTCAATGAACAGCCGGCTGTTGATTTCCTTTGTTCTGCGCCTGTTCTCCTTCAGTACAATCCTGCATTTGAAGCACAGCGCAGTCAGATAAATCAGCGCGGTAAGAATCACCCAGAAAAATGAAATCACCTCGCTGGTCTGACCGTCAGTTCCCGCTCGCGGCAGAAGATTCAGAAACAGATCCAGCAGCGAATCTCTCGAGGAGGAAGCACCGCCGAACGCGTAATTGCAGGCGACCGCGGCTATTACGGCAATGCCGATTGCAATGCCGGCGGCAAAGGCTGTTTTCATCCATCTGTCTGAAATAATTCTGCCCTGATCGTCAGGATCTATGCCGTAAAAAAATGATTCCAGCTGTTTCTGCCGATCATGTTCATAAACCGGCTCCGCTGAAAAATTTTCAGCAACGGCTGGCTCCCCGGAAAATTCACTGCGGGAAAATTTCTGCTTCTCCGGTGCCGGTTCCTCCGCTGTTCCGGTTTCAGCGGCGGAAAAATTTTCCGCCGACGGCGCAGGATCGGCAAAAACATTTTTAACGGAATCGTTTTCATCATTGAGCATAACATCAATAACAGCGCAGATCCCCTTTGCAGACATTTTTTTTGAGGATGCCGTTTCCACATCCTTGGAAATCTTCACTGCATTGGTACGGGAAAACGCGATTATTTTTCTGCCGTTAAAAATCTGAATTTCATAGACAACATTCTGGGGAACCTTTTTCAGAAAATTGGCAAGACCGGGATTAAGATAAAATTTTGCAGTTCCAGTAACGGCCCGTTTCGGGTAAAGCAGAGAAAACAGAAGATTAGGTCCGGAATTTATCCAGTGAAACTGTTCATCCTTTTCATTCCATGCAATATCCAGTGACGGATCATCGTTTCTGATTACCTTTAAACTTAAATCCTCCGCTTTGACCTCTTCGGTAAAATCAAGAGTGAACTGATTGTCCGCAATATCAAATCTTATTCTGTTGTCCATATCTGTCTTTCGTTATTTCTTCATTATTCACTGTCATGTTTTTCAGACTTGTAGTTATTTCTTAAATCCGGCGGATCAGACCGCCGGAAAACGCGCCCTTTAATTTTTCGGACACATTGCTATCTGTGACGGATGCATATTGATGCTGAGCCCAGATTCAGGCAGAATGCCGCGGCAGGAAGGAACAGAAAAATCACAGCTTACCGACGGAAGCCGCTCTGCATTTTCATCAGAGCATTTAAGGGCGAAATCAACCCTGTAATCAGGATTGTTCATAACGCCAGCTCCCCCGCAGTCTATCAGATTTCCGTTCTTTTTAACCGTAAATGTTACACGGCGCTTTGACTGGTGCGATACATGATAATTGTAGATTATCTGTCTGCTGTCATCCGCCCTGGTGCTCAGATCTATTTCAAAATCTGCAAAATAGCACGGCACAGGTTTATTGCCGCCGTCAAGATTCACAATATCAGGATCATCCGGATTGCTTCCGGCTCTGCTGTTCTTTACCACATCGTCGTAATTAACCTTTTCGCCGGTGGTATTGTCAATAATATAGTTATCCTTCGGAGCATCGGTGTCGACAACCTTTACACCGTCTCCGGCGCCATCCTTTTCCGGCTTCGGTTTGTCACGCACCGGAGCGGTACCGGTTTTTCCGCTCTGCAGACCGTCGCCGTTTCCATCGGTCCCGATGTCAGTTTTGTCCTCTTTCGGCAGCGCACCGTCAGGCCGGTTTTCTGAGGAATTTTTTTGATCTGCGGGATCCGGCACAGCCTGCTTTACTCCGTCCTGTCCGCCTGACGGCAATATGCCCGGATCAGCGGAATTCAGAGCGCCGCCGCTGCCGGGAAGCTGAATGCCGTCCAGATCCACAACCGCAGGTGAAACACCGCCGTCCGGCAATGCTGGCATCCGAAGTTCTGTTCCCGCCGGATTTTTTACTGCAGGAGATTCGGTTTCCGCACCTGACCGAGGCAGATTGATATTACTGCCGGTAAAAGACTGACTGCCGCCCTGCCTGCCGAAGACCGACCATAAAAAGAGAACCAGCAGAATAATAAGAACCGCAACTGCAGCGGCAAGCCAAAGACCGTTGAAACCGTGTCTGGCGCTGCCGGTATCTTTTTCATTGTCGGAGCTTTCATCGGCATAAAAGGCATCATCATTTTTTCCTGACGGTCTGTAGCCGCCGAAGGAATCTCCCCGACTGTCCGCCTGCGGAGACTCGGCATTGCCGGTTTCATTTCCGCCCGCACTGACGGTCTGTGCGGTTTCTCCGCTTTCCTCTTCGTGCAGTGCGGTCGAAGCTGTCTGTCCGGCCGCGTCGGTTTCCGACGCCGGAGCTTTGTCTGAAACACTCTCCTTCACCGAAGCAGAGATGTCATCGTTCTTTTCATAAACTATATTCGGTTCTGTTTTCGGCTTCTTTTCCGTCGGAAACGGAACATAATCAATGGCATCAAGATGCAGATCAAGATCCGAAGTTTCATCACGAGGCTTTTCCGTATCAAGATCCGAACTGTAAGTCTGGTAGAATACCGACTTTCCGGTATTTACGGAAAGATTTCTGAGTCCCCATCCCGCAATAACCGGGTACTGATCGTTGATTACATAAATGTCTCTCTGATCGTCAAAGCTCAGTGCGCATCCGTACCTGTACTCCCTGTCTTCATCATAGATAAAGGACAGATACAGCCGCTGATCGTCAAAAGTCTTTTTCGCCTGCTTGTTGGCACATAAAAGCCGGTATGCGCGTTCACGGATATTTTCAATTATACCGGCAAGTTCGCTGCTTAACTCTCTGCGTCTTTCAGGATCGTAATCGGACAGACTGCTGATTTTAGGGTTGTAACCGTAAAATTCGGTAGGAACATACCATTCGATTTCCCTGCTGCCGTACAAAGGCAGAGCAAAAATGGCCTCTGCCCGTCTGGCGGCTTCCGGCTCATCCTTGTACAGAACACGGCTGATAAACAGAAGAAGTCTTTTCCAGCATTCATTGTCATTCAGAGGATAGCCGTAGGAACCAAGAACCTTGTATTCCTTGAGCGAATGGGAGGTGATTTTATAATTTGTATTCATAAATGAAAATCCGGCAAAACAGCAACTTTTCTCCGTCGGACATGCACTGCTCCGTTAGAAAAAATGACGAATACAGAGGAGGTGCCGGCAGAAAACAACTTTATGACATTCTAGAATATTTAACATCAAATCTACATCAAATTTGATTTTGCCTGATTAAAACTGTGACTGATCTTGATTTACTGCAGTATCGGAAGGCGACAGTCCGCAGGTACGAAAAAACATGGTACTGTCGAAAGAATGATATTTTTTCATGAGACAAATATTTTATTGCGCCAAAATAAGTTACAATCACTGACAGAGATCCGCATAATGCCGCCGGAATTTCACCGGCGGCATTTTCATGACGGTTCAGGAACACCGGAGGATAAAAAAAATGAACACACAGGCAGCAGATACCGGCGCAGTCCATATCGGATTCGATGATACAACCCTACTTGTTTTTTCGGTTTCAGTAATTGTCTGTCTGCTGATCGATTTTTTATGCCACAGGAAGGATCATGAAATATCCTTCCTTTCGGCCTCGCTGTGGTCAGTGTTCTGGATTGCGGTGTCTCTGGGTTTTGCGGGATTTCTATGGTATCACTTTAATCTTAATGCCGCATCGCTGTTCATTTCCGGTTATGTACTTGAGAAATCACTGTCCGTAGATAATCTGTTCGTGATTATGGCAATCTTTTCCTGGTTCAATATCCCGAGGGAATTCCGGCGCAGGGTTTTATACTACGGCATTATCGGTGCAATTGTATTCAGAGGGATCTTTGTAACCGTCGGCTCCTCACTTCTCTATATCGGAGAAAACTCCCGGAGCAGTCAGATTCTGGCCTCACTGACCGGATGGCTCGCCAGTACTTTCGGTTTAAGTATTTCTCCTGATACCGCCGGAAAAATGATAGAACTGGGCATTTATATTTTATTCAGTCTGTGCGTATTCTTCACAGCGGTAAAAATGCTGAAATCACGAGACAGCGCGGATGAGTGCCGGGACTACTCGAACCACAGGGCATACCGTCTCGGCAGAATTCTATTTCCAATATGGCCTAAACTTCACGGACATGATTTCTTTATGACCGGAGCGGCAGTTGCAAAGGAAATGCATAAACCTGAGAACAATCAGCTGACCATCAGGCGCACCGGAATAATTTTCGCGACTCCCCTGTTCCTGTGCCTTCTGGTAATTGAGCTTACCGATGTAATGTTTTCGTTCGATTCAGTGCCGGCCGTAATAGCGGTAAGCAGGGAACCTCTGATTGTATATTCAGCCATGATCTTTGCGATTCTTGGTTTAAGATCGATGTACTTTGTTCTGGAATCCCTGAAAAAGTACATCTGTCACCTGGAAAAATCGGTAATAGTTCTGCTGTTCTTTATTGCCTTTAAGCTCTGCTACAATTCTGTATGCGAAATTTTTGAAACAGGATATCCGATCGGCAATATTGCAAATCTGCTCATTATTCTGGTAATTCTGTCTGCGGGAATTATTGCAAGCATTCTGTTTCCGGTAAAAAAAAATTCAGTGATGCGCGGCACGGCAGAATAATAACTGCAATATTGCAATTTATAAAAAAAGATGCAGAATTATAAAAACAGCAGCAGAAAATTTTTTCAGTAAACCGGATAAATTTTTTTTCATTTTTTTATTCCGGCTATTTACAGAAAATTCAGAAAAACGGACATAATCAATGATTGAGATTTTAAACAGTCAGCTTCAGAATTTTGCCGAAGAGGCAAAAAGAAATTCAAACCCGGATGAACTCTTCAGCAGGGTACAGATACTGTTATCCGAATTTCAGGAAAGAAGCTGCTGTCTGGATCTTGATAATGAAAAAACCACTGCAGTACTGAAAAAACTTGGACAGATTATTTCTGAACTTAAAATTACGGATGATCAGAAGACCGCAGTCATTTCCGGTTATAACAGTCTGATCATGGATCTTTTCCACGGGCAGAAATCAGTAAACATACAGCAGGAGAACTTTTTACTGAAAACATCTTTCAGCAGTAAAAACAGTTCTGAAAAAAATTATGACGAAGCCGAAAAAAAATCTCCGGGCGAAAAAACAGCTCTGTCCGAAGAATTCAAAAAAATCAAAACAAGGAAAAACAAAAAGAAAATTGCGGAACAGTTCAGTCAGAATGCAATTTACAGTTCGGTTTACACGTCTCTGCAGAAATATAAAAAAAATGCAGAGAATATCCGTAACCGCGGCAGAAGTCATAATAATGCAGATTCAGCGAAAAATGCATCAGGAGAAACAAACAGCACGAAAATTTCGGCAAAAACGCAACAGACCGTTACCAGGAGCCGCAATTCAAAAATCCGAAATTTTTCCATTGCAGGAATTGTGGCATTAGTTCTGATCATCACTCTGATGTTTACGAGCTGAATAAAAATATACTGCAATATTATCGCAACAAAATTGCTAGTGTTTATTCAATACTGGACAAAAACGATAAATAATGATTAAAAGATAAGTATTAACAATATTCTGAGTCATGGCTTATTAAATATATATCCGCAAGCTAATTTACCTTCACAAACTTCATCAAGCTCACACTCAAATCCAGATTCACACGATTTCTTTAAATAATAAATAGCCAGACACAATCTTTATGCTCTTCAAAAAATCCATGACTATCTTTACCAACATAATATTTAGCTAAAAAATAACACGAATTTCTATCACTCTATTGTAAACGTAACAGCAATCCACGTTATTTACGTGATTGCAGAACTGTTTTATTATGAGCCCATCAACGAATTTGATGAACGGAGTTTCATTTGATGGATTAAAATTACAGTAGCAAACTTTACAGCAAA
>CACWLF010000056.1 GCA_902761645.1 uncultured Aeromonadales bacterium | reverse complement strand
TTATACGTCCATGCAGATTTAATTCTGAACCATAATTCTTACCATCATTTGGTACTAGATGGTTTACATCAATTTCATACTGATAAACCTTATATGTCTCCTCAGGTGGATTAACATAATTATTAACTGCAGGTGGATAACCTAATTTCTCACGAACATCATCAGGCGCTATTATTTCAGTAGCAATCAATTCGTTTTTTGCATTAAAAAGAGCATATGCATTGACCATCCTATCAATGTCCCAAATAGTACCACTATCTGTGTAATCATCAATGTCATTAATTTCACTAAATCCTCTTAAGTACTTCTTGGCTTCTTTATCATCTTTAAAGTGATGCAATTCAATCTCAGACGGTTTGTCTTGTGCTATAGAATCGAGTTTCTGTCGAACCCACTTAATCTCATCATCATAAGTTTCAGCGCCGGAATCATCAAGAAACCACCTTTTCTCAAATTTCTTAACTATGTATTCAGTCTTCGGAGCATTATCGTGATATTGCTGATTTGTATTTTCATTATCGTTATTCATATCGTTATCCTAATTTTAAATATTAATACTGATAATCTTTGTAAACACCTCTGACTGTAATGTCTTTGGTAACCATTACATTCAGTCTGAATCCCGGTCTAACCGTCAGCGTTGGCGCAATATTCATATTCTTTCGTATTAACTCGGATGAAGTCTGTGACATCTGAGAACCAGCCGACGAAGCAAACTCATTGGAAAATGATTTGGAATCATTATCATTGGATGTTCTGTCTGCGGCCCAGGCCGAACCTGCTGAAATCACAGACAACATCAGCGATGAACCATAAAGACGTAGATAATGATTATTAACTTCATCAGTTACACCTGAATAACCGGCTTGATCTGTACCAGGCATAGAGCCTATATCTATACTTCTTCCATCAGGGAAAATAATTCTCTGCCAACCCAGCAGCAGACGTTCCTGGCCATAAATGACATTGGCACTGTAACCACCTATCAGCCTTGAACCTTGCGGAATAAGCAGATACTTGCCGCGTGCTGTGTCATATACATTCTGACTAACCTGCGCGGTTACCTGACCAGGAATATCTGAATTGATCCCCGTAACTAAAGTTGCCGGAATTACTGTTCCTGTCAGGATTGAATACTGAGCAGGTTTGATAACCTGGGACTGCAAAAACCAGCGAGACGGATCTGGAGTTCTTGACTCAAAATCAGTCATAGTTCTGTTATTACCATTAGAACCGGATGACAGACTTTCACCTGCAGGATTAAAAGAAGGATTTGCACCCTGAATTTGAGCCATTCTCTGATTAAACAGTTCATCAGCACCACCGTTGCGTAATCTTGCTAGTTCTTCTTTCTGCTGTTGTAGATAAGTATGCGGTTCTTCAGATGATGTTCTGCTGAACTCTCTGGCGTTAAATTCTGCACGGGTTCGCGCATCAACTGCAGTTCTGAATTTTTCAATTTTGAGCTGTCTGATCTGCATAGCTTCTTGCTGTTCCATCTGATCATTAACATCATCTACAGCAGGAGGAGCCTGCAGAGTGAATTTCGGCTCTATCGGTTGATGCAGTTCTAGTTTTTGATCATGGTTTGATTCATCTGTCACAGGCGCTGTTGGCAGTTCCTTTTCACCAGAAACGCCATTAACAGAAGGGATCTGTAACGGCTGAGTCAGACCAAAATCACGACCTCCGATAATGCTTTCAGCATCGCTCATTGAAAAGCTCGTACCCTTCTTCACTGATGAATCCTCCGCGTTTCTCTGTTTCTGACCTTGAAACATAGCGCTCATTAAAATGTAAGCAACAATCAGCAGAAACGCTGCTACACAGAACAGGATCACTTTGGTATTAGGAACTTTCAGATTTGAACCCTGTGCCGGGTTTTTCTCAATTTCAGTACTCACTACTCGCCCTTCCTCATTACCGACCATTTATAATCGTTTTTTCCATTCACGTCGTAAACCTTCCCATAGGTTATAGTGTCAACTGACAGGATCAAACGAACAATGGTATTGTTGTCATCCAGCAGATATGTGAGGATCTTGCCACCAGATAATTTTTCTGAAATGGAAAAACCTTTTTTTCTAAGTTTTGCTTTTAAAGAGTTGCCGAATTCATCATTTGTATGAGCTTCAAAATCAAATTGAGTTTTAGCTGGCGCATATTTCCATGAAAGAAATTCAGTTGCATCACTGCTGATTTTTTCAATCAGTTCAACTTTTGATGAATCATCAATATTTTTGGAAAGATAAAGACCGGAATTTGATGAATTAACTGCACATCCTGTAAGAAGAATAACGGATAACAGCAATAATCCACAGCTTCTGTGGATAACTCTATGGACAAATTTAGAGAACATAGTCATATCAAATCTCCTTATCTTTTTGTAATAGTAATTTTCTGCTGATTTGAACCGACACCGACAATCAAAACAGCCTGCTGGAATACAGCGTCAACAATGAATTTGTTGCCGATATATCTGTAGTTAACTAGTACATCTTCTTGCGTTGCAGAATCCCGGACAGTAAAAGTTGGAATTTCACTTGATGAAACATTTTTTGGAAGCTCAATAACAGTCTGCCTGCCGTTGTTGTAGACACGTACCGGAGTCCATGATTGACCGTTGCTGGCAATGTCATAGTCAAAGTAAAGAAGCAGAATATCTTCTGAGAGTTGAAAAACGATTATTGATTTCATCAGGATATGCAAAAGACACCAGCGGCATATATTTAGTACGATGACTACCTAAATTAATGTGATATGTTCTGCGATTTGTTGTAACAATCAAATTTGTTTTCAGACCCACATCAAGCGGTTTCACAATAATATGCTGAACTTCTTCCTCGCCTACGCCGGTAACTGCCGGATCTAACATCCAACGGGTATTGTCTCTCTCCTGGCTGCAACGCAATATCGCATACTTGCAAAACTGCACAAACAACATCAATAGACTGCGCTCCATAAACATAAATAATTTCTCCTGCTTTACCTGCAATCGGTTTAGCGTTCTGATTGGAGTTTCTTCTGAATTCTTCTGCAATTTGCAGAGCTTTCTGCTCCTGCGGAGATAAAACATAATCATGACCGGAAAAATATTTTTCTTCATATTTGGAAGATGTTGCATCAAACTTTTTCTGTTCCTGAGTAGGCATAGGTACAGATGAAGAATCTACATCACTCGCAACCATCAGTGTTTGTTCTGATGCGTATGCAACCTGCTGGCAAGCTGCCAGTATTACCAAACTTAAAATTTTTTTTGAGAGTTTCATATATTTCCTTAACCTTAAATTCTGGATATAAATACCTGCAGGATTGTCCCTGATCATCTGCTCTGTAAAATCAGTCGGTTCAACGATATAAATCGTTATAAGAGCCTTCATGTGTTTTAATGCTTTTTCCTTGCCTGAACGTTCACGAACATGTTCATCCCATTCAACGTAATAAGTTGTCTCTGATTGCTGTAGAATCGACCGAATTTCAATGCTTACCATTTCTTTTTCTGAACGTTTAAAAGGGTTGTTTGGAGATTCAGAATTCAGATATTGATTCATCGCAATAATCGCCGGATCTGATGTATTAAGTTTGCTGTATAAACGGCGTACCATTGTTGCCTGCACAGTTAAATCCGGGGTAACACTTCTCGAATCTTCAATGAATGAAGCCAGAACAGCCCGAACTACTCGCTCATTGCGGAATGTAGATACGTCAACCGGACCGGATGTAGGAGCTACATGACCTAATTTATCCACTTCAATAACATACGGGATGTATTTTGACTGAACCGAGTTGTAAACCATGCCGAAAGCGCAAATCAAAGCTAGCAGTAATGACACGGCTGATATTGAAATCCACATTTTCTGCGCTGCAACCGATGATGCCAAATAGTCATTCCACTGGCGTTTAGTTGAAAGAAACGGATCACTCTGAATCTTATTCTGTTGTGATGTTGCTGAACTGTTTGAAATTTCCGGCAACTTATTTTCTTCTGTCATTTAATTTCTCCGTATTTTCTGTAATCTATGTAATTTTCTTCCATCCACTTATAAACCCACTGTTCGCCCCAGGTTGCTTCCAACTCTTTAATTTTTGCTATTGAATCTTTATCAGATGCACCAACGAAAGCTAGCGAAAGTTTACCCAGCGCCAACTCAAACAGTCTGCGTCCTTCTTCTGAAACATAAAAATACTGACGTTTCGGAACCATTGTTGAAACAATCTGAATTTGACGATCATTAAGCCCCATTGAACGGTAGAGCTTGGCGTTCATTTCATCTTTTGCGTAAACATTTGCCAGGAAAATTTTTGAAGCGGTAGATTCAGTAATAACATCAAGTATTCCTGAATTGGATGCATCAGATAAAGACTGTGTTGCCATAACGACTGAGCAGTTCGCTTTACGCAGCACTTTCAGCCATTCTCGAATTTTTTCTTTGAATACATCATTGCCGAGCATCAGCCATGCTTCATCAAGGAAAATCACTGACGGTTGACCTTTCAAGTTCTTTTCAATTCTTCTAAACAGGTACAACAGCACCGGCAGAGAATATTTGATATTTAAATTCATCAAATCTTCAATTTCAAAAGTACAGAAATTAGAAAAATCAAGACCGTCAGAAGTCGCATCTAAAAGATTTCCGAGCAAACCGGCAATGGTATAAGGTTTGAGTGTATCTCTGATTTCATTGTCCTGAACATTATTTAAAAATTCAGTTAAACTCTTTGACTCAACTGATTCACTAGTAGTCTTAATTGCATCAGCTATAGCATTGCGCTGCATCGGTGAAACTTTCATACCATTTAGAGTTAGGATATCTTCAATCCATCCAGCGGCCCACGCCTGATCTGATGCTGTTTCAAGATACTGCAGCGGGCAGAAATTCAATTGCGTTTCTTCTGAGCCGCCAAGCGCAAAATGCTGACCGCCTACTGCTTTAGTAAGCGGGTACATTGACATACCTTTGTCAAATGCATAGATATGCATCCCTTCATACCGGCGGAACTGAGCTGCCAGAGTTGCTAGCAGGGTTGATTTACCGGAACCGGTAGGTCCGAAAATCAGTGTATGACCTAAATCTCTAACGGATAGATTCAATCTGAACGGAGTTGAACCGTTAGTGACGCAATACATCAATGCGGGTGAATTCTGAGGATAAAAAGGGTTAGGACATTTTTCTGCACCGGTCCAAATAGTGTTGGTTGGTATTAAATCAGCAAAGTTGAGAGTATGCATTATTGGCTGGCGTAAGTTGTAATAATGACCAGGCAATGAGTCGATGTAAGCAGCAGTAGCATTAATTGTTTCGATTCTTGCACCAAAACCCTGGCGCATAATTTCTCGTTGAACATAGTGAAGCTGTTCCTGCAGATTGTCGCGATCTTTGTCGTACAACACCACTACACTGGTATAAAGTCCTGCCGCAACCAACTGAGATTTAACATCATTGATGGCAACCTCTGCATCTTCCATCATTGCTAGAGCATCAGCGTCATATCTGCCAGAATTCGTGTTAAACAGTTGATCCCAGAAACCGCGAATTTTCTGTCTCCACTTCTTGAAATATTTGGTCATTACTGCAATGGATTGGAATTCATCCATAAAAACAAATCTGGTTGACCAACGATATTCGCAACTTAACTGTGTCAACGCATTTAAAATTCCTGGATAGGAATCTGCCGGGAAACCTTCAATATTGATAACACCGATAAACGTATCATCTAGCTTTGGAGTAACAGCAGAAAAGAAATCATGTGATCCAATCAGTTGATCTATGTACATACATTGAGAAGGAACTCTGACCGGATGATCGTTACCGGTGATGCACAAGTTTAAATGTTCGAGCAGCGCATCATATTGAATAGGTTTATTTGACTCAGGAGCTCTTTCAGTTCTAACGCCAAGACGTTCTAAATTTACCGCCACAGATAAACTCTGTTCGAGTTTAAATAATCCTTCCTTAAATTTGGAAATCAGCGCATTTGTCAGTTCTTCATGCGTTGACTGTTTCTTTTCAGAAGTATCGATAAACATCATATTCTGAATTTTCTGCTGTGCCAGCAAAGGCGGATTCCAGATAACTGTTATAACAGATTTGCCCTGATACACACTGCCATGAGCTTCAAAAAAGCTGCGACGTTCCTGATCTATTAACGACGAAACCACATCTGGGAAATGAGAATCTTTTGCGCTTGAATAAGCGTCAGTCTCTTTTCTTACATGATCTACATTGATTATCCAACCTGCGCCAAGCTCTTTAATTGCTCGATTGATAAAATTAGAAAGCAGCTCTTGCTCTTGGTCAGAAGATGATGCTGTGTCCTGAGTGCTATACTCAAATGCTGCTAAAAAGCTGCCGTCTTTATTAATTATTATCCCGTCCTCAATAACAGCAGCATAATTTAGAATATCAGTGAAGCCTGATCGGTTCTTCACCTGATTGAAAAACTTTTTTGTTGAAAGCAACTGATTGATTACATCTATGTATAGCAGAATGGCTACCAATCCGATAAAAACAACAGCTACAACAACAATATTTACAATGTACATTTATATAAACCTATTTATATCCGAATCCCGAAGATTTAAATCCAGTCTTAAAATTCTGGCGGTAAGTCATCATTGATTCCTTGTGCATAATGTGACTGTGAGCCGGAAAGTAACCCTGACGAAAACGCAGATTAGACATGAATACTTTACGCATTAGCGGATCTGACTTATTGATAATTCGTGCAAAAGTCAGCACTACAAGCCAGAACGCAATGCCAAGAACAAAACTTGAAAAGCTTTGACCGAAAAATACAGAAATAAAAGCTATGAGAGCAGAACACATGACAACTTCACGATCCCCTCCCATAAAAGTATTTACGCGATGTAAAGATCTGTGAATTGGTACAGTTCTCATGTGTCCCACCTTTTTGACAAGAAAAATTTTTAGGAAATTACATACTGGTGAGTGCTGTCAATAACATAAACCTGAGCAACTTCCGCACCTGTACTTGATGAACTGCTACCGAAAACGTCAATGAATTTAGTTCCGGCAATCAGGAGAGAACATACCAGGATTAAGTAAATTACAGATTTCAGGAAGCCAGAGATTTCACCACCGAATATCAGAGTTGCACCAGAAGCAACAATACCGATAACGGCAATAGCCTGAGCTACCGGACCTGTCAGCGAATTTTTCAAATTGGTTAAGGCTGAGTCATATGGCATGGTTGAAGTTGCCAATGCAACATCCGGTATAAGTGCCACAACAGCAATTGCCAATAAAGTTACAATTTTCAAAGAATTTTGTTTCAAATATTGAATAAATTTCATATTTTCCCTCTTAAAAAATAAAATAATTACAATGTTTCAATTTCATATTCCTGCGTCACAGGATTAAAACCTGTTACAGATATGATCTCTTTAATCGTGCGTCCCTGTTCGGTGCGTGAAATGCACACTACTAAATCAACGACTTCCGAAATTAGTTTTTCTATATGGTCAGGAGAGTGATCAGACATTGTGATAAGCATAGCAAGGCGATCCAGCCCAGCTTTTGCATCGTTAGCATGTAACGTTGCAGCTCCACCAGGATGACCGGTATTCCAGGCCATCAGTAAATCGAGAGCTTCCTCTCCGCGAACTTCACCAACCAGAATGCGATCAGGTCGCATTCTTAATGTGGTTTTAAGCAACTTGGTCATATTGACATTCAGTGATGTATGAAAATTTACAGCATTTTTAGCTGTACACTGAATTTCTCCGGTATCTTCTATAATAACCGGACGTTCAATAGGATTAAGATCTACCATTTTCTGAATAATGGCATTTATTAATGTAGTCTTACCGGAACCTGTACCACCAATGACCAGAATGTTTTTGTGAGAAGCTACTGCTTGACAGATAACGTCATACTGAGAACTGTTCATAATTCCTGATTCTACATACTGTTCCAGCGTATATACTGAGATTGCTCTCTTTCGTATAGTGAATGTCGGTCTTGAAACAATAGGAGGGATCTGTCCTGCGAAACGACTTCCGTCAATTGGAAACTCACATTCGAGCAACGGGTTTTCTGTAGTCAGCTCTTTGGAATAAAAACCAGCGATACACTGCATTAAAGCTAGTGCCATTGATGAATTCAAATCGCCAATTCTGTGGCATGGCATTCCGAGTTTTTCAACCCAGAGACTTCCATCAGGATTCAGCATGATTTCAACTGTTTTTGGATCATTCAAAGTTGATATAACCAATAGCCCTGCACAGCGTCTAATTTGTTCGAGCGTCCTGCTCTCTTGTGTATCTAATAATTCCATTTTTAACTCATTATATATTGTTTATAAAAATATTATATACCATTATTTATAGATAGTGTAGTTCTTTTTACAAAGAATAAATGATATACTAACATCAGAAAATAACTAAAATTTTCAAAAAAGATGTGTATTTATACAAATTGAATAGTTAGGTATGCACAAATAATAATTTAGATAAAGAAATGAATAAGAGCGATTTTTGCTAGCAAAAATAATTGTCTATAAAGACGATGTTTTGAAGTTTTATTAGAGTTGCTAAAGATAAAAACTCTCAATAATAGAGTGATTTAAAAGAATCGTATTTTTGCTAGCAAAAATTCATTTGATTTTTTTGAGTTTTAAGAGTGCTTCATCATTCCATTGTTGAACTTTAAAAGCCTGAAAATCAGGTAAGATTGCTTGAACTCTTTTATAGCCATGAGGTGCTGGCAGCATATTTTGCTTCTCATCAACAAGCAAATGAGCTAAAGGAATGTGCATCGCTGTAGCCAATTGCGACATTGCTTTCAATGAAGGATTGTAATCAGCCTGCAAGATCTTAACGACAGTGGCATAGGATAAACTTGCATCTTTAGCTAATTTAGCTTTGGAATAATTTAACTCTTTTAACCTTTTATTAAGGTTAGCGGCAAAAATTTGAATATCGTTGTTCATGTGTACTCTTTCCTCAATTTCTTGCTTTATTATACAAGATCTTGATTTCTTTTTAACAGGGATTAAAAAATGATTAGAAAAGAAACTTTTACTACTGCAGATAAATGGGTTAAACCATCCAAAGATGAAATAGTCGAACTTTTAGAAAAAGTCGCTAAAGATATGACATCCATTTCAAAAATTCTTGATGTAAGCTATATGACAATATCGCGTTGGCGGTGTACTGGTAACATCTCCTACAGCACATGGGCTTTACTTGCTCTACTTGCAGGAAAAGGGGATATAACAAGACCTAATGATACAGAAGAAGATTTAGAAGAAAAAATCAAAAGATGTTCAAGTGAGATGGTTATTTACCGAATTAAACTCGCAGATATTGAGAGAAAAAACAAAATTAAAAAGAAACTATCAAAAAAGTGATAAATAATATTGCGTTTATTCTAAAAAGTAGTAAAATGAAAAACAAAGGTGAGGGATTGTAAATCCAGCAGGCAACTACATATTATTGTTGTCCATAACATTTATGCTGTCGACAATATTCCAGAAAGCTTCTATTATTTTCTCGTTGAATCTATTCTTGTTAACACACAAAGATACGTTAAAAGGCTTGAGTTCTGGCTTTAAATTGAGAATTTCTATGTTATTACTTACTGGGCTTTGCTCTACAACAGCTTTAGGCACAATGCTTATACCACATCCCAAAGCCACCATACTTACTATCGCTTCGTGTCCGGCAACTTCAGCATATATATTCGGCTTAATCTGCTTTGCCTGAAACCATTCATCAACCCTTTTTCTTAACATGCCATGCTCGGGATATATAATAGGAATTCTGGATAAATCCATTAAATTAAAATGGTGTTCTTTAGGTGCAATGAAAACCAAAGGAATATTAATGAGAGTTTTATATTCCAAATTTGAGTATTCCTTATCGGGTCTTGCCGCAATTGAAAAATCAGATCTTTTAGAAAGAACTCGGCCTACCGCCAATGCTGAATCACCTGTTTCCAATTTCAATTCAACATTTGGATATGTTTTTTGAAACAAACTTATTATATTGGGTAATATCAAGTAACTGGCTGTTACAGAACAAAAAACCTTTAATTGTCCCTGCAACGTATTGTTGAGATATTGAAACTCAAATTTAAGACTGTTCCAATTTTCAATAAACTCACTGGCAAAGGCCTTCAATCGAATTCCAGCAGTTGTTAACTGCACATTTTGTGTATCTCTGATAAATAACTCGCATTTTAATTCCTTTTCCAATCTTTGAATTCTGCGTGTTATCGTGGAAGGACTGGCAGCGCAAATATCTGCTGTTTGGGCAAAATTTAAATTTGAACTTAAAATCAAGAAAGATTGTAAATCTCGTAATTCCATATTTTTCACATTGTTTATTTCAGTTTATGCAATAATCATATTGCAATTATATCATTTAATGCAATAGTCAAAATAAGTTATAATGCACGTAAAAGGTTTAAAACAATTCAATATGGAGTTAAATTAAAATGGCTAATTATTTTAATACTTTAAGCTTACATAATAAGCTAGATCAACTGGGTCGTTGCCGCTTTATGAATCGTGACGAATTCAAAGATGGTTGCGAATTCTTAAAAGGTAAAAAGGTTGTAATTGTTGGTTGCGGCGCTCAAGGTTTAAACCAAGGTTTAAACATGAGAGATTCCGGTTTGGATGTATCTTATGCTTTAAGAAAGGAAGCTATCGAACAGAAAAGAGCTTCATTCCAACGTGCAACTGAAAACGGTTTCAAAGTTGGCACTTATGAAGAATTGATTCCAACCGCTGATTTGGTAATCAACTTAACTCCTGATAAGCAGCACTCTAACGTTGTAAAGGCAGTTATGCCTCTGATGAAGCAAGGTGCAGCATTAGGTTACTCTCATGGTTTCAACATCGTTGAAGTTGGTGAACAAATCAGACCTGATATTACAGTAGTTATGTCTGCACCAAAATGTCCAGGTACCGAAGTTAGACACGAATATCAGCGCGGTTTTGGTGTTCCAACATTAATAGCGGTACACCCGGCCAACGATCCTAAGGGTGAAGGTATGGCAATTGCCAAGGCTTGGGCAGCTGCTACAGGCGGTCATAAGGCAGGTGTTTTGGAATCATCTTTCGTTGCTGAAGTAAAATCAGACTTAATGGGTGAACAAACAATTCTTTGCGGTATGTTACAGACAGCAACCATTCTCTGTTTTAACAAAATGGTTGAATTAGGCGTTAACCCAGGATATGCAGAAAAATTATTGCAGTATGGTTGGGAAACCACCAGTGAAGCTTTAAAGCATGGCGGTGTTACAAACTTAATGGATCGTTTATCTAATCCTGCTAAAATCAGAGCTCATGAACTTTCACTTGAATTAAAGAAAATTATGAAACCGCTATACCAAGAACATATGGATAACATTATGAGCGGAGTATTCTCCTCTACAATGATGGAAGATTGGGCAAATAACGACGTAAATCTCTTAACATGGCGAAAGAATTTCAGTGAATCAGCTTTTGAAAAAGCAGAATCAACCGATGAACATATTTCTGAACAGGAATACTTCGATAAAGGAATCTTAATGGTTGCAATGCAGAAAGCCGGTGTGGAATTAGCTTTTGAAACAATGACTTCATCAGGAATCAAACCAGAATCAGCTTATTATGAATCATTGCACGAATTACCTTTGATTGCCAATACCATTGCACGTAAACGTTTATATGAAATGAATGTTGTTATTTCTGATACTGCAGAATATGGTAACTATTTATTTGCCAACAAATGTATTCCATTATTGGCAGATTTCATGAAGAAAGTTACTTTAGAAGATATTGGAGGCGGTTTGAAGGAACCTAATTGTGCCGTTGATAATGCAACTCTGGTACAAGTAAATGATGAAATCAGAAATCACCCAATTGAAATTGTTGGTAAAAAATTACGTGGATATATGATCGATATGAAGAAGATTGCTGTGGGTACCAACTAACCGTTTCTTCTTTTATAATTTTAGTAACGAGGCACGGTATACCGTGCCTTTTTTATATAAGGTATAAATATGTTTAATAGCGAAATGTATCAATTGGGATCAAAAAGATCAGTAATTAGAGAATTATTTGAATTTGGCAAACAAATTTCAAAAAAATATGGTCCAGAAAATGTATTTGATTTTAGCATAGGAAATCCTAGTGTACCTACTCCCGATGAAGTGAAAGAAGATTTAATTAAACTGTTAACAGAAAAGGATCCGATGGCTCTTCATGGATATACATCAGCCCAGGGTGATCCTAATGTTAGAAAAGCTGTGGCATATAATTTGAATCAAAGGTATAAAACTAATTTTTCTGAAAAAAACTTATATATGACAGTTGGAGCAGCAGCTTCTTTATGTATCTGCTTTAGATCTATAATATCCAAAGAAGCCGACGAAATTGTAACATTTGCTCCTTTTTTTACAGAATATAGAGTTTTTGTTGAATCTAATGGGGGTAAATTGGTTGTGGTTCCTCCTAAGTTACCAGACTTCCAAATCGATGTTGAAAAACTGGAAAAATATATTACACCTAAAACTGCAGCCATATTAATAAACTCACCAAACAACCCTAGCGGAGTAATCTATTCCGAGGAGTCAATAAAGAGTTTATCGACCTTACTCAATAAAAAACAAAAAGAATATGGCCATGAAATATATTTAATTTCAGATGAACCTTATCGTGAAATTTGCTATGGTGACAAAAAAACCCCATTCGTAACAAAATATTACAATAATTCCCTTGTATGTTACTCTTACAGCAAGTCATTATCTCTTCCTGGTGAACGTATTGGATATGTTCTGATACCTTCAGAAATGAGTCAATTTGATCAAATGTATGCCGCAATATGTGGTGCAGGCAGATCATTGGGATATATATGTGCTCCTACACTATTTCAATTTTTACTAATAAATAACGCGGGAAAAACATCTAATCTTGAAGTTTACAAAGAAAACAGAGATTTGCTGTATAACGGATTGACAAAATTGGGGTTTGAATGTGTTTATCCGGATGGTGCTTTTTACTTATTTATGAAAACTAAAGAACCAGACGCATACAAATTCTGTGAAAACGCAAAAAAATACAATCTATTACTAGTTCCTGCTGATGACTTTGGTTGTCCAGGATATGTCAGAATCGCTTATTGTGTAAAGGGTGATATGATAAAGAGATCAATGGAATCCTTTAAAAAACTAGCTGATGAGTATAAATAAACCATTTTTCTTCACAACCAAATCCAAATCTCTAGATAATAAAAACTATCTAGAGATTTTTTAGATTTGAAGAATAAGAATAACGTAGCGATAATGTCATTAAAACATATTCAACAAATACGTATGTTCTATGGAAATTATAACAAACTAAAAAAGCCAAATTTATTTGCCTTCTTTAGACAAGTGAAAAACTAATAATTTACGGGAAATTTATTTACAATCATCATCACTAGAACATTCACCATCAGAATCATTATTATATTGAGCCAATTGCTTGAAAAAGACATCTAATACTTCTTTCTTTGTTTCAGTACATAGATCTTGAAGACTTACACTATCAACATAATCATTAATTACTTTTCCCAAACCCTCCCAAAAATGTACTGTCGGGCATTTTTGATATCGTGGACATGTATTTGGTTGTATCTCAATACAGGGAATAGGCATCAAGCCACCCTCAAAAATTCTGATAATTTCACCGATTGAATATTCCTTTATTTCTTTCGCTAAAGTATATCCCCCCTGAGATCCTCGTTCACTTCTTAATAAACCAGATTTCACAAGAGGATTAACAATCTGTTCTAAATATTTTAAACTTATTGCTTGGCGTTCACTAATTTCTTTAAGCGAAACTTTTTTCGGCTGTTGCTGCGCAATATCAATCATCAATCGAATTGCATAACGACTTTTAGTAGAAAATTTCATTTAAGAGCCTCAAATTAATGAAAACAAAAACATAGTTCACATATGTGTAATAAACGTATTTAATCTATCACAAAATAAAATAAAAAAAATTGAACTAAATACAGTAATTTAACTTATTTTATAAATTAGAATCTATTAATTTTGATCTGCGTTTTCTAATTACTTTTTTTATATATTCGTAATAACTATTAGATTTAAATTTACTAATATTTGCTTCTATCTGCTCTGCAGTGAGGAATCCATACTTATATGCCACCTCCTCTAGACACGCTATCTTAACACCGGTATTTAATTCCATAGACTGAACAAAATTGGAAGCTTGCAACATTGAATCAAAAGTTCCTGTATCAAGCCATGCAAAACCTCGTCCCAATATTTCTACATTCAATTCATTTCGTTCCAAATAAATCTTATTCAGATCAGTGATTTCAAGTTCACCGCGGGCAGAAGGTTTAACTGTCTTTGCATACTCACAAACATGACTGTCATAAAAATATAAACCGGTAATAGCATAATCTGACTTTGGATTTTGAGGTTTTTCTTCTATTGATATTACCTTGTAGTTTTGATCAAATTCGACAACACCAAATCTTTGAGGATCACTGACATTGTATCCAAAAATTGTTGCACCTGTAATTCTAGAAGCAGCTCTCTTCAAAAGATGAATAAAATGCATTCCATGAAAAATATTATCTCCTAGAACAAGGCAAGATGAGTCTCCATTTATAAAATCTTCAGCAATAAGAAATGCATCCACAATACCTCTTGGCTCATGCTGTATTGCATATTGAAAATTTAACCCAAATTGAGATCCGTCGCCTAACACATCTATAAAATTATTTTTGTCTCTACTGTTTGTGATGATCATAATATCCTTTATGCCAGCTAACATTAAGGTACATATCGGATAATAAATCATAGGTTTATCATATATTGGCAATAAAATTTTAGAAATAGACAATGATGCAGGATACAAACGGGTTCCTGCTCCACCAGCTAAAATAATACCTTTCATATAATTCTCCAATTCAGATATTACAATTCAATCAACATTATTATGATAAATATCATTACTACTCATACACTATAAATTATTATTCTCAATAATTATTTATCATAATAATTTTACAGCAGATGTAAAAGAGACATCGATAACCATGATATTCAATTAGGTAAAATTATAAATACATATTACAAATAGTTCTATGACAAATATAAAAAAAAGGGAAGTTAAACAACTTCCCAGTATGTAAAAAAAGTATTATAAAAAATTATTTCTTATATCTTGTTGCTAAGTTATCTAAACGGCTGTTAGCATTGTCAGCAGAAGCTTGAGCAGCTTGTACATCTGATTGTAAAGCAGAAACCTGAGCAGCTAAGTTATCTACTTTGTTAGAAAGAGCCTGAATTTGAGCATTAACTTGTGCGTTATTGTCTTGACAACCTACTAACATAGTAGAACCTAATACTAATGCGCTTAAAGCAACTGAAAATTTGTTCATTTTAATCTCCGAGAATTTAAAAAATCTTCTGTACAAACCTACAACAAGCCTGTACATCATGCATATAATATCACTAAACAGAAAAAAGTAAAATATTAATAACAATAATCACAGGTAAAATTTCAAATTACACATTATTATATTTTATGCGATTGCACACGTTTATTCCTCTAAGACTCAAATATAATTTTGTAAACGCTCCATAATAACCTCATGATCGGGAAATTTTATTTTTTAAAATTTTTATTCCACGGCATCAGATGAAGATAAGGCAAAGATATTACAGTTTATAGATGAAAACCACCAGGCGGTTCCGGTTGGTAATGTGGTTCTTAACTGTGGACAAATCGAAGTAAGCAGGAGCTGTATCCTGAGCATCAAGTACATGGCTGAAATCTTAGGTATAGGACAGAACACTTATACAAATTGGAAGAAGAGCTTGCATGACAAGCGAAAAGGCTCATCTCATCCAAATAACGCCAAATACTCAGAAGAAGAGCGACAGCAGGCGTTAGAGGCACTGCTGCTAAATCCTGATATGTCACCATCAGAGTTGCAGGCTAAATACCTTGATGAGCATGGAGTTTACTTAGGCTCTGTAAAATGGCTGTACAGATAACTTGAAAAGATTAAGTGCAACAGCAAAAGAGGAACAGATAAGAACTCAAACAAGGAAGATTCAGTAGATCGAAGAACACTGAAAGCAACAGCACCTAAACAGGTATTGGTATGGGATATTACCTACCTGTATAAGACCAATCCTCAGGGAGAGTACTATTACCTTTATGCTGTCATGGACTTGTACAGCAGAAAGATGCTCCATTGGGAAGTTCATGATATACAGTCAGCTGAAATAGCAGCCAAATTCATTGAAAAAGCTGTTGAAAAGGTAGGCTTTATAAAGGGTGACAACACTCTTATAAGAGCTGACGGACGCAATACAGATATCTTTGGTAAGG
>CACWLF010000055.1 GCA_902761645.1 uncultured Aeromonadales bacterium | reverse complement strand
TTGTAATAGCTGCGGTTAATGTTGTTTTACCATGGTCTACGTGACCGATTGTACCTACGTTAACGTGTGTTTTTGTACGTTCAAATTTTTCCTTTGACATTATCGTCCCCTAAAATAAAACACCTAGAGAATTCTAGAATTATAAAAATACAACAATAATTGTTTGTACATTATCTTACTAATTACAAAAAATGTACACTAAAATTTAAAATAATTTCAATTTTTATGTAGACTTATAAACCTTGAAAACATTATGAAAATTAAGAACTAAATAAAACAAATGGAATTATAAGAATACATTGGAGCGGGCAGCGGGAATCGAACCCGTCTCTCAAGCTTGGAAGGCTTGGGTAATAGCCACTATACGATGCCCGCAAGGCAGAAATGGTGGAGAGGGATGGATTCGAACCATCGAAGGCAGAGCCGTCAGATTTACAGTCTGATCCATTTAGCCACTCTGGAACCTCTCCGTTGCGTTTCTCAATAGCAACTATTGAAAACGCTGTGTATAATAATATAATGTTTTAGATAATGCAACACCCAATTTACCAATATTTTATTAACTGTCTTTTTTTTGCTCTATTTAGGGTATTATTTCTATATTTTTTAATTTTTTATATGTTTTTTCTTAAATAAATAATTGGTTATCAATTTTTGTGATAGTATTAACTAACAATGAATTTTAAAAAATAATCCCTATGACTACCGATTTAAATGAATTAAAAAAATCTTCTTATTTTGATTTTGATAGAGAAAAATGGTCCAAACTGCGCAATGAAGTTCCTATGACTCTTACTGAGAAGGAACTTGAAAGCATCAAAAGTATTAATGAATCAATTTCTGTCAAAGAAGTTACAGATATTTATTTACCATTGTCCCGTTTATTGAATTTATATGTAAAATCCAAACAGGGAAGAACTCATATTATTGAACAGTTCTTAAAAACAAACAGAAGCAGAAAGCCTCCATTTATTATTTCCATTGCAGGATCCGTTGCTGTTGGTAAGAGTACAACTGCCAGAATACTACAGAAATTATTAAGCCAATGGTCAGAACATCCAAATGTTGAACTGATAACCACCGACGGTTTTCTGTATCCGAACAGTTATCTTGAGAAACATAATCTGATGATGAAGAAAGGCTTTCCTGTTTCATACGACATGAAAAAACTTATTAATTTTGTTAAAGAATTAAAATCAGGAGTGCCGCACATTCAGGCTCCAGTCTACTCCCATAAAGTTTATGATATTCTTCCTGATGTATATACTGACATAGACAAGCCTGATATTGTAATTATTGAAGGATTAAACGTTCTGCAGTCGGGAATGGACTATCCGAATTTGAATTTACGCGTATTTTTATCAGATTTTGTCGACTTTTCCATATATGTGGATGCTTCAAATGAATTATTAAAAACCTGGTATTTGGATCGTTTTCTGCTTCTCAGAAAACAATCCTTTGTGGATGAGGATAACTACTTCCATGCCGTTGCTCAAATGAGTATAAACGAAGCACTTGCACGTGCGTCAGATATTTGGGAAAAAGTTAATTATGCAAATTTAATTGAAAATATATTGCCAACCAGAGAAAGAGCCGATTTGATTCTTACCAAAGGAGAAGATCATACGGTACAAAAAATCAAATTGAAAAAATAGCATACCCGGTTTTCATACAAATAATCGAGTAGGCGGGGTTTCACGCCTCTCACACCACCGTACGTGCGGATCCGCATACGGCGGTTCAAGACAATAAACACAGTGTTAGTCGCTAGCGCACCGAGCAAACGTGCCAATACACACCCATCCCTCCCGCTCTAGTACCATATTGGGAAGCATCCTATGTAGCAGTTGCGATCTAGCCATATTCCAATATCTATTAGTGGAAAAGCCATCGGCATCCATGATAGAGACGTACTTCACCCTTTTGGTATACTCCTCCTTACGCTTTGAAGGTTTCTTCCATTGCTTCCACAACAGTTGTCTTACCCTTCTACGGATCCACGCATCTGTATCCTCCATCCAACTTCTTGGGATAGCACCTTCAAAGTAATTGCACCACCCTCTCAGTTTTAACAGCAAGCGCCTCTTGACCACGTCTATACCGCCTTTAGCTCTCCTATCAAGGGTTGTCCTCAGGGATTCAACAAGTTTAAGTCGCTTCTTTTTATGGACGATCGGGAAAAATTTCCACGTGGGATGTTCCTTTCTTCGCTTCGCCGACACTCTGGTGGTGAAGGCGAATCCAAGGAACTGCGTTTCTTCGCAGGCATGTAGAATTTTGGTTTTATCAGTGTTGACTTTAAGGAACAGCTTTTTCTCGATAAAACTTGTGACATTTGCGAGTATCCGCTCCGCAGCTTTCTCACTGCCACAGAAGATAACCATATCGTCCGCATATCTGACAAACTTAATTCCTCTTGAATCAAGCAGTTGGTCCAATTCGTTCAATAGGACGTTTGCAAGAACTGGACTTATGACTCCCCCTGCGGGGTGCCGATTGTGTTCTTCTTACCAACTTTTCCATCTTCCGATATTGGAGCTCTCAAAAATCTATGAATCAGTGAGATAACCCTACCGTCTGCTATTCTGTCTGACAGAAGCTGAAGTAGTTTACTATGATTTACAGTATCAAAGAACTTGCTCAAATCCAAGTCAATAACCCATTCCAAACCGCTATTTACATACTCTATGGCTCTGTCGATAGCATTTCGACATCCTCTCCCTGGTCTGAAACCAAAGCTGTTGTCTGAGAATATCTTTTCGTATTCTTCTGACAGTACTAGTGCTATGGATTGTTGGATAAATCTGTCGATTACCGTCGGGATACCCAACGGACGCTTATCACCATTGTCTTTGGGAATATATACACGCTTGATTGGTTCTGGTCTATATGTACCTTTTCTTACCGACTCTGAGATTTCGTACGGGTGACTTCTGATGTATTCCAGAATTTCTCCGGTTTTCATCCCATCTACTCCGGCTCCGCCTTTATTTGCAATTACTCGCTTTATAGCTTCAACCATCGTCCCGTGACTGAGTATTCTCTCTAGAGTTATCGGTTCGAATTCGTTTATGTTACTCATATGTTTATATCGCTACGCCCTCAACGCACTCCCCTCTAGGTACCCTCATGTACTCCACTACTATCCCTTTCGGTCGACCTTCGCTTCTATCTTATGTCTTATTTTCAGTGCTTGGGTTGCGTTCCTCCTACTTTCACATTCATCTTGTTCGGTCCTTCACAAATACTCCTTGCTACTACGACCTCTGCTGACTTCCTACTATTCGTTGTTACTACCTTTCTGCTAGTAGGATCTCCTCGGGTAAGTACACACTCTTTCACTTCATCCCTGCCATCTTTACGTTTATGGTTCCGTCTAGCTATTGGACTTCATGTTGTTTTGCACACTTATCCACCATACCAGCCTGAGATGATTTCTGTTCGTCAGTACGAAGTTTTACTATCGCTTCTTTCTGCTATCACATTACTGCGACCACCTTGCGATTCGCTAACTCTTGCCGCTAGATGCTGAGTTCGGGACTTTCACCCTAAAGATTATACTCATGCCGAGCACACCAAAACGTCGGGTTTGGAAAATTCCAAACCCGACTTCCATTCACATTCAAAGTTTAATCAGTTTACAAGTGATAAGCCCTGCATGACACTTGTAAATTCTGAGCAGTCTTACATAAATTCAAAGCATCTGAATTTTGCATATTGGAATGATTGGCAATCATTTGTACAGCCTCTGTTATGTGTCTCATGTTATTAGAAATATCAGAGGTTGTGGAGCTCTGCTGTTCGGAAGCATTGGCAATCTGATTAATCTGAACATTTACACGGTCCACCTTATCCAGTATTTCAGCCAATGAATCCTCAATATGTTCAGCATAATCGGCAACAGCGTCCATGGAAACAACGCTATCTGCCATCGATTTTGTTGCATATTCCGTTTCTTCATGAATAGCTTTAACCATTTCAGTAATCTCCTGCGTTGACTGAGTAGTTCTTTCAGCCAAAGCACGAACCTCATCTGCAACCACGGCAAATCCTCTACCATGTTCGCCTGCTCTTGCCGCCTCAATGGAAGCATTCAATGCCAGCAGATTGGTCTGTTCCGCAATTTCCTGAATGGAGGTGACAACAGCATCAATATGATCGATCTGCTGACCTAGTGCAAACACTGCTGCTGAATCTTCCTTGTTTTTAAGACTTTGAGATCTGATTTTTTCAACAGCGTCTTTAACAACTTCCATTCCCTGAAGAGTAACACTCTTTGCGATATTTGAGTTATTGTTAGCCTCATGGCAATTGCTTGCTATATTGTTAGTAGTATTAACAAGTTCATCACTTGCAGCCGATACCGCCATGGATTGAGAAACAACTTCCTTTGCCGAACGATTAATTGTGGAGGAAATCTTACTGATCTTCTTTGTTGAATCAAGGAAAGAATCAGAAACAACTACTGTATCGGAAATACTCCTGTGATTTCTAACTACCAGTTTCTGCATTGTTCTAGCAAGTTCACCAATTTCATCGTCCATTCGTACCGCCTCGAGACTCATTGTTAAATCGCCATCAGCGATTCTCTGGCACTTATTATTAATGAATTTCACATTCTTGGACATATTAGATCCAACCAAACCAGCAAAAATAACACTGATAATTGAAACGAATACTATTCCAAATATTAGCCATGTTAAATTTGATAAATCACTCAATGCCTCGTAATCATCTGCCATACTTAATTCCTGTTCATGAGTTAAATTAAACAGAAAAGATCTTATTTTCTCACTATAGGCTTTGATATTCTCGTTTTTGAATTTTATATACAAATCCAAATCGTTGTGAGCTACAGCAATGACCAGTATTCCCTTTACCTCTTCGTCATAATCATTTACGAGTCTGATAATCTGATTTATTATTGCAGCGCTTGTATATTTGGATAATTTTGAATATTCCTGCAACGTACCACGCAATTTACTGAACGAATCAGTATATTTTTCCTGCGCAATCCCCTGTTGTTCCGCATTTTTTGCAACCATCAGTCCGACAGAGTTCATCACAACTTCATTCCACTGATTTTTAACATCTCCTGTCATAGAGAGGTTAGTCTGCGTCTGTATTTGTATTTGTGTTGCTAACGAAACCATCTGCTTGATTTTTACAAATGCAAAAACACAAACAATAATCATTAGAATACAAGATACTATGGCAACAAATGAAAATTTGCCTTTAATTTTTAATCCATTAATAAAATCCATAAAAACCTCTCGTAGGATAATTAATAAATATCCATATTCGTATTATTTTATTGATTTATAAAAATTATTGACTTGATCAAGTTAAAAAAAACACTAATAAAATTAGTGTTTAGTCACAATTCTGTTATAAAAAGAGCAATTTGTTACGATTTTTTCCATAAGGATTCCGTCATGCTTTCCGTAATATTGCTTTCTTACCGCTTTTGGGATAAAGTAAAATTTTCGGTAAAGGCTCTGTGCAACATCATTATCGGCAGCTACCATTAATCTAATTGTTTTTACTTTAGAATATGAATTTTGCAATTCCTTTAACAACGAATTAATTAAATAAAAGGCTACACCTTTTTGCCGGTATCCGATTTTTGTCGCCAGATCGGAAATACTTACGTATTGCTTATGTGGCTGAAAACAAAGATAACCTACCACCTCTCCATCAACTACACACAACCTTAATCGCTTAAAGCTTATTTGCCGCTTATAGTATCTTGGTGATTTATATAACTCCGGATAAAACGAATATCTCTCAATCAGAAGAATGTCGTCAAGACAAGAGCGATCAGCGATAAGAAAGGAAAAAGCATTCATTTTGTGGACTCTTGTTTCCTCTGCTCTCTCATTAACTTTCTTATAGTCCTGAAATTCATATACATGAAACATAATTCCATTATTGATGGACCTATTGAAACAACTATTAAGTTATGAATCAACCACAAAAAGCTGCATATAAAAACTGTTGCACGTAATCTGATTCCAGACAATAAAAATAAACCAACAGTACCGATGGTAGAACCCAGAATAGGGAAAAGTCTATAAGGTTCCTTCAGCAATATGCTCACAACTTCGCATATGCCGCTGGATTTGTATGTCTGCACAATCAAATTGATATTAAAACCCACAAGAGACAATATCCCGACGGACCATAAAACCAGAAGAAAAATCCACATGACTGTTTTGCTTCTGGTTTTTATGGATGCAAATGCTCTGCATCCGTTCAGCAAACAGCCGAAACACGCTGACCAGGCAGACATAATGGCAAAATGACAAGACTCTACTATGCAGAAAACAACCATGTGTTTTTTAAAGTCTATATCAAGTTTTTGTCTAAACGCATTAATACCAAGCAATAATCCTAAAATACCAACAGTCTGACCTAACCACCAAATCCAATCTACGCTCATACAGTTCCCATGCTATTTTGTAGCATTTGATTTTTTATAACAGTTTACCTAATAACTCCTGTGCTTGGCGATCTTCCATTCCCTTTCTCTGGACATAATCGTCATATTGATCCTGAGCAATTTTGGAAATAGTGAAATATTTTGCGTTTGGATTTGCAAAATAATAACCGCAAATCGAGGACGATGGCCACATTGCATACGATTCTGTGAGTTTCATTCCTGTATTTTTTTCAACATCAAGCAATTCCCAAATCTGCAATTTTTCACTGTGATCCGGGCATGCAGGATATCCTGGAGCTGGTCTTATTCCCAAGCATGTTTCATTATTCTCATTGAACCACGGTGATGATCTGTCTGTAAAAACAAATCTATTCATATATTCAGCAGCAGCCTCAACCAGGCGATCACATACACTTTTTACAAGGATGGAATTATACTCATCATTTTCCTTTTTAAACCGTTCAACCAATTCGTCACATCCTAATCCTGATGTAACAGCAAATAATCCCAAATAATCTCCATGAGGATTTAAAAAATCACTCAAACACATATTCGGACCATCATTTTTCTGAAAAGTCTGCTGCCTTAAACAGAAAATCTTACTCTTTTCACCGTCAACAGATGTTAATTCAATATCATCTCCCACCGGTTCGGCAGCAAAAATACCGTAAACACCTTTAATTTTAATAAGCGATTCATCTATCAGCCTGTTAATCAGTTCTTGTGCATCATTGTAAAGTTTTGTAGCCTCTTCCCCGTACGTTGCATCCGTTAGCAGTTCAGGATATTTGCCTTTTATTTTCCACACGATAAAGAAGAAATCCCAATTGATTAGACTAACAAGACGAGCTTTATCAAAATAATCCAGGATATAGACATTTCCTTTACTTAAATTTGGTTCATAAACCTGGTAATGCTCTTCCTTATACCTGTTTTTACATGCTTCTTGATAAGACAGCAATTTAACCTGAGGATTTTTTTCATTACCATCAAATTTGTCACGAATTTTCTGATATTCCTCATTTAAATTTGAAACAAACTCATCATGCAATTTTGCTGATAATAAACTCTGAGCAACACCAACGACACGGCTGGCATTGGCAACATAAACCACAGGATGACTGTACATCGGTGCAATCTTAATGGCTGTATGTTCTTTAGAAGTTGTTGCCCCACCTATTATCAGCGGAATATTCATACCTCGATTTTCCATTTCTGAAGCAATATGAACCATTTCCTCCAATGACGGAGTAATCAGACCCGATACACCGATTAAATCTGCTTGATGCTCTACCGCCGCATCTAAGATTTTTTCACAAGGAACCATAACACCAAGATCAACAACTTCGAAATTATTACACTGCAATACAACGGTAACGATATTCTTTCCAATGTCATGAACATCGCCTTTTACAGTTGCCATAATAATGGTTCCATTATTGCTGTTACCATTTCCCTGTTTTAATTGTTCTATGTATGGTTGCAAATATGCAACAGCTTGCTTCATTACACGGGCAGATTTAACAACCTGCGGCAAAAACATTTTTCCGCTACCGAAAAGATCACCGACAACATTCATTCCGTCCATCAACGGACCTTCAATTACAGCAACCGGAGAACCTAAACTATCCAAAGCCTCCTGAGTATCAGCTGTTACAAATTCAGTTACGCCCTTGACCAAAGCATATTCAAGGCGTTTTTCAACCGGCAGACTTCTCCACTCATCCTGTTTCTGCTCTACCTTTGAACCTGAATTATCACCTTTATATTTTTGCGCAATCTCAATCAACTCATCAGTGGCGCCACTATGAGTGTTTAAAATTACTGCTTCAACTTTTTCCCTTAACTCCGAAGGCAAATCATCATAAATAGCCAACTGTCCCGCATTAACAATGCCCATATCCATACCATTATTAATGGCATGATAAAGAAACACCGAATGTATTGCCTGGCGAACCTTTTCATTTCCTCTAAACGAAAATGACACATTGGATACACCTCCGGATATCTTTGCATAAGGCAAGGTTTCTTTAATTGTCTTCACAGCGTTAATAAAGTCCAAGGCATAGTTATCATGTTCGGACATACCCGTGGCTACTGCAAAAATATTAGGATCGAAAATAATGTCTTCAGGTGGGAATCCTATTTCATCCACTAAAATATGATATGCTCTGGTACAAATTGATATTTTGCGTTCGTATGTATCTGCCTGACCTTTTTCATCAAAAGCCATCATAACAATAGCAGCACCAAATTTTAATATTTCCCTGGCTTTCTCACGGAACAACTGTTCACCCTCTTTCATTGAAATCGAGTTAACAATAGGTTTACCCTGAACACACTTTAAACCGGCTACAATAACATCCCATTTTGATGAATCAATCATAATAGGCACTTTGCATATTGCAGGTTCAGCAGCAATTAAATTCAAAAATTTAACCATTGATGCGTGAGCATCAATCATTGCATCATCCATATTAATATCAATAATCTGAGCGCCACCATCAACCTGTTGACGTGCCACATCTAAAGCTTCATCATACTTTTCTTCTTTAATTAATCGCTTGAATTTTGCGGAACCTGTTACATTTGTTCGCTCACCGACATTAATGAACATTGAATCATCATTAATATTTAAAGGCTCAAGTCCAGAAAGTCTGCATTCAATGGAATGCTTTTTAAGAGTTCTTGGTTTAACTCCCTCAACAGCTTTTGCAATGGCCGCGATATGTGCAGGAGTTGTACCGCAACAACCTCCCATCAAATTAATATAACCGTTCTCAGCCCAATCCTTAGCATAAACTCCCATTTCATCAGGAGTTAAATCATATCCTCCGAAAGAGTTTGGAAGACCTGCGTTAGGATGCACGGAAACAAAGGTTTCACAAATTTCACTTAACTCTTTAACATGAGCAACTAGTTCTTTTGGTCCTAAAGCACAATTTAAACCGAATGAAATCGGCTTTGCATGACGTAAAGAATTGTAAAAAGCTTCCAAGGTTTGACCTGACAATGTTCTTCCGGAAGCGTCGGTAATAGTACCGGATATCATAATCGGAAGTTCATCATTTCTTTCTTCAAAAACCGACTCAATTGCATATACTGCAGCTTTAGCATTTAAAGTATCAAATATTGTTTCAATTAACAGCAAATCAGCCCCGCCATCGATTAAACCGTTAACTGATTCTTTGTAGGCATCTACCAACTGATCAAACGTTATGTTTCTGGCACTTGGATCATTAACGTCAGGGGAAATGGAACAGGTCCTGTTGGTTGGACCTATAACTCCTGCTACAAATCTTGGCTTATCCGGATTTTTTTCAGTAAACAGTTCAGCCATTTCTTTAGCCAGAACTGCAGATTGTCTATTAAGTTCATAGCTCCACTTCTCCACACCGTAATCCGCTAAAGCAATACTTGTAGCATTAAAACTGTTTGTTTCAATTATATCGGCACCAACACTTAAGTATTGTTCATGGATACTTCTAACAACATCAGGTCTGGTTATACAGAGCAAATCATTGCAACCTTTCAAATTTTTCAAACTACTTTTGAAGGTGTCACCTCTAAAGTCTTTTTCCTTAAGATTAAAAGACTGAATCATAGTTCCGGTGCCACCGTCAATGATCAAAATTCTCTCTTGCAAAGCTTTGCTAATTTTAGTTTTAATTATGGTATCCATGCTTTAAATTACTTTATTTCTACTGTTGTTTTACAATTTGATTATACGGTGTATTCTGATATACATAGTAGTTGAGCCAATTACTAAAGAGCAAAAATCCATGACTTTGCCATGTAGAATGAGGTGTAGTTGAAGGATCGTCATTAGTAAAATAATTAACAGGTATTTTTGGATTTAATCCGGCTTTTACATCTCTGATATATTCATTATTCAATGTTTCAGCATCGTATTCAGAGTGACCTGTTACATATACCTGTTTGGAATCAGGACTGACAGCCAAGTAAACTCCAACCTCAGGAGAAGATGCTAAAATGGTTAAATCAGTTCTTTCTTTTATGACATCAATATCAAAAGCAGCATATCTAGAGTGCGGAGCCCAGAATATATCGTCAAAACCACGAATTAATGGTTCATGAATTTTGCTGGTATTGTGCAGATATACACCTGACAACTTTTCAGGTAATGTCATTTTCGGAATATCATAAAATACATTGAGAGCTGCTTGTACAGCCCAACATAAAAACATCGTTGACGTTACATGCTCTTTACTCCAACGAATAATCTTTACCAAAGTATCCCAATACGACACTTGTTCAAAAGGAACTTTTCCTAGTGGCGCACCCGTTATGATCAGTCCATCATAATATTTATCTTTAACATGATCAAAATCTTGATAAAACGTATCAATATGTGCTTTAGGTGTATTCTTTGACACGTGATCATCAATACGTAAAAGGTCTACCTCAATTTGCAATGGAGTATTAGATAATTTTCTTAATATCTGTGTTTCAGTTTCAATTTTTTTAGGCATCAAATTTAAAATAAGTACATGTAATGGTCTAATATCTTGGTGAACTGCTCTGGATTCTGTCATTACAAATATATTTTCTGCTTTTAATATTTCATTTGCAGGCAGAGAATCAGGAATTTTGATAGGCATAGATGTCTCCCTATATAACTTATTTTATTTAATAATCAATTTACAGATTCTCCCATTTTATAAATATGGAAGATAAAATGTATGTATAAATTAATAATGAAATTGTTAATTATATAAAACATTTCATAACAATGACTTTGGATCATATTCGTAATTATAATTAACAAACCTAAAAAAACAAGAATAATAAAAGGTACAGATATAGGTTTAAATAATCTTCTGTCTTCAGTTGATACTTTTAAAAAATTTAAAACTGTTTTAATGAAAGATACTTATCTTGGCACTGAATAAATAAAAAATGTTTATCTGAAATATGTGTTATCAATGTCATTATAGGTATTGTAACAAGCATGAATGAAACAGTGAATTTGGAATTTTACATGTCAAGACAGGATAACCTTAATAAAATTATCTATACGTAGATAAGAAGCAAATTTTAAAGCTATAAATGTAATCAGATCATAAGAGTCTAATATTTCTAAATGAGAATTCTTTGTTAATGAATTTCCTTATCAAGGTGCAAGAATACAGATCTGAATTGTGCCTATCAGTGAGGCAATTCCTTAATTTTTGCAATAATACAGCATGTTAAGTTGGCAAACCTTCATAGACATTTATACACAATTAAATTCCATAAGCTTACAGAATTGTTAAGTAGTACGAATAACTATTATTTAACAGAGCCTTGACGTATATTTATATTTATTTGATAATTCATTAAACAAAGAATATAACATGTTATCGTGTTTTAGTTTGATATGCAGGATAAAAGAATGAATATAGAAATAATTGCAACCGGGGACGAAATAATAACCGGTTTTGTGGTTGATACTAATAGTGCCTGGTTATGTCAACAATTACTTGATCTTGGAATTCAAGTAAAGAGAAGAAATACAGTAGGAGACAAGTTAGAAGATATCTTTAAGGTAATATCAGAACGATCTAAGGTAGCTGACATTATAATAGTGAACGGCGGGTTAGGTCCAACATCAGATGATAACACAACCCAGGCAGCTGCTCAGGCCGCCGGTCTAGAGTTGGAAAAATATGAAGCATGGTTAAATAAAATTACTCAGTATTATGCAATCCAAGGAAAGCAAATGAGTGAAACCAATATTAAACAAGCAATGTTGCCGAAAGGAGCAGAGATTATTGACAACCCGATAGGAACAGCTTGTGGCTTCAAATTAAAAATCAATAACGCATTATGTTATTTCACTCCTGGAGTTCCATCAGAATTCAAAATGATGGTCGAACAAAAAATTATTCCTGAATTAAAGCAGGTTACCAAAACTGAATCCACTAGTGTTAAGAGATATTTTGTATTTTCAATAAGCGAATCAAAATTAAGCGAAATCCTGGATCAACAAACATGGCCTAAAAACATAGTTCTTGGATATAGGGTAAACTTTCCGACAATAGAGGTAAAATTAATAAGCAAAAATGCAACTCCAGAAGATATAGATCAAGCTGAAGAGTTACTGCTTTCATTAATCAATCCTTATTTAATTGCTAAAAACGAGTTGGATATACCATCTCAAATATCTAAATTAACAGGAGCTGTTCCATTACAATTATTCGATTGCGGAACAACAGGAATGCTAATAGAACAAATAGCCACGGCAATGCCGCATATTACAGCAAAATATTTCCAATTACCTGGATATGCAGATGAACTTCTAGAATTTATAAAAAAGGAAACAAATCGAACAATTGCCGTTGGTCCAGAAACAAGTGACGGTTATTCCATAGCATACTGGAATGGGATAACCGGTTTTGTGCAAACTTTAAAACCTTCAAACCCTCAACCAAAACAAAGAAAGAAAATAATAACGTTTGCAGCTTTGGACATGATACGGAGAGTACTCTGCGGGTTATCACCATTTGCACCATATGAGCAACTTATCAGGACAGCTGAAATATCATATCGTAAAACACCTAACATTCACTAATTTTCACAATAATGTATTTGTTATTAATTCATTCGTTTGGGAAAAAATCTCAAGCGATTTTTTTTCACTTCTGCATTATTATATTTATTAAGCTTAGCCAAACAAATGAGGTAAAAAATATAAATTAAATTTCAGATATCCCGGATTTGAAATGCATTCCAGGATAGTCAAAACATAGTGAATACTGTTAACAGACATGAACCGGATCAACCGACAGTACCGCAGGAATAGAAAAAAAAAGGGAATACAGAAACAGAAAAGGCACCTTGAAAAAGGTGCCTTGACTTAAATACGGGATCCTGGCAATGACCTACTCTCACATAGCGAATGCTACACTACC
>CACWLF010000054.1 GCA_902761645.1 uncultured Aeromonadales bacterium | reverse complement strand
AAAATTGCATAGGAGTGTGATGTAAATCAACAAATATTTTTGCCATATTTACATTATGAAAAAAGGGGATAAAAAATCATTTCCGACCAATTACGAAAATTCAGAAATTAATTTTTTTCAAATTTCTCATAGCGGGATTCACATTCGCCGGTATCTTTGGAATTACACTGTGTGTCGATGATATAAAGGTATTTTCCTCTTCTTTCAATTACGGTGTGAAGGTTGTAGGAATCCTCTTCCTCGCTGTCTTCATCATAAACCTTGTTTTCACCTTCATACGTGTAATCAGTGCAGACAGATTTTTTCGGCACCAGTTTTCCGCCTTCAACAACGCCGGTGCCTTCACATTCATTTCCGTCATTGGCTCCGCTTGGATTTTCGTAGTTAAGAAAATACTTGTTGTTCGCCACTTTGGTTATTTCAAGCGACGGACCCCAGCCGTTGCCCCAGAATCCTTCAAATTCATCTGCTCCGGCAAATGCGGAGGAACACAGCATCATTAAAACAGAAACCGCTGCAGATTTAACAGTCTTCATTTTTCCCTCACAGTATATGCATAAAAAATTGTTCTGCGTATTTTAGCACATCGGCAATTCCAATGATTATTTTTTTGCAGCATAAAGGTTAAGTCTTAACGAATTGCACACCACGAAAACACTTGATAAACTCATGGCAACCGAGGCATAAACCGGATTAAGCATCCATCCGTGACTAATGTAAAAAACACCGGCAGCCAAAGGTATTCCTATTACATTGTAAAAAAATGCCCAGAACAGATTCTGGCAGATAATCCTGCGGGTTTTTCTGCCGATCTCCACAGCAGTTACCAGATCCATCAGTTTATTTTTTATCAGGATAACATCAGCGGCATCCATGGCAATATCGGTACCGGAGGAAATTGCAACGCCGACATCTGCACATGCAAGGGCCGGAGCATCATTAATTCCGTCTCCAACCATGACAGTCAGCCCCTGTGATTTTTTGTTTTTTACAATATTTTCCTTCTCCTGAGGCATAACACCGGCATATACGTGATCTACACCGGCAAGACCGCCGATATGTTCCGCAGCAGCCTGGTGATCCCCTGAAACAAGATCGACCTCGATTCCGTATTTTTTTAATGCGGCAACGGCTGAGGCACTGTCGCTTTTAATCTGATCCGCAACAGCAATAATTCCGAAAATATTTTTTTCATCAGCAAAAAACAAAGGAGTTTTGCCCTGTTTGCAGAAAACCTCGCTCTTCAGAATAATTTCACTGTCCGCACTTATGGAAGGCATTGCTTTGAGAAATTTCAAACTTCCTCCGTAATAATGACTTCCTTCTATTACGGCCGAAACTCCGCAGCCTGTATGAATTTTAAAATCGTCAGCAGCAGTATTTCCTATATTTTTTCTGCCTGCAAAATTTCTTATTGCTTCGGCATAAGGATGTTCACTGTTATATTCCAGGGAAAAAGCCAGCTGAATTAATTTTTCCTCGGAAAAATCCTTTATCGGAAAAACATCCGTCACCTCAGGTTTCCCTCTCGTTATCGTGCCTGTTTTATCAAGAAGAACAGCGGCCGCCCGGCCTATATTCTCAAGAGAAACAGAATTTTTAAACAATATTCCTGATTTTGCAGCCGCTCCGGTTCCTGCCATAACCGCCACAGGAGTTGCCAGACCGAGAGCACATGGACAGCTGATTACCAGCACTGCTACCGCAAAGGTTAATGAACTTCCCGGTCCGGCACCGCAGACAAGCCAGACAACGAATGTAAGGAATGATATCAGCATAACGGCGGGTACAAAAATTCCCGATATCCGATCTGCAAGATTGGCAATCGGAGCCTTGGACTCTGCGGATTTTTTCATAAGAGCTATAATTCCGGACAGAGCGGTATCGCTGCCGACCTTCCTTGCCTCAATCCTGATAACTCCGAACTGGTTGACGGTTCCGACATAAACGTAATCTCCCGTACTTTTTTCAGCCGGAATACTTTCTCCTGTCAGGGAAGATTCATCAATCGAACTGGAACCTTCAGTCACAACTCCGTCAACAGGAATTAATTCTCCCGGTCTGACAAGAACAAGATCTCCGGGGTTAACTTCAGAAATATCAACGCAGACCTCCTGATTGTTCCTGATAACAGTGGCTGTCTGAGGTTTCAGTTTCAGCAGCGAGGCGACCGCATCGGTGGTTTTTCCCCTGGCCCTGGCCTCAAGCAGTTTTCCTAGCGTTATAAAAGTCAGTATCATGGCAGCCGAATCAAGATATAATCCGCCACTGTCAATTTTTATGCCTCTGAAAATTTCAATGAAAAGAGCCGCGGTGCTCCACAGAAACGAGGAGGCTGCTCCCAGTGCAACAAGAGAATCCATATCAGGGGACATGGAAATTAAACTATTAAAGCCCTTAATGAAAAATGATTTATTGATTATGATAACAGCTGCCGTTAGCAGAACCTGAAGAATTCCGCAAATTGCCGGTTCACCCGCAATAAAAGCAGGCAGAGGCCAGTGCAGCATCATATGCCCCATGGACAGGTACACTAGAGGAAGCAGCATCACAATTGAAAGGAAAAACCTTCGTGACAGTTTTTCAATGTTCATTTTCTGATCTTCAAATTCCTTTTTCAATGCCGATTCCTCATTTCTGATATATTCGGCACCGTAACCGGCTTTTTCCACTGCGGAAATAATTTCACCTGCAGAAAAATCTCCCTCCACCTTCAGAACCGCGGTCAACAGACTTACACTGCACGATGCGACACCGGAAACTTTGGACACTGCCTTTTCCACCCGCTTTACACAGGACGCACATCCCAAACCTGAAATTTTAAACTGTTCCATACTGCAAACTTTTAAACCTTGTTGACTAATACTGCTGTTATTATTGATCAATTCCTTAAGTTACGTCCATTGATTCATTAATATATGTGCAGACGTTCTATATCACAAACAGGATGATTGAAAGCAAATCAGTTCCGGAAATAGCTAAAACACATTTCTGATCTGAATTTAAAATTCAGCAATCTTCGTTGAAAACACTTATCGGCAAAGGCAAAGAAAGAAAATTTACAGCGGGATTTTTCAGGCAGATTTAATAAGCTCAAATCCGGATTCAAACCGCAAACTACCGCTAAACAATTTTAAAATTCAGTAATGAAGCCGGAAAAAAGCAGATGAAAATCAGTATTGAAATGCTGATTTTTCAGTTGATACGATGATTGTCAATGCGCATTAAAATCAGTTTGATGTGATCGTCACTCATGGTGTAGTCGCGGTTCTGCAGATATTCCTCAAGCTCGCTTACCTTTACAATGTCAAAAGGCAGCTGTACCTTCTGATCTACAGTTATTTCCGAATTAGCCAGTACCAGGGCGCATTTCAGGTTGATTCTCTTGTTTCGCATTTCGCCGAAAAGATCGTTAAAAAATTTTTTCTGTCGGATCATCTGATCGCTCGGATTGGAAATACCGCGATTGTACCAGAAATTTTTTTTGGTCTTTTTATGCAGCAGCCACTCACCGTCATTTTTTATTTCAAGACGGCATACCTGGTTTTTTCCATCCTCCGAAATGCCGAATGCCTTGGTTTCAAAAACATAAACTCCGCTGTGACTGATAACAAGATGATCTATTTCGATCCTTTCTCCCTTGTTGATAAGTTTCAGGCCGTTGATAATCTTGTAATTTTTTTTCTTCATAGGTTCCAGAATATCACGGATTTTCTGTTCACCGTCATTACCGACCTTTTTGCGTTTGAACTCATCATTGTTAAGCGACTTGTCCATTTTGAGCTTTCCGTCCCTGAGTTCATAGTTCGGGCGTTCATCAATACCTGTTACTCCGATATTGATCAGCCCCCGGCGGAACTCTTCCTTCTGAATAACAGAAATATATTTTGATTTGGCTATTACATGAAGAAAAATTCCCTTAAGATCAGACAGTTCTCTGTGAGTGTAAACAGTATTCTGCTTGTACGGATCCGGATTTTCAGGATCAAAATCGTCGGCATAGATAATCATTGAGCCATGGTATTTTCTAAAGATAAAATCGGAAAATTCCTTTAATGTTTCCGGAGTGCACTTGCTGCTGATGTGTTTTTTCATCTGCAGGAATGATGAATTATCAACAAACTTGAATTTTTTTCTGCGAAACTTGCGCGGAACACGGGAATGATTAACAAGATAGCGGATAAATTCAATAATAACTCCTATTACAATTACCGCTGCGCAAAGGAAATACCACTGAACTGTAGTCACAATTCCACCATTATTATTATAATTTTAATTAAACAAACAAACGTGCGCCATTTTACACTGTATTATTTTTCCGTTCTTTAACCTAGATAACAAAATTTATTTTTCAATGTTCAAATATCGAACAAAAAATTTAATAAAATCAATAAAATATTTATATTCTTACGCCTACTTAACATTAATGAAAAGTTCAATTTGCTACAATCGTACATGTTTGTATTCAGAAAGGAGCGTATTCAGTGTCTGCACAAAATTTTCAGAGCAAAATCCGTGATCATTGGTATCCGAAGGAAATAAGCTGGCTGGCATTCAATGAAAGAGTACTGCAGGAGGCTGCTGATCCCAACGTTCCGATAATCGAGAGAGTTCGTTTTCTCGGCATTTATTCAAACAATCAGGATGAATTCTTCAAGGTGCGCATTGCGGAACTTAAGCGTCAGGTGCTTATTGCACAGGCATCGGACCGCGGTACAATCGAGCACATTCTGAAGGAGGCAATAAAGAAAAGCAGCAAACTGTCGGAAAAATTCAACCAGATTTATCACAGTCTGCTGAAGGAACTAGGCAAAAACGAAATTGAATTCAAAAATGAAAAACAGATAGACGAAAACCAGAGAAACTGGATCAGGCATTTTTTTACCAGCAATGTAAAACCGTACCTCAGTCCTGTAATTTTGACAGAGGAACTGGATGTACTGTCATTTCTGAAGGATCCGTACACCTATCTTGCCATTGAAATGTCGAACAAAAACCAGCAGAACTATGCACTGCTGGAAATTCCGACCGACAAGGTGGATCGCATCATTCAGATCCCGAATGAAAATCCGAAGAGCAACGTAAAAATACTGATTATGCTGGATGATATTATCAGAGTCTGTCTTGATGATATTTTCAAGGGATTTTTCAGTTACGACCGCATCAGCGCATACTGTATCAAAATGAACCGCGATGCCGAATATAATCTTTCCATGGAATTGAACCGCACCATGATTGAAAGCATGTCAGAAGGTCTGAAGCAGCGACTGACAGCAATCCCTACCAGACTCGCATATGACTGCGATATGCCGAAGGAAATGGTTAAATTTCTGGTTAAGAAATTAAAAATGAGTGATTACGATTCAATATCACCGGGCAATCGTTATCACAACATGAAGGATTTTCTGGGATTTCCGGGTCTGGGCAACAAAAATCTTGAATATGTACCGGTAAGTCCTCTGCACTGCTATGAATTCGATCGCCATCCGACCATGTTCAAGGCAATATCAACACAGGATATTCTTCTTTACTATCCTTACTACACATTTTCATATTTTACCGAACTGCTTCGCCAGTCATCCTACGACCCTTCGGTAATTGCAATAAAAATAAATATCTACCGTGTTGCCCGGGACAGCCGCGTTATCCGTGCGCTGATCGATGCAGCCAACAACGGGAAACAGGTTACCGTGGTTGTGGAACTGAAAGCCCGCTTTGATGAGTCCAACAATATTGAATGGGCCAAAATTCTTACCGAAGCCGGCGTTAAGGTGTTGTTCGGACTTCCTTCACTGAAGATTCACTCCAAACTCTGTCTGATTACCAGAAAAGAGGAAGGAAAACTTGTTAAATACTGCCACATCGGTACCGGCAACTTCAATGAAAAATCAGCACGCATTTATACCGACTTCGCGCTGTTTACCAAGGACGAAAGACTTACCGAAGAGGTTGATAACGTTTTCGACTTTATCGAAGCTCCGTATATTCAGCCGAAATTCAGGCATCTGCTGGTTTCTCCTGTTAACGCGAGGACAAAGCTTTACAGTCTTATTGACAATGAAATCAGCAATGCCAATCAGGGACTGGCAGCCAGAATCACCGTCAAAATCAACAATCTGGTGGATGAAGGAATTATCTCAAAACTTTATCAGGCATCACAGGCAGGTGTTCAGATCTATATGCTTGTCCGCGGTATGTGCTCGCTGATACCTAACGTAAAAAATCTCAGTACCAATATTCATATCCGCTCGATAGTAGATCGTTACCTTGAGCATCCGAGAGTAATGATTTTCCACAATAACGGAGATGAAAAAATTTATATTTCTTCGGCCGACTGGATGACAAGAAATCTAGATCACCGCATCGAAGTAGGCACTCCTATTTTTTCCAAGCATCTTAAAAAGATAATCAAGGATATTATTGATATACAGTTTAATGATAATGTTAAAGCTCGCATTATTGATGAAAAGCAGACCAACCAGTATGTGCCTAGACCGGCAACACAAAGGGCTATCCGATCCCAGATGGAAATCTACGATTATCTGGAAACTCTTGAGGAAAACAAAAGAGAAAAAAAGAAAAAATAATTTTTTTCTGAAATTTTCTGCTTTTATTTTTTAACACATAAACGTGTGGATATCTCCGAGGAAAAAATTTAAGCATGGATCTGAAAAAATTCGATGGACAATGCGTTCAGATCATTGATGATGACGGCAATGTATTTGAGGGATTCTGCGAGTACTGCGATCAAGAATTTAACGAATGTGAATTCGGGCTTAATGAAGACAGCCTGGAAATTCTCAATTACAAATTTTTAAAAAGCACAATAAAAAATATTTTCCCGGTCGATCTTGAAGATAATAGTTTTCTAGAAGGCTATGGTTTATTAGAACAGGAAAATTCATCATCTTATGACGTTCTTGAAGATACTCTGCTATGTGAACATATCGAGCACGTCTGCAGAATGCTGAATTATTTAATTGCTGATCCGCTGAAAATTAAAAATTTAACCACTAATGATTGCCAAAAACTTTTTAAATTATTGAAAGATTTTATTTTAAAAAATGAAGATCAGAATATTACAGACAGATGCAACCGATTGTTAGATTTCTTTGAGAAAAAATAGGCTCAGTACAAAAAAATATTCATCCCAAAAAACATGCATCTCAAAAAGCAAGGATGTACAGAATTTAAGTTACACAAATATTTCACTTTACAACTATTGTTAACTCAATTTAATTAGTAGTAATAAATTATTACGCAAGCATAATCTCAACAAATAGGCATCAGCCTTTCCAAAGCTATACAGATTATTCCTGAAATTTTTATCCATCAAATGAAACTCCGTTCTCAAATTCGCTGATGAGCTCATAATAAAACAGTTCTGCAATCTGGTAAATATAGAGGATTTCTGTTACGCTTACGATTAAACAATCCCGCAACAAAAAAGATTTACCCTGAAGGATCTATATTTTTCCTTATATTGAGAGAGTGAACGCAATATAGGAATGAATATATGCAGATATATCACCAACTACATCAGAAAATCAAACCGGAACAATCACCTCACTGATACCGCCTTCTCGTCGCTCTACAGTTATTTTAGCCTCCAGGCGATCAATAATAGAATCCACATGGGTAATAATGCCAATCTGTCTTCCGGTGGAATGCAAACTTTCAAGACAATTGATAACCATATCAAGATTATGATTATCAAGAGTTCCGAAACCCTCATCAATAAACAGAGATTCTACAACGGTACCAGCAGCTGACAAATCAGACATGGCGAGCGCCAGCGCAAGTGAAACAATAAATTTTTCCCCACCCGATGCTGAAGTTACTGAACGAACTTCACCGCCCATATGGTTATCGATTAAATTAATTTCCAGGAGACTTCTTTCACTGACAGCCAATGCATATCGTCCGGACATATTGGATATATGTTCATTGGCAAGTTGAACCAGTCTTCTGAACAAAAGGTTTTGAACAAAATTCAGCAGATTATTTCCTTTTACAAGTTCGTTTAATTTTATAATTATGTCTGAATCACTTTTAAGCTGATCAAGTTTCGTTTTATATTGTTTAATGAAACTTATATTATTGTCCAGTTTGCCGATTTCCTGATTCACTGCAGTAATGTCCTGTTCAAGTTCACTCTTTTTATTTTCAACCGCAGCCATCCATTCGAATTTCAAACCGCCATCTTCTACAGCATCTGCGTCAAAATTCTGCAGATAATTTTTATTTGCAAGCTCCGCATTAGCTAAATTTTCAGCCTTTACTTTGCGTTTTGTTTCAGCATCTCTCAGTAAATTTTCATCATTTTTAATTTTATTTCGTTTGATTTCAATCATATTGCCGTCGGCGGAAATTATTTGTTCCAGTTTCTGCCAGTTTTCCAGCTGGTGTTCAGCCAAGAAATTATTCAAGCAGTTTTCAGCTTCAGTAAAATTATGCTTAATTTTTTCATTTTCCCTTTTTAAAGTATTTAATTCTCCCGCACAACTATTATGATTTGCAGTACAGTCTTGCAGATTATCATTTTTCAGCTTTCTCTTACTGAAAAAATTATTGCGCTGCGACTCAATTTTTTGCTCTGCAGTAGCAACGGTTTCACCACCGAGCAGAAGATTTATTTCTTTCTTTAAAAAATAATTTTTCTGTACCAACTGTTCTAGTTCGCGCTGTTTCTGCTGAGTTGTTGCTGTCGCTTCCTGAACGGATTTTCTGGCCGCACCAAGCTCGGTTTCCAGAATTTTTTTATTCTGTTCATATTTTTCAGATTCAGTTAGATTTTTTTCGTAATTTCGGCATTTATCAATCCAGTCATTTATACATTTTTCGGATTTTTCCGCCTTATTTTTTTCAGAAACAATTTTTTCCCAGCTCTCACCTATATGAACAGTTAAATTATTTTTCAAATCATTAATTTGAGAACGTAGGGATGATAATTCAGTATCAATTGCCCTTAATTCAGAATTTAAACCGGATACGAGTTCATTTGCATTTTGTAATTTTTCGTCCAGTTGCTGTTTTAAAATATTTTTCTGTTCCTTGGTATCACTCAATTTTTTCAGATCAGATTCAAGAACTTCTTTGTTATAAATTTTTTGTTCTATCTCTGATTGTTTAGCCTTTATCTCTTTCAATAATTTTTCCATTTCTTCTGCAGAAGAATTAAAAACATCACAACTTTGCAACTGAAGCAGATCTTCATTCCATAGAACTCCGGTATAACCTTTGGCCCTTTCATTCCAGTCACTCTGTTTGCTCTTTAGTTTTGCAGTATTACCTGAAATATCATCTTCAAGCTGTGCCCTGTTTTCAGATACCCTGCAGAGATCATTGTTCTTTTCAACAATATCATTTTTTAACTTATCCAAAGCTTCCTGTTTATCATCAAGAATTTTTTTCACACTTTCATAGAAAGTCTGATCTGAAAACTTACACTGTTCCTGATGATGTTCCACACTGCCGCACAAAGGACACGGACTTCCCTCTTTTACCATATCTTTAAAAGCAGCAAGACCAATGGAAACCTCGGCATCTCTGACCAATTTTTCCTGAGCCTCCAGTTCCTTTTTCAGAATATCCGCATCCTGACTAAGACCATTGTATTGTGATTCAAGTTCAGCGCCGGCAGCAATTTTTTCTGACAGTCTGTTCTTCAGAGTGAAGTTTTCATTTAGGAGATCTTTTATTTCTTTACTCAGATGTTCCAGTTCCATGAGTCGTTTCCAATCTCCGTCTATTCGTTTTAAAGCATCCTGGAGATTTTCACTGCAAAGCAGCTCCAGCTTCACTTTTTTCTCTGCAATATTATTTTTTATTGTTTCAATTTCTCTGTTCCTGTTATCTTTTTCAGCCTGAATTTTTTTTATATCAGTTTCAATGTTTACCTGTTCATCAGTTTTTTCCTTTTGTCTTTTTTCAGCATCTTCCAGTTTCAAGTAAAATTGAACCAGGTTTTTCATCTGATTTCCAAGAAGTTCAGCATTCTGATAACATGATGAAAGTTCCTTATTTTTTTCACAGAATGATTTTGCTTCTTCAATTTCTTTATTTTTCTTGTCTATTTTGATAATAATTTCATTTAAATCATTTTCCTTTTGCTGCTGCTGTCTAGTCTGCTCAGCCAAATTATATTTTGCCTGATCCTGAGATTTTAGATTTTCAGAAACTAATTCCTCCTTCGTTCTTGCTTCCTGAATTTTCATATTTATTTCCTCAGCCTTTTTCTCAAATTCTTCGATCTGATCTTCACACTGTTTTAATTCAGCCTGAAGGCCGATTTCTTCTGTCTCCAGCGCAGCAAGTTTTCTGCAGCATTCATCCTGCTGTTTTTCATTATCCTCAAGTTGTTTTTTCTGACTTTTGTAATTGTTTAACGGAAGTGCACCTTCCTTCAATTGATCATATAATTTAATTTCCCGATCGATATCAACATTCTTATCACACTGTGATTTCGCTGTCTGCAATTCAATTTCAGCCTTTGCAAGGTCAGCCTTTGCATTTTTTAAAGTTTCTGTCTTTTCCCTTGCAATATTAATTTTTTCAAGCAATTCAGTAATTCTGTTCAATTCCGAGTCTGTTTCTGATTTTTTCTGCTGCAACTGTTTTAGTATTTCATCAGGATTAAAACTGCTGCCGTTCTCATCTGAGCTATTCAAATTAATTTGCGTCTCATGCATCTTAATTTGCTCATTAATAGATTTGATTTTATCATTGGCAATTTTGGCCTTATCCGCTGTCAGGCGGGCAACATTCGAATAAATTTCGGTACCGGTTATAACCTGAAGCAGCTGAGCACGCTCCACCGGTTTAGACTCAAGGAATTTTGCGAAATCACCCTGTGGAAGTACAACCATACGCCTGAACTGATCCCATGTCAGATGAATTATGCCAGCTATTTTTCCTCTGGCTTCTGAGAGTGTGCTTGTCAAAGTCTGCCAGTCGCTTCCGTTCCATATTTTCAGACTCATCGAAGGTGAACCGAATTTTCCGTCAAGCTTTTTGTACGCTCGCTGTAATGACCACGCAGCAAGGTAAATATTCTGCGCAACCTTGAATTCTACCTCTGCATAACAGAATCCCTTCCCTTTAGACATAATATTTTGTACAGAATTACTTCTAATCGCATCATTACCGGATTCCGTCTGCTGAGCAGATTTATTTTTAACTTCATCGCCTACATTCGCATATCTTACAACATTTCCGTAAAGCGCCAGCGTAATCGCATCCAAAATTGTACTCTTACCGGATCCCGTGACACCGGTTATCGCAAATAATCCGGAACTTCCCAGAATTCCGCTGGTTAGGTCAATCTCAAATTTCTGTGCTATGGATGCTAAATTTTCACCGCGAATTTTTAAAATTTTCATAAATAGACTTTTACCTGATAATTTTTGATTTTGACTTTATACGCCTGATTTTTCCTGCTGTCTTACCTCATCCAGAATTGAAATAAATACTCTTTTCATTTCCTCCGGTGCATCATGTCCATCTGCCTGGGAACGGTAGAACATCTCAAAAATTTCACCCGGATTTAATTCCTGGACATTGACAGTATTTGCAAGTGACCGCTGTTCAGCTGATTGTTCTGTCTTTTCTCTCGAAATTTTTTTGATTTTGACAAAACGCAGTTTCTTTCCATTAATTGCGTCCTTAATTTTTTCTCCAATCCTGGGTTCAAATTTATCAGCCAGATACTGAATTTCAACAAAAGGATAATTTTCAGGTAAAAGGTCGCTTTTTGGTAATTTTTTCAGGTACTCTAGTACCTCCGGCAAAGGCAGGTGCTCCTCCGGTATTGTCTTAAAATCAACTACCCTTGGAACCAGTTCATGGCGGACAGTTAAATTATTTGCGCCATCAATATCAATAATCTCCACACCGTGCTTATAGTGTTTTTCAGAAAAGGACAAAGGGATCGGAGAGCCGCTGTAGACCACCGGTTTTGTTTTTCCCAGATTCTGATGAGCGTGAATATGCCCCAGTGCAGCATAATCAAATCCCTCATACATATCCACATCAATACTTTCAACAGTACCTATAACAATCTGGTGTTCTGCTTCATCTTCATTTACGCTGCCACCCTGAACCGTTGTATGATCCATTATGATTAATTTCTCGCCGTTGACAGCTTTGGCTTTCATCAGTTCAAACAATTTTTTATGGATCTTGTACAGACTGTTTACAAAAGAATCCTTATGATAACTTTCTTCCTGGGCATAGCCAACCGGAATGTCAGCCCTGCGGATAAAAGGCAGTGCCGCACAGTAGGCACAGATTTTATAATCTTTATCCGTCAGCGGAAATATCAGTTTCTCAAGGGCAGGATCATTGTGCTCGTCAATCTCGAGTCTGCTCACAACATGCACATTAAACAATTCAAACAGACTTTTATTTACAGCCAGGCGACTTGCTGAATCATGATTTCCTCCGGTTAGAATAATCTGAAGATTTGGAAATGATTTAATAAGACTTACCAGAAACTCATTTAAAAATTTCTGTGAATCCGATGTAGGATTGGCACTGTCAAAAATATCACCTGCAACTATCAGAGCATCGGCGTTCTCATTTCTGATAGTATCGGTTAAAAAATTAAAAAAGCATCTGTGTTCGTAGGTGCGATCATAATAATCCAGTGTACATCCGACATGCCAGTCAGAGGTATGAATGATTTTCATGTATATATTCCTTAATCAAACAGACTTCTCATTTATAAACAGGTTTCAGTTAATCCTGACTATGGAATTACGTCATCAGGAAATCCCGAATAAAAATCCTTTCCTGTTCTCAGACACTCCTTTGCCGCCTCAACAGAAAAACCGCCGTCAGCAGGAAGTCCTCCAAATCTTTTAGTGTACTCATCTAATATTTTCTGATCTTCTTCCGACAGTTCAACCCCCTGTGATTCAAGGTATTTGCGATTTGCTTCTGCAAAATCATTAAGTTTTTTGATTATGTCATTCACGGTTCCGGCTCCTCTGTTGTTTTCCGCTTTTTACTGTTCGGTTTCAACTATATGTATCATATACTTAGCATAGTCCCTGCTGCATTTCAAGAATTTCATTAAAAAAATGTAACCACATGCACATTATTTTTTACAGATTTCATTATTTAAACCAGATAATATCAATTTATAAACTTTTTACGTTATTTTATGTCTTATATAAAAACATAAATTCTGTGTATTTTCATTCAGAAATCAGAATCAGGATTTTTCTGAACAGACGATTGATATGCAGCATCGACACAGCATAATTCTCCCATTAGAAAGCATGACAGAATTAATCCGTGAAGTTAAAAATCTACTTTTTAATTATGAACAGCAGGCACGCAAAACACTTTGCAGAAATGAAAACCAGAACAAAAAATATCACTTGACAAAACATTAATTCACAATTTTTTATCAAAATTTAACCACAACCATACTGATTGCTAAAGGTTAACAATTTTAATTTATATCTTATTGATTTTACGTTAATATTTCTTTTTTAACAAAACTATTGACAAACCTGCAACATCATAAAATCACACGTTTCTGAGCAAAAATTCAATATTTATCAACAAAGTTATCCACAAGCGGTGTTAATAATTCCGGCATTATACTGTAATCACTGTATCCCTGCAGTATGCAGTACAGAAAACACACAGAACATTTTTCAGCCAGTACCATTTCTTTCAGCTTTTAATCTAAAGACCATCCTTTTACATCTTCAATTGACACAGGAAACTTATGTCAGTCCAGACAGTTTAAAGATACCTTAGCCAGATTATGTTATGCTGCTGAGAACCGCATGTTTGCAGTTCTGACAGGACCGGTGGGAGTTGGGAAAAGCACTGTACTTAGAGCCTTTAATGATGCAATTGACTCCAGCAGGTTTGAGGTACTATACATCTCTCAAAGTAATCTATCACCTAGATGGCTATACTCAATACCTTTAAGCCAACTGGGCATTAATGCAAAGTTTTATGCAAATGATGCCAAGAAGCAATTCCATGAACAGCTGCTATCCATTACAACAGTTAAGAAAAAACAAGTTGTTATGATAATTGATGAGGCACACTTGATTAACCACCGGACCTTACAAGAAATAAGGTTCCTGCTAAACTGTCGATTTGATGCTGGTAATCCACTTAGCCTTATTATAGCTGGGCAGAATGAACTATGCAGCATTCTGGAAAGGGA
>CACWLF010000053.1 GCA_902761645.1 uncultured Aeromonadales bacterium | reverse complement strand
ATCTGACACTAATGAAAAAGTATCATCCGGATCGCCTCAAGGCAAAGGGCATTACTGGAAAGATGAAACAGGAATATGAGGATAAATGCAAACTCATTAGCTCTGCATACAATTACCTGAAGTAATCAGGTAAAAATGGAGTTATTCCCCATCTGAACCCAAAAAAACAACTCCGGAAACTTCAATTGATAGTTCCGGAGTTTGTCAAGCAAATGTGTATGTTACTCTTTATTAACAGAAAGAATATAAATTTTCTTCTGTTAATTTGGTCTTTCGACGGGAGGAATATGTTGACATGAACACCCGACGAAGTGATCCATGGCATATACAATACAGCAAATTAAAACAGCTTTAGAACTTTATGACAAAATAAAAAATCGTCCCAACCCTTAGGCAAACAGGCTACCCGTCTGCTAATACTCTGTATGAATAGATCAACCACCGAGAAGGAAGAGAATGTAAATTTCCTGAGGAATCAGCAATACTTACTCTCTTCTGCTACTCATTTTTAGGTAATATCTCGAGTATATAACCCAGGAAGAAGTTATTCTTTTGTTTTTTATAAAGTTTATTAGCAGAGTCCTTGATTTCCTTTTTACTCTTAACAGCACAGTTAATTGTTTCAACAATATCATCGGCTGCATGACGGGCCTTTTCTTCAGACAGATTGACCGCCACTATTTGTTTTATCAACTGATTGAAATTTCCGCATTTGGCAAAAATTTCAGGTATAATTCCCTGACTTTTGTCATTATTATATTCTGATAATTCATTGCCATTATTATCTTTATAAACAATAGCAATAGCCAAAGCTTTGATAAAATTGCGTGATTTTATGCATTCACGATATGAATTTAAAACATCATCCTGTAATTTTTGCTTTTTTAAAGCTGTTTCTGCTTCTTGCTCGTGTATTTTAAAGATTTTTTGACGTTCATTAATTACTCTTGAAATATCAAATTTCTGTTCATATCTCTCTGAATCACAATAATCACCTGATTTCTTGCCGTTGTCGTGCATTCCTTTGTTATCATAACTTTTTTTAATTTCACCAAATTCAACAGGGAATTCATTGTAAACCTTGTTGCAAAGAGCTTTAGGATCAATCTTGGCATTATCAAGATACTTTTTAATAATTACAGAATTGTACCAATTATTTGTCTCTGGTTTATATTCATCCGGTTTGCCGAATGGATAATATCGGTTCATTAAAGCTACAAATTTATCAAGACACTTCTGTATCAGTTCATTTTTCGGACATCCATAATCTCCAATAAGAACATTATCTCCATCCATTAAATATTCAGGGATATGAATGTTTTCAGATGATAAACTTAACTTTACCGCACCGGCACCCATAGGTCTCGCATGACCAAGGCTGTGATAATAATCCGACGATTCAGTCCCGGTTCCCTTCCCGAAACTCATTACCCATAGCAGAGCTCCGAGTTCCTCAGGCCTTAAATTATTAAATACAACTGTACCTTTGAATTTCGTTTTGGCACTGGCAAAATCGATAGCAGTTCTGACTTTTTCATTATCACCTGTTATATTTGAATCGGCTAATTTCAAATCATTGCGAATTTTATATAATTTACGTCCTGCAATACGCGAGTCATCATCATTGTATTGCAAATCTTTATTAAATTTACCCAGATATACCGGATAGAAGGAAGATTTCGGCTCTCCAAGAACATATTGTTTAGTCTCAAGTTGCGGAATGTCAACTGAACGGAGATCCGAGAAACCGATTCGGCTCCCCATGGCCTTGCCTGCGTCACTGTCTGTAAACCCGAACATAAGGTCTGTAAGATCAGGCAATTCTGTATTAACAGTCTCATGATAACCATTTCTTACGAGATCACCGACGGATTTATCATATGTTTTTCTCATAACCTGACAGAAACCGATAGCATCCCTGGATTCTCCTTCTCCCTTCAGATACCAAACCGGAAATCCGTACTTCTGATTCATATGATTGTGCACATAATTATAAAGATTATCCGCCTTAAAACCGTTACTGTCAGCCTTTACAGGAGGAAGAGACATATTGAGATCTTCAATCAGTCCTTTATCAAGCTGTTTCCATTCATTCTGATCATCCAAACGTTTAATGTTTTTTACATAAAAGAAATAGTCACAATATTTATTTGCCTTGCCATTTGAATTCATGGATATATTCTCATTCATAAACATGAACATGCCGGCATATCTGTTCGGACCTGGTTTATAACTGAAATCAACGACTTCTCTCCAGAAAGTATACCGTCTATCGCTTTCGTCTTTCATCATCTGTTTAACAGAACAGCCTTTTTTGTCCTTCAACTCGGCATATAACAGAGGAATTTCATTTGCTGAAGTTATTTTAAATAAACTTTCATACTTTTCAGTTGCAGTGGCTTTTGCTGTAAGATTAAACCTGCTTTTCAAAATGTCTTCAGATACTGATGCGCACATAGGTTTAAAATCAGGTGAATAATCCGTTTCGAAATACTCCCATGTACCGTCAGAACGTGGTCTGACAAAAATCGGAATAAGTTTATATTTGGAATTAAGACCTTTAACAGCTCCTATCTTAAGTCTGAAGGCATGTTTTCTGTCATAAAAAAACTGCATGCGCCCGAAGGATACAATTTCCAGTGCTGTTCTAAGCATTCCCTTGATACTGCTTCCGGGAATTACCAGATGGTTGTCCGCATCCCTTTCCCATTTAAGATGCCTGTCATTTGTCTGTGAATGACCCACGCAGAGCGGAGAATAATTTGTCAGAGTATAATCAATACGACCCGAAAGACCATCACTGAACGGAATATCGTGATATGTTTCTTCTGCCCATTCAGGATTAAACACCCAGGACGAAACAGGAATAAAATTGTAGGGAACAACGATTTCTTGAATCTGAGCCATATTAAACCTCCTTAAAACCGATAAACTGCTGCAGATAAGGCACTATTTTTCCCTTCTCTCCATCACATTCCCGGTACCACAGCAGATAATTGATATTTTTAAATTTATAGATTTTTACAAGATCCTGACGAAGACAAACCATCTGTTCCCTGTAGAGAAGAGAATTACCTTCGGAACCTGAAAGGATAAACTCTGCCATTACAAATCTGGATGTATCAATTCTTCTGATTCTGCAGGTTTTTTTCCCGGAATTGCTGTAAAATTCAGCCTCCTGCAGTTTCAGCAAGTTTTCCCTGTTGAAATCAGTAAAATTTATTGCAATTCTGTCTGAAAACAGACACCATGATTCAAGATCAGCAGCTCCGGAGGTTATCATTTCAATCCGCTGCAGAAGTTCATTTTCAGAATTTATTATTTCGCCCTCTTTAACCTTCAGTCCAGCCATACTGAATTTCTGCTTATCATTAAGGAGAGAATTTACTCCGTCCATTACCTGTTTGAGTTTATCTTCATTATTTTTTAAATTCATGTTTCCTCCTTATTTCTTTTTTTCAGAGAAGACAGCGGTATCACGTCCTGAACCCGCACAGATATTCAGAAAACCGTTTTTCAGATCGTATATTGTATCTTCAAATGCTTTCATAATATCTGAGTCATCATCAGGTCTGTTCTTGCGGGAACGATTCAGCGAAATATGAACTCTGAAGGACGGATCCACAAGTCTTGCCTGCCCGAAAAGAGCCGAAGGCATTACGGCACCTGTAAATCGATCTATTTTGTTATGCATGCGGTTTATTATTCCTTTGCAGCTGATAACCGCATCTCTGACCTTAAGTGAACCTGCAAGCATTTTCTTATGATCTGAAGGATCATTTTTTCCGAAAAGCTGATAAAAAGGTTCAAGTTCCTCCGGAGGTGTCGCATTTTCAAGAATTTTATCAACCAGTTCCTGAGGACGAACATCAGACTCCTCACGGATTCTTCTGTCGGCAAACCATTTTTTTCTTCTAAGGAAATGAAACATGGTGCGATGTGCAATAATACCTTTGATCGTACTGCCCGGAATAATAAATTCACTGATTTCCTTGTCATATTCCTTACCGTTCCATTTCAGACGGGAATCAGTAAAGCACTGCTGGATATTGCGGTTTTTATAATCAAACTCCGTCTCGAATTTCATAAGATCAATATCCCTGTCGTCCGGACCTTTTATACTCAGTCCATCTGTTTTTTTACCCGTTCCGATCCTCATGGTTCCTTCACTTTCAAGAATAAAATCCCATGTTCTGATATTGTCTTCACCGATATCCGAATGTTTATTGCATTCAATCACAACATCACGGCTGGCTATGAAACTTCTGATCTCCTCAGTCATTTTTTTCGGATCCGAGGCATAATCCTCGAGAACAAACGTTCTTGTATTTCTTCCGATAACCCTGAATGTACCGAAACCGTTTGCAGTTTTGGATCCCAGGGTAAAACTTTCGGAACCGATGCAGTCCATCAGTTTATTGCAGAAATCAACATCTCCACGAGAATCCAGATCAAATTTAACATCAAATGCAAAACGAACTCCTTTAGGAATCATTGTATTTTTAAACAAAGATCCGCTGTGATTTGCTTTTCTTGAATTAATCCTGCAGGATGTTCTTTCATAGCCGCATTCGCCCGCAGAAAGTTTCTGGTACAGTTTGTCACTGCTGCAGTTTGACATCGCATGAAACACTCCGTTGTCAACTCTTCCCGGGAGTCTTGAATGACTGTCGAGCATCATACCGTCCGATACTGCAATACGTGATGCAAGTCGTGTATTTTTATCTGATTTACCGCTGCCGAGACAGCCGAACCATTCCGCTGATTCATTAAGGGTATCAATTACACTTCTCCATACACCGGTCAGGGAAGTTGAAGGAAGATACGGGTTTCCGTTCCAGTCTCTCGCCAGCGCATTGCTTGCAAGCAGATCTCTTCCTCCGGAATAAATCGCCAGAGGTGATGTGGTTTCAACTGCAATTCTGGCCAGTACAATTACACTCATCTTCTTCTCCTTATTTGAAATTTTCCATCATCTCTTTTGCATCATTCAGAATTATATCCAGCCGTGACAAATCATACCTTCCGAGCACATCAAACAGTCTGACAAGTGTAGATCGGTCGGCTTTGCCGATTAATATCAGAAATTCATCGGCAAAAGTTGTATTGGTCTTTGAATCAGAAGCAAAATGCAAATCCCATGTAAAACGACTGGAATCTCTTTGTCTTTCATCTTTGAGTTTATTTCTAATGGAATCCATGCAGTCACGACCTTCAGACAAGCATGCACGCAGAACGCCCCACTGTGTATTGTTTGGACCAAGCTGCACTGATGAATCAATACTGTTACCGTACTGATCGGAATCCATCATCTGATTGAATTTGCGGGCTTTCTTGTACAGACCGACAATCTGCTCAAGAAGCTCGCCGGCTTTACTGTCGGTCTGTTTTTTCGCTTCTGACTGTCTGTGGCAGCTGTCAAGATAATCGAACAGATAGTTGTATTCCGATTCATAATTCTGCCTATCGTTCTTTCCCTCGTCAACTTTATCAAAACAAAAAGCATCGAACAGTCTGTTATTCAGATTTTCCTGATTCATCCACGACGGATTGACAATGACTCTTCCCATTCCAAGATGTCTGGAAAAGCCGATTCCTTCTCTGGCTATTTTATCCAGCTGCTCCTGCTTAAGCTGAGATGATGATTTAAAACATATGATACTGCCTCGTTTAATAAGACATTTTTCACTGTCATAACCATTGCGTTTTCTATTGAAATAACGGACCCTTTCCGTTCTGATAAAGGATTTTTCAGGATAATAGCTAAAACTGCTACCACCAACCCACAGATTGCTGCCTTGAGGTTCGAATGTTCCCTGCACCGTTTTCAAATCAATAAATTCAACATCACTCAGGCACCAGAGATACAGTTCGCCGCTGTCGTTTGCAGCAGATGAAAGTTTTTTCATAAAGTTCTCTATCATCTCTGATTCCTTCTCAGAAATCAGTCCGAGCTTAACTCTGCCGAATTCACTGGATCTGCATTTTCCTATGCGAACCTGGGAATTAAGAAACTCCTCCATGCATTCACGTGAAAGCGTATTATCCGGAATATCAATATAACCCCAGAATTTTGCTCCTGAATCAATAAAATTAAGCGTAAAAAGTTTGCTTTCCGCAGCAGTCTGGGTCCTGTAATCAATGGAGGTCTTGGTGGACGAATGACGCACAACTGAATACTTATGACCGGAACTGTTTAAATATCCGGTTCTGACCTGTTTCAGCTGACGTGTTCCAGGCTGTGATTTAACGAGATTTATATAATCTGCATTGTCCTCGTTTGTACCCTTTTCATAGTGCAGACAGCTTGGAGCAGGAAACACAGGATGCATATCCTCGAGCGGAAGACAGTTGGAAAATACAGCTTCATTGTTCTGAAAGATTCTGTCAAGAATTTTTTCATCTGCTTTGCCGTTTCTGTACAGACGGCAGGCTAGAGCTCCGGAAACAGCACTGCCCGGTATATAATCAAGACAGTTCTGGCAGTAATCACTGTTGTGACTCGCGCTGATGGAAATGGAATCCACCAGTTCGGCAATGTAATAATATCTATCTGTCATTTAAAATCTCCTTCATGTCCCAGAGGCATCTGCCGAATCCCCGGCGGCGCTTTCCTCCCATTTCAGTAACGAGTCCCGCAACAGCTTCGAATTTGTCAACCAGTTCATTGAACTGCTGTTCTGAAAGAACAGAACCGGATCTGCCGCTTTCAGGAATATCAAAGGTCACCTCGGAATGGAGATGCATCGGAAGAGCAACCTCGATTGTCCTCAGTGACTTTTCGTCTGCAGTGCCGGTATCCCTGTCAACAGCTGTACTCCGGACAGTTGAAAAAAGATAATTTGTTTGATCACTTCCGCTTACTGTTTTTCTCAATTCCGAAGGAAGCTCTGCATTTGAAAAGTGAATCAGTCCCTCAGCATGCAGTTCTTCAATATTATCCCGTGTTCCGTCGCTTCCGAAAACATTCTGAATAAGATTTTCCATGAACTCATTTCTTTTGCCTGACTCCTCTTCAGTACACAGGTTATCAAACCACCCGGAACATGCGGCAACACGGAAAGCTTCACGAAATACACCTTTAAGAGATTTGCCAGGTACATACGGGAACCCTTTCGGATCCTTCAGAGTCAGAAGGTCGCTGTAGGCACCGGATTCTGAACCTGTTCCTATAAACCAGTATCCAAGGAAATTGACGGTAAGATCAAAAGTTTTCTTGTTTAATGTGCCCATTATAATTCAGTCTCCCCTGTACTGTTCCCGATAATGTATTTTCTGTTTTCTGAATCCGTTTCATACTTTCCGTTTATAAAGTGGTGAGCCATTATCAGATCGTCAAAAATACATAATTTTCTTTTTGTATCACCATTTTCTCCGGAATTTTTTACACGGATATCCCTGATAAATTTACTGATGTAGTTATCCTCATTGTTTACGGAGTAATTCAGACGACCCCAGGCAAAGACAACCTTGTTGGTCATTTTTTCGATATCACGCATTCTCTCCCTTTTATAATCATCACATTCCGATTCAAAAACTTTACGCATCAGAGAAAGTTCACGTTTTGCCTCAGGAAGTGCTCCGCTCATGATATGACCGGTTACGCGGCGCATTCTTCCCATTATTTTTGACATATCAACAGAATCCGTTTCAGCAACATTCTTTCTGATTGCCTCAAGTGTAAGGATCTTATCCGCGTACGATGTCTCTTCGAATTCACTGTCCGAAACAAAATATACTCCTGCACCGGTACAGATTTCTGCGTCTTGCAGCCGCGATAAACGGCTGTTTCTGATCAGACTTCCGATACTGCCGGTTTCGGCGTTTGACATCCTGTGCACTGCAACTGCGGAATAAAGTTTGTTGTTGCAGATACCGCCGTCTTTACCGGCAGAATAAATATTTTTCAGCAAATCACAGTCCGCGGCGGAATCATATGTTTTCTCATCAGGTCTGTGCTTTGTCAGCCCTTTTGCAATCTCGGCCAGTCCTTCCACAATTCTGATGCTGTTAAAGAAAGGATGACTCTTCTTGTTAAACAGAATTCCTCCGCTTGCAGTCAGATACGGAGGCAGTTCCGCTTTTCTGAGAGCATCGGCAAGTTCGGAGTTTTCTTTTATTTTTTTTGCGGATTCCCTGCGGAATTCTTTGCAGAAACTGATAACAAAATCGTAGGCAAGACATGGCTCAAGAAGAATTGTGACATCATCGCCGCCGATAACCAGCGGTCTGTAATATGGAATTATTCCTCTATGATATGATTCGCTCTGTACGGTAACCATGGCGGCTTTAACAGAGTTTAGGGTCACCTTTTCGAGCATTCCTGAAAATTCAAGCATACGGGTGGAATATTCCCTGGCGCTTTTACCATTCAGAGCATTCTTTAAAGCCATCAGAGTCTGTCCCATTCCGTTTCCGTCCAAATGAATCAGCGCAATGTCGTTATATTTGGATGATTCAGTCTTTTCTTCAAAATTATTTATCAATTTTTCAGGAGAATAAAATCGCTTGCCAATATCATCGTTTATTGTCTTTTCATAAAGTTTCTTCTTCAGATTTGTTCCATCCTGCATTCCTGAAATAGTTTCATAACAGAGATCCTGATATTCTGTTTCAGAGCCTGATTCTTTTCCGGTGATTACAACCGCAGGCGAACCGGTTCTCGGCGTGGACTGCGCTATTGCACTGGCAGAAGGAAAAGAAACGTGACAGATATTGTTTCCAGTCTGCAGAAGCCTGAACGCCTTATCCAGCAGTTCATGAAAATCCTCATTGCCTTCAGTCAGTGCATCATTAAAGGACATTTCAGGGAACATGCTCTGAAAATAAAGCAGCCAGCAGGAACGAAGTTTTTCGAGCAGTTCCGGGTTGGAACTCCAGCAGTAGAAAGCTCCTCCCTTGGCTCTGAAAAAATGGATAACATCATCCTTGTCGGATAAATTCTGATTATTCAAATCCGTTTTTTCAAGCAGCCCCGATGCTTTAAGCACCTGATAGAGTTTGCTGTCTGAGGTATTGTCAATGGCATTTGACAATGCATCGCTAACCTTAACGACATTTTTAAGTCTACCTGAACGACCCAGATAAGACTGAATTGATTTTGCTTCAAATAGATAAATTCCAGTCACATGCTTTTCCTTTTTTTTTTTATTCAATCAAAAATCCAAACCCGCATTGCGCAAAGAAATAGGATTATATCCAATCCCGTAATTCACAGCATTATTTTTTATGTATATTGTCAGTTAATTGCGACATCGATTAAAAAATCAAGTTTTCCTTTCAATTTCAGCTGCAGTATAACCCCATGAATTCTTCTTTTTATTAAAAGAAAGATATGCATAACCATCAACCAAATCACCTTTCACCAATCCGTTGTTCCTCATTAATTCAGGCGGTATCATAACATCATCAGCAAAGCCGATTTCATGAAAACAGCTCTTAATATAACCGCTGAAACGTCTGGCCAGGTAATCAGGAAGTTCACCGATATCGAGTTTATCTGTTATTTTAACTGCAGAAAACCTTATATTGCCGTCTTTGTTTTTATAATATGCAATATTAAGCTTAAGACCCGTTCCAACGGTATATCGGTTTCGGTTTTCAATCTTTACAGAGTTGCCCCTGCCGAGACATACATAAGCTGTATTGCTATTCTTGTCTATATTGTTTACAACTCCGAAAACCTCTCTGAAAACGTCATTTTCATTACTGCTTCTGTCCGGTTCGATATAGTAAACTTTAAATTTGTTGTTAATATCAAATTCGCCCTTTATCAATACGGCAGTACCGGGCTTGCAGTCCTCTTCAGGCAGATTCAAATTACCTTTAACCTTTATTTCCAAAGGCACGGATTTACTAGGAATATTAAGCCATATTTTTCCGGATTTTATCTGAGCATACAATACACTGTCAGTTACGTTTTTGTTTTTGGTTTCATCAAAATACGTTCTCTTTTCACCCACAACAGCCTTGACGAACGGCAGTGACTCATAGAGAATCTTATCGGCATCATCTGCATGCGACGCATAAAATGAACTGTTGTCTGCAGATCCCTGTGTCTGCATAAACCAATCTTCCTGCTGAATGTCATTTTCCTTTTCCGGAACATGCGATTTGTTTTTAAAATAAATCATATATTCAGTTTTTGCATGCTCATAATCCTTTAATCTGAGCAGCAGTTCTGCAAGATTCTTATGAATATTAACTTTAAAATTCTCATCACCCTTGCATGTTAAAGCACGGCAGAAACATGCCAAAGATATATTCATATCATCGTATATTAAACCGAGCTCGTTCCAGACCCAGCTTTCAGAAGGCTTGTTTTTTAACAGCTTGATAATATTGTTCAGAGCTTCATCCTTTCTGTTGAGTTTGGTCAGTAATCTCGACATATATAAATAATTCCAGATATCGTCTGTTTTTTTTCTGATGACCTTTTCCATGTATGGAACATAATATTCCACTACATCATTGCACACAGATGATGATTTGGTTATTTCTCTGACAGCTTCCACGACTGCACTGATAGCCAATGGTTCATAATTGTTATTCGACGTCCAGTAATCGTCAGTTAAATTACTTAAATCCCACATTTTCAGAAAAATGTGAAATTTAAACAAATCGCTTCTGCTTTCCTGAACTTTTGAATATAACCTTTTGGCGCATATCAAAATTAATTTATGGATTACGGGTTTATTATCCGATGGTATTGAAAGATGAAAATAATAGTTCAAATACTTTTTAATCTCATTAACATTAAGCCATGAATTATTATTGAGCAGTTCTTCAATATAATAGTATATTCTCCAGGCAAAATCCAAATCATACGAATTATCCTTTGACTGATTTCTGTATTCATCGTATAGTTCAACCGCTTTTTTACAGTTCTCCTTTTTGGGAATCTTTCTGATCTGTTCAATCAAATGTCCGTATGGATTGGCACGGGAAAGAATAAATCGTATTCGGTTTGAAGTGCTGTCACCGTCCAGCAATTCGAGACCGGAAATAAGATGGCAATACTCATCCAGAGCAGAAGAATTGCCGGTGCCTTGTGACAATTCATTGGCAATAAGATCTATAAGAACATTTGCCGCAGCAATGTACAGCCATTTATCATCAGTTATTCTCAGCTTTACATCAGGATAATCAACTGGAAGATTTTGTTTAAGTAAAATAAAAGCTTCTGACAAATTTCCTTTTTTTCTCAAATCAAAAATTTTTGTAGTTATACTGGGCTGATAGTTTCGATTTAAATTATAAAATTGCGAAAAATTTGCTGTCATAATCTTTCCTAAGCACAATTAATCCCCAAAAAACAAATTCCTTCTGCTATTTTGCCAACTCTTCTTCTACAATTCTGCACAAATCAGGGCATCGCTCACGGTTTTCTATTTTACAGTCTGACAAAAATCCTTCCTTTTTGTAATAGCACATACATTCAACAAAGGAAAAGATGTCAATTGCAAAAATCATTATCAGATACTGCTGTCTCGGATCAATTTTAACAAGTTTTGATTTTATTCCGTGAGCACGTTGAAGGTTCTCTGATGCCGATGCAAATTTTTCATATATTCCTGGCGGTGCAGACTCGCTTATAACCTTTAAATCGAGTTCAGGTTCAGCTGTAAATACATGCAGATTGGATAGTTTTTTAGTAAGATAATCAAGTAATCTATCATCGAATTCCGGATTATGTTTATCACCTTGAATTGCAATACTGGTAATCTTATTGTTCTTCTTATAAAAAATACCGATATTGGAAATACAGTCACGGTATTTTAGCTGATAAACTTCTTTATACTGCTCATGCCTGATGCCTGAAATCAAAACGTTACTGCCAAGTGAACATTTTACCAGTTCAAATATTCCCAGTTGAATTGCCGAAAATTCATTAATGTTATATGCAACTACACCAGAATTCATATCCACTCCTATCGAAACTTAATTTTTGACGCAACTTTGAATTGCGGAGGATCAATTAAATACAGATGGCGGGAAGCTCTCGTAATAGCTGTATACATCCATTTAAACGAATTTCGGTCGGCATTGACATGGCGCTTATCAAAATGAACAAAAACATTATCCCACTCGCTTCCCTGCGCTTTATGGCATGTCATTGCATAACCGAAGGAAACTCTGCACGCATTAAAATATTTGTCAATAAATAAAACTTCTTCAAAACTATCGGGTTTTTTCTTCAGATTCAGATCAGGGTTTCTAAATTTAAAAAACACGTATTGCGCCTGTTCTATGTCATCATCCCCGAATTCCTCTTTTTCATAAATCAGTTCAGATTTATATATATGCGTTACTAAAAAAGTACCGTAAAAAATAATATTATCGTCAAGACCATGTCCTCTGGATTTGAATGCAATGTTCTGAAACATTAAAGGGACTGTTTTATATTTGTCTTTCTCTCTGTTTATTACAGTAATGTTAAATATTTCAATATCGTCATCAACATAAACAACATCAATAAGTTCTCCGTTTCTAAACAGCTCATTTTGAACATGGCAGTTTTTTCTAAACATGAGAACATCATTTTCTCTTATTGGCAGAACCAGTCTGTTTTCCTGTTCATTGTCGTAACTAAATTTCTTGTTGAACAGCAGATTTCTGATTTGATTATTAAATTTGGCAATCTCCTTGTTGGTATAGGATATAACAACAGTATCCCTGGAAACAGTTCCTCCTGTCACCTCATAGTATTTGGGCAAAAAATCCGCAAAAGAAACAAAGATTGTGTCATCATCATTTTTCAGGAATTCCATATTATTGAACATACTGCGCTCCATTGACTCTCTAAGCTTTATGGAATTCTTATAAATACAATACTCGTTTTTTTGCCTTACAACATTTCTCAGTTCGAATGAACTGACAGAAATATTGTAGTGATTTTTTAAATATTGTTCATCCAGCGCAGGGGAAACATCAGTATGACAATTTTTATCAACAGGGGGCAGCTGAGCAGGATCACCGATAAAAATGATTTTTTTGTTATGATCATTATGATTGAAATTAATGTAATTCATTAAATCAAAAAGTAGGCGGCCTGTACCGAATAGCAAGGTTTCCTGTTCAGATCTGAAATCTGAAACCATGGATGATTCATCAACAATATAAACAGTGTTGACATCATAGATATTATCATTGGAATCAAAATAAAATTTATAAAGCCAGGACAATTCGTCACTGGCGCAGGATGTTACTTCTGATTTTGATGTTTTCTTCAAGGAACTTTCATCAATTTTATCATAACAGTAAATCTCTTTGTGTATGGTATGTGCCATATAACCGGATCTTTTACCGAGGACAAGAGCTGCCTTCCCCGTAGGAGCCATCAGAACCACATTGCGCTTCAAAGTTAATAAATATTCTGCAATCATTTTTGTTATATACGTTTTTCCGGTACCGGCATAACCTTTCATCAGAAAAACATCATCTCCGGAACTCAGAAAAAAAGCATGAAGCTTTCTGACAAGTTCCCTTTGATCATCTGTCAAACTGTACTGTTCGCAGAACTCATAAAAAGGGAAATGCAATGCATTATCATCGTAATTACCCTGTTCTACAAAGTAATTGCATGTGCAGAATTTAAGAGTTTTTAAAATAGAGTTTTTTCTTATTTCTGCACTCTGATCTGTGTACTCTTTATCAAGATAACCGGACGGATCCTTAAATTCCATGTGAAAATCAAAAGATGGAAGATACTTGCTGCAAAACAAATTTGCAAGTATAAAAACATAATTTAAATTTTTTATTGCCTCATTGAATTCAATTTTTTCGAGTTCAGAATCTTGTGATGCTTTATTTCCTGAACTCAGGATTTTACACATCATGTTGTACGAACTGTAATCAAGATATTTCAGATTTTCTAACTTAGAAAATATCGAACTCTCATCAGATATTTCAAGATTGCTTCTCGTGTATATTTCATTTATCAGATTTTCCAGAAAGATATATGCTTCACTGCAGGAAGATTTATAATCTCCATTGGCAAACGACTGCTCAGACCTACGAGCACAGTTATACAAATCCTCAAAATTTTCTCTCAAAAACTCAAAATTTACAGATTTATCCGGAATATTCAACATAATACAAATCTTTCCAAAGATGTAATTTTCAGACCAAAAGGGAAACAAATAATATACTATTCATGTAAATAATTGTAAAATTTAGTAAACGCTCCATAATGACCTAAAACTGTACTTATGATTATAGTAAAAACAGCCCCAAGACGGGCGTTGGTTCTTTAAAAATTTATGTTGATATACATC
>CACWLF010000052.1:14929-18858 GCA_902761645.1 uncultured Aeromonadales bacterium | reverse complement strand
CTCAACAAGTAGGCATTAGCTGTTCTTTTGCCGTAAAGTCTGTTCCAATAATTTTTACCCATCAAATGTAACTCCGTTTATCAAATTCGTTGACGGGCTTATAATAATCCAGATTGTCATTTACGTAAATGACACGGATTGCTAACACGCTTACAGTCCCTTTGCTACGGAGATTTGAAAAATCACGACATCGAGGATTTTTGGACTCTGCTTCTATACATGGGATATCTGACTTTCAATCCCGATTACAAATCGGCAAACAGGCACGAATACGAGCTTCGCATCCCCAACGAAGAAATAATGGAATGCTTTGAAGAAAAAATTCAAAAATTCTTCAAAGGCAATCAGACGATGCAGAACAGCACCGCCGATTTGGTCAAAGGTTTGTTTGAAGGCAACTCAGAAGCTGTCGAAACAAATCTCAACATTCTGCTGAAAAAATTCGTGTCCGTCAGAGACACCGCGACCAAAGCGCCGAAAGAAAATTATTACCATGGTTTTATGAACGGTCTTCTCGTTCACGGCGCAACGATAATAAAAGAGCATCATTCAAATATGGAATCTGTCGCTGGCTACGTCGACATCGCTCTCAAATCCAAAATCAACGATGCTGCCGCCGTAGTTGAGATAAAACAAACTTCGGACGAAACGGAGTCAAAAATACTGAAAGCTAAAGATGCCATAAAGCAGATAAAAGACAAAAATTATGCCGAAATATTTATGACAAATCCCGATATCAAAAATATTTATATATACGGAATTTGCTTCTGCCAAAAGACTTGTTCAGTAGTATCTGAAAAGCTGAAATAAAAACTAAAAAGGAATCGATCAAGATAGTATGATGCATTAGTTCTAATGCCAACTATCGAGACCGATCCATTTTGAAAGAAAAGTTTTATCGGACTAGTATCCACTTACAGATTAGCATTTACCAGCAGCTTTCAATAACTCATTACAATTTCCTGCATTTTTCTCTTCTTTGCCGTCTGATGTCAACTTAGTACATAAAGCATCAGATTCAGAGAACATGGCCTTAGCATAATAGCATTTATAAATATTTGATTGCTTATCCTGAACCCTGAAATACAAATCCATCCCAGAAGCTTCCTTAGAACCAGGAACAACTGTTAAATTGCTCTTAACAACACCTGTTGCAGTCTCCGCTTTATCGAGCAACTTTTCATCGCTAACGCTTACAGACGCACAACCAGCGAAAAGGACAGATAAAGCGAATAAAGAAACGAACTTTTTCATATTATTATTTTCTCCAAACGATAAAAATGAGCTCAATTTTTGAGGACAGACCCATTTTTTATTAAAAATCAATTAATCAAGCGCTAAATTTACCAAAAGTATCTAAAGACTTCAAATAATCATGCCCATGATCTTTAGAGATCTGTGATCTGGGTGTTAAAAATTTATTGACACTCTCAAAAAAGTTTTTTGTTCTTTGACAATACGATATATCTTCAGTGCATTCTATGAATGATGATCGAGTGCGTTTGATCTTGAGGATTTGTATATAAATCATTGATTTTACTAAGATTTTTGATGAAGCTGAACCCCTATTTGGGTATAATTAAAGTGATGACAAGGATGGCCTTTCGATTATGTCGATGCTGATTAAGACTTATCTGGGCTACCTTGCGCAAATCAGCCACAATTTTGAATGGCTCTCGATGCAGAAACTCAACAGTTACCTGTCGGGCAGCGTGCTCGACAAGTTCTACATGGCCATCATGAATTACGGCAAGTCGAAGATATATCAGGTTGTCAAAGAACTGTTTGAGCTTATAGCCCCAAATTGCCAAAGGGGCAAACCCAGCGCCAGAGATCGGGAATTGCTTAAGGATTTTCCTGCGCTGGTTGATGCTATCAATTCATTTTGGGGAGTCCAGGATGAAGAGGATGACTAGAAAAAAATTTTTTTTCAGTTTCTTAAGGTAATGGGCATGATTGATTTTATTGTTGTTGTAGAAACAGATTTTCATCCAGAATATAAAATTTCATATGAAGGAAAATGTTCAAAACTTTTAGGTCTTCCTGTATGTGCATCAGAACAAGGGGAAGTTTTACTTGGTGGTCAATTAAAACTTACAATGATTGAACCATTAACTGGCGAAAAAATGATTGTTAAGAGTGTTGATGCTAATTCAATATCAAATAGAAGAGGAATAACAACATCTTCATATAAGAGTTCTAATGATGCAATAAATGGTTTGATTAATATTTTCAACACAGACTATCCAATCATTTTAGATTTACTTTCAACAATGATTGACAACAATGAACTTAGTGTTGCTGTAAAAGATAGTAAGAAAATTAAAAATCAAAAGAGATACTAATATCTTATACTATTCATAATTTTATGAGGCTTGGAAATACCTATAAGGTTTATTTTCAAGCCTTTTTATTTTCTTATCTAAGATAGTAAGTATGTATTGGTAGTCAGTACGTGTCTCCGTTTCCACAATTTTTGATATTTATTCTACACTTTCCATCCATTCACGAGCTAGATACAATGGAACATTTACTAACCATTCTTGTTCACGATAATTAGACATCGAAAATCTACAAGGCTTTAGAAGATTGTTTTCATCATAAACACTTTTCAAGCTTTTTGACTTTAAATTTTCTTCTGCTTTAACTTCTATAGGATAAACTTCATCCTTTTGTACAATAAAGTCAATTTCAAGAGAAGAATTTTCTTTTGAATGATAATATAAACAATAGTCAGCACTTATTAATTCGCCAGCTGAAAACTGTTCTGTAAAAGCTCCTTTATATTCAGACAAATAATTCATTCCTGTAAGGACTTCTTTTGCTGTAATGTCAACTTTAGCTCCTAATAATCCTAAATCATTAAAAAAAATCTTGAAGGCTGTGATATCTTCATAAAACTTCAATGGTCGTAATATTTTATTAACTCTTATAACTTTGTATATTAATCCTGCATCCACTAGCCATTGAATTGCATTTTCGAATTCTTTTGCTCGAGCTCCTTTTTTTATTACTCCATATACAAATTTTTTGTTTTCTTTTGCTAGTTGAGATGGAATGGAATTCCACAACATTTGTACTTTTGGTAGTTCAACAGATGAAATATGCTTAGAAAAGTCAGCTTCGTAATCCGATAGAATTCGTTTTTGAATTCGTCTAACTTCTTGAAGATTATCTGTTGTAAAATAGGTGTTAACAACTTCAGGCATTCCGCCAACATAATAATATTGGCGTAATAAATTCTTGAATTTATCAGCTAATAAGGAAAGTTCATTCCATTTATGTTCCTTTAATTGTTCCACCAATATTCTATTTCCTGAAGCCATCAAGAATTCACTAAAAGACATTGGATACATTTTCATTAAATCTGTTTTTCCGACTGGATACCCCGTTCCTGAATGTAGCTTGATTCCTAATAAACTACCTGCAGCAATAATATGATATGGCTCTGTTGTAATTATGTATTGATTATAACCTTGTTACCAATAATCTATTCATCAAACGGACTTTAAATTCCAAAATATACTTGTTGTTTGAATTTTAAAATTGACATATTTGAATAATATAAATGCATATTATTAATAATATTTGAATTATGATTATGTAATGCTATAATCAGTCATATATTAAATACATATCCAAACAAAGAGATTTATAATGATTTTATGCGCATGTTTCTACATTGATAAAACAGAATGGTTTGAAGAGCAGTTTCTTTATTCTAGACATCTGTATAATCAGGGCAGATATGTGATAAACAATCATTACAAAGAGCATAAGAACTTTATAAGTCAGACCGAATTAAACAGAATTCTGAGGAATTACGAGCAGGAATTTAACAATTACCGAAATCTGTGCAAGGCTAAACTTTCACAGATGATTTTGATTCATCTGTGTAATAACTATAAATCATACTTCCAGTCCGTTAA
>CACWLF010000052.1:0-14840 GCA_902761645.1 uncultured Aeromonadales bacterium | reverse complement strand
CTACGAAACAGCTGAAATCAGGAGCGACCTCGATGCTGACAAATATTTAAGCATAGATTTCGGTATGAACAACCTGTGTGCCTGTATATCCGAAGACGGATGTTTTCTGATTAACGGCAGACCGTTAAAGTCGATTAACCAGATATACAATAAAAAAAACAGTGAACTTAAAGCCAAAAGGCCGAAGATTGTTAAAAAATATCAGGATAAGAGAGTCAACAGAGTTAAACTCGAATCGCTTTCACTCAATAGGGATTTAAGGATTAATTCCTATCTGCATAACTGTACTACTTACATAATAAATTTCTGTATCGAACATAAAATCGTAACCATAGTTCTCGGTAGAAACAAGAACTGGAAAGACTCCATTTCATTATCCAAAACGGTAAACCAGAACTTTGTCGGTATTCCTTTCTACAGAATGTTAAATATGCTTGCGTACAAATGCAAAAGACTGGGAATAAATTTTGTTCTTCAGGAAGAATCCTATACATCAAAGTGTGATGCCCTTGCTTTTGAAAGCATTGAGAAACATGAAAATTACAAAGGTTCAAGAATTAAGAGAGGTTTATTCAAATCTTCAGTCGGCAAACTGATAAATGCCGATATAAACGGAGCATTGAATATCCTCAGAAAATTCCTGAACTCAACAAAAGGAACCAGTGAGTTTTCTGTCTTACAGAAAATAATTGGTAGCGGTCTGGTGTTCAGGCCCGTTCGGATTACCGGAAACGGTATTGAAGCAAAGTTGTGCTCAATACACGGTTACAACAGAACTAATGAATTTTATTAATTAAACTACATATAAATAATCCCTTATGCTATAATCACGGGGGTTTTGATTAGAGGAATTAGATTTTGAGTTGGTTAGATTTTTTAAGCGGCGGTAGCGAGAACAAGGCAAATATTGATTCTAAAGCTAAAACCGCCAATATTCCTGAAGGTGTATGGACCAAGTGTGACGACTGTCAGCAGGTTCTTTACCGTGTAGAACTTGAAAAGAATCTTTTCGTATGTCCGAAGTGCGGTTTTCATATGCGAATTGCCGCCCGTCAGCGTCTGATGAGATTCCTGGATTTTACCAATCAGGTGGAACTCGGTCAGGATTTAGAACCTCAAGATATTTTAAAGTTCAAGGATTCCAAGAGATACAAGGATCGTATTCAGGATGCACAGAAGAAGACCAGTGAAAAGGATGCTTTGGTTGTAATCAAGGGCACTCTGAAAGGCATTCCTGTAGTATGCTGCGCATTTGAATTCGACTTCATGGGCGGTTCAATGGGATCGGTTGTAGGAGCCCGTTTTGTCAAGGCTGTAAATGAAGCGATTTCCGAGCGTCGTGCTCTTGTATGTTTTTCAACCTCCGGCGGCGCACGTATGCAGGAGTCTCTGTTCTCTCTTATGCAGATGGCTAAAACAAGTGCCGCGCTGGATAAACTGTCCAAGCAGGGTCTTCCTTATGTTTCAGTAATGACTAATCCTACCATGGGCGGTGTTTCCGCAAGTCTTGCCATGCTGGGTGATGTGAATGTTGCCGAGCCAAAGGCTCTGATCGGCTTCGCCGGTCCGCGCGTTATTGAGCAGACTGTTCACGAGAAGCTTCCGGACGGTTTCCAGAAGTCCGAATTCCTGCTGGACAAAGGTATACTTGATGCTATTATCGATCGTCGTGAAATGAGAGAAACTCTAGCCCGCATGATCGGCAAGTTTATGAATCTTGAGCCTCTCGATCCGAAATAGACAAGTTTAAAATAGACGTATAACATGGCGGGATCGGATGTTCCCGCCTGTATCCGGGATCTGTATTTGAAAAAATATGGATTTTTTTTATTATGAATGAAGCATTGAATCCTGATTTTTCCGTTAATGAATGGCTGTCTTATTTTGAACAGATACACCCGAGGAAAATAGATCTGACTCTTGACCGTATGCGCAGGGCTGCGGAGGTTCTCGGACTTGTGAAGATTCCGGGAAAAATTGTCACGGTTACCGGTACCAACGGAAAAGGATCTGTAACAAATCTGCTGTCACGCCTTTTGATCGCGTCGGGATATACTGTCAATCTTTACAACAGTCCCCATCTTATCCGTTTCAACGAGAGAATCAATGTTCACGGACAGCTTGTCTCCGACGGGCTTCTTCTTGAAGCTTTCCGCGAGGTCGAAAAGGCAAGAAGACAGGCCGGTGTTTCACTGACATTCTTTGAGATTACCACGCTGGCCGCCTTTTATGCGTTCAGAAAATTCCCTGCTGATTTTGTTGTTCTTGAGGTAGGCATGGGCGGAAGGTTTGATTCCACAAATCTGCTTGATGCGGAACTGGCGGTTATAACCAATGTGGCGCTTGATCATGTCGCTTTTCTGGGCAGCGACCGCGAACAGATCGGCTATCAGAAAGCAGGTATTCTGAAATCCGGCAGAACACTGATTTACGGTGAACCTGATATTCCGGAGAGTGTGGAAAAATATGCCCGGGAGCAGAATGCCGGACTTTATGTGATCGGCAGGGATTATTCCTATGAAATTCACGGCGGCGGCAGAAGTTTTGATTACCGCGGACCGGGCAGAACTGTTGAGAATATAGCCGTTCCGACAATTCCTGTGGAAAATGCGGTCAATGTTTTATGCGCGCTTGAACTGCTGCAGATCAGACCTGATGACGATGTGCTGAGACGGGAGATTGCCGGATTCACCATGCCGGGAAGAATGCAGAAAATAGCCGATAATCCTGATGTTTATGTTGACGTCGGTCATAATTCACATGCATTTGCCTACATCAGGCGCAAACTGGCTCTTATTGATCCCGGACATAAAAGACGGATTATTGCCGTGGCAGGAATGCTGAAGGACAAGGATTTTGCAGTTGCGCTCAATCTGATCGCCCCGGTGATAGATCGCTTCTATATCGGTTCTATTCCGGGAGATCGCGGAACAGATGCTGAGGATTTGAAAAATGCTCTTGAAGATCCTGAAAAAAGGGAAAGTTCCCGTTGTTTTTCTGATGTGACTGAGGCATATCGCCAGGCTTCAGCTGATGCTTCTTCGGATGATCTGATTCTGGTGTTCGGCTCTTTTATGACTGCAGGTCCGGTTATGGAATTCATCGGGGACGGCGGACGGTAATTCGTGCTGCCGGATTTATGAGTCGCGTGGGGAATGCGGAACGGCCGGACAGATTTCAATCAAATCTGTATGAGCATGCTTCTCGGACAGCCGTCAGCATGCGGAGCATTGGAAACTTTCCGCATAGTTTCTCTTTTCGTGCTGTCTTCGCATGTTTCTTTTTTTACGGTGGTCAGGTTCCTTTCGTATGTTATTTGTTCAACTTCGTTTTTTTAGTTTTTTCAAATAGTTATTTCACAGAAAATCAACATAAAAATTTAATTTTTTTTTGCTGTATGGGTGCGTTAATTCTCAATTTTGTTCTGTCATCTATGCTAGAATATCACGCTAGAGAAATTGTAGCTGCTGATAATACGGATGTTTGATGCAGATGCTGGATAATGATTTTCAAGGATGAGATATGAACAATAATAAAAAGACTGATAAGAAAACATTGCTGATTACGGCGGCTGCTGCTGCGGGAATGCTGGCGGCAACCTACATCGGATCACTGTTTGCAACAATGTATCTGCATAATGCATTTATTAACAATCTTCAGGACCGTATAAGAGAGTCTAATCCGAATGTGGTTATTGACGAGCATGACTTTGAATCAGACGGTCTGTTTTCAATCGGCAAGAATTTTTCAATCAGAAACAAGGAAGGCACCTACGGAATCAATGTTATTCTCCAGTCTAAATTTACGGTTCCGTTCCTTGAAACAACCAGAATTATTCTTAATCATCCCAACGGCAAGGAATTAACCTGTGACGGCTGTGATTTTCAGTCTTTTGCCGCCGGCGGACAGGTGAATATCAGTTATTTCAGCAACAGCTACAACGGAACAGTTGCAATACCGTCCTTTTCCACAGGCAAGAAAATTTCAGTAATGGTTAATCCGGGAACAGTAACCTTTGCAGGAAAGTTTGCAGATCGGGCGGCTAATTTTGATGTTAATCTCGAAGGCATCAAATATACCGATTCCGTTAACAATATCCGAAGAAATCTTGACAAGGTTACCGGAAAGTTAAGTGTTTCAATTGTAAATAACCGTTTCTTTGTACAGACCGACGGTCTGCAGATCGGACAGTTCTATATAAATGATCGTCTGCACAGTGACAAACTGGTGTTAAGCGGCATCAATCTCAAGATTAAAAATGAAAACTCGTCAAGAACCGATCTGATTGACAGCACTGTTTCGATAAGCGCCAAATCACTGTCATACGACAACGAGGCGTATGATGCCGAACTCAATACCAACCGCATCGGCGTTCTTGTAAAATTTGAAAATGTGGATCAGGGCTATCTTGCAGCTGCTGCCGACATTGCCAAGAGTCTTTATGCCTTCCTTCATGAGGATAATCACAGATTTGACTACAATGTCCTGTCCTATTTTGCAGACAGAAATTCGAATGTTAAGATCGATCATATTGTTATGGTTTCCACTCAGAGTGTCGGCAAGTTTGAAATTGAAAAGGACAGTTTCCTTTCCTTTAACGGCAGCGGCAAACAGACCATGAAGGAACGTGCTGATCTCGGACTGAAATTCAAGGTTACCGAGCAGTTCCTTTCCGATTTTCCTAACCATTTGAGAATAAAGCAGCTGTTTATTACAGAAAACGGCTGGCTTGTTCACGGTTCAACCGATTCCAAGGATGAATATTCCACCAAGCTTACCATAAGAAACGGTCAGTGCACTCTTGGAGAATATTTCCTGGATAACTGTTAGTATTTTAATTTTCCTTGTTTAATTTCCAAATCCGTCTGAATATGGCGGATTTTTTTCTCCGGAGCGGATAACCGGGGAAGTGGTCCTGAATACGGATGAATTTTCATGAGTACGGTTCACTCGGCCGGGTTTGAATCCTGCGTTTGATCTGCGGTTCCGTCCGGAAAAATCGTTATTCATGCATTCAGGCTTTCATCGCGGTTCAGACTGCGGCAGCCCGATAAAATCCGGTGCTAAAAAGCTTGGTTCCGGCATCAAAAGTCAAAGCAAAATCCCGTTAAAAATGATATAATTTATACATTAATTTTTTATTGTTTTAGGTAGACTGATGAATATAAGAAATGTTGAGATTGTAGATGAATTAAAGCAGTCCTATCTCGATTATGCAATGGATGTTATTGTCGATCGTGCCCTGCCTGATGCGCGTGACGGACTGAAACCGGTTCACCGCCGTGTCCTGTATGCGATGTATGATCTGAAAATTTTTCATGAACATGCAACCGTGAAATCCGCCCGTGTGGTGGGTGAGGTAATCGGTAAATACCATCCTCACGGAGATACTGCGGTTTATGACACCATGGTGCGCATGGCCCAGGACTTCTCATTGCGTTATCCGCTGATTGAAGGACAGGGAAATTTCGGAAGCATTGATGATGACCCTGCCGCTGCAATGCGTTACACCGAAGTAAGACTGCAGAAGATTTCCGAGGAGATTCTTGCAGATCTGAACAAGGAAACCGTGGATCTGAAGGCCAACTATGATAATTCCCTGATGATTCCTGATTTTGTTCTGCCGACCAAGATTCCCAATCTTCTGGTTAACGGTTCGTCAGGTATTGCAGTAGGTCTTGCAACCAACATTCCTACACATAATCTTACCGAGGTTATCAACGGCGTTCTTGCCATGATTGACAACCCTGACATTACCAGCGGTCAGCTCATGACCTACATTACCGGACCAGATTTTCCTACAGGCGGTGTGATTTACGGCCGTGAAGGCATTTTCAGCGCCTACAATACCGGCAAGGGACGTGTTGTTCTGAGATCGAAATATCATGTTGAAACCAGCAAGGAAGGCCGTGATACCATTGTTATCGATGAAATCCCGTACGGTGTTGTCAAACTGGAACTGGTAAGACAGATTATCAATTTGGTGAATGAAAAGAAAATCACCGGTATCAGCGATGTATGCGACCGTTCAGGAAAGGATGTCGGCATCCGTATTGAAATTGAACTCAAGTCCGGTGAATTCCCTGATGTAATTGTAAATCAGCTTTTCAAGCTTTCCATGATGCAGTCAAGTTTTGCTGTGAACATGGTGGCCATTGTCAAGGGACGTCCTCAGACTCTTACACTGCGCGACTGTCTGAAATGCTTTATCGATCACCGCAAGGAAGTTGTAACCAGACGCAATGCGTTCGATCTGCGCAAGGCCCGCGATCACGCGCATATAGTTGAAGGTCAGCTTGCCGCACAGGATAATCTGGATGAAGTTGTAAGACTGATCCGTTCAAGTCAGACCCGTGACGAGGCTAAGAAACGTCTGCTGGAAAGAGACTGGCCGATTCATATTGATCCTGCGGCAGGTCCTGATGATGATAATTTTGCAACTCTGCTTGCACGCTGCGGCGAGGACTGCCGTCCGCTGTATGTAAAGCCTGAATTCGGCTATCACAACGGAGTTTACCGTCTCACGGCTGAACAGGCTGATAATATTCTCAGCATGAGACTGTCACAGCTGGTTCGTCTTGCCAAGGAGGATCTGTTCAAAGATTACCGTGATCAGGCTGCCATTGTGGCAAAATGCCTGAAGGTTCTTCATTCCGTGGATGAACTCAACAGGGAAATCAAGGAGGAACTGGTTGTTGTCCGTGATACTTACGGAGATCAGCGCAGAACCGAAATCATTGAAGGTGCGGTATCCATTGAACTTGAGGATCTGATCAATCCTTGCGAGGTAGTGGTTACTTTGTCCAAGAGCGGATATGTGAAATATCAGCCGGTAGAGGATTACAACGCCCAGAACAGAGGCGGAACCGGACGCCGTGGCGCATCTCTCAAGGAAAACGACGAGGTTTACAAACTGATCATTGCCAATACCAAGGATTATATTCTCTGCTTTACCAATCTGGGCAAGGTATACTGCATCAAGGTTTATCAGCTGCCTGAGGGAACATCGTATTCCCGCGGCCGTCCGATTGTGAACATTATTCCTATTCAGGAAGGTGAATTTATAACCACAATTCTGCCTGTTAAGGATTTCAGTGACGGCAAGTACATTGTACTGGCAACCAAGAACGGTTTTGTGAAGAAACTGAATCTGTCCGAATTCTCCAATGTGATGAAGTCCGGCAAGAAGGCCATTACCTTCAGAACCGAGGATGATATTCTTATCGGTGCAGACGTTACTGACGGAAACGATGATATTATTATCGTTTCGGCGGGCGGTATGGTTAACCGCTTCAATGAGAAGAAATCTCCTCTGCCTAGTCCGTTTGTGCTTGAAAAACCGATTAATCCTGCAGATGATGAAATCATTGATGACAGTGAAGATGAAATTGCGGCAGAAGATCAGGAAGCCGAAGATCAGACATCTGCAGATACAGATGCCGATGAAGGCGATGCTGATTCTCCTGAACTGCTCCGTCCTATGGGCAGAGCCGCATCCGGTGTGAAGGGTATCAAATTAAGAAACGGAGATTACGTTATTTCCGTGATTGTTCCTAAGGTTGAACTCGGCGGCAGAATTCTGTTTGCAACCGAAAACGGTTTTGCATCACTGATTCAGATTGCACGTTTCACAAGAAGATCAGGCAGAACCTCGCAGGGTATCCGCTCCATGAAGGTTGACGAGAAGATCGGCAAGGTTGTGGGAGCCCAGCAGGTTAAACTTGAAGATGAGGTAATGCTGATTAACGATCAGGGCAATATCATCAGAACCTTTGTAGATCAGGTGAGAGAAACCGCACGCAACACCAAGGGTGTAAGAATCATCCGTCTCGGCAATGATTCCAAACTGATTGCCCTTGAACGAATTGCGGCGGAAGCCTCTGATCAGAAGGATCAGATTGCTGACGGTGGAAATGACAGTCTGAACAGTCAGAGTGATGAGGCCGGAAGTCAGACCGGCAGCGGCGTCGAAGAGCAGTAGCGGACGGACCGGAGAATTCCTGCTGAACCATGTTCAGTGCGGTGTCTGCGGTCTTGACGTAATATGATTTTCAAACTAAACTACTGACATAACTAACAATGAATCCAGTATGGAATGGAGTTCTGTTTCAGAATTTGTCCGGTACTGGATTTTATAATAAAAAAATCTGATTCTTAACCGGGAGGTTAAGAGAATTTTTGGATGGAGAAAAATGAGTAGAGTATTTAATTTCAGTGCCGGTCCTTCAGCAATGCCGCTTGAGGTTTTAAAGCACGCGCAGGATGAATTTCTTGATTTCAACAATATCGGTGCATCTGTAATTGAGCTGTCGCACCGTTCCAAGGAATATCAGGCTGTTGCACAGCAGGCTGAACAGGATTTACGTGATTTGCTGAATGTGCCTGATAATTACAAGGTTCTGTTCCTTCAGGGCGGCGGACGCGGACAGTTTGCTGCAGTTCCTCTGAATCTGATGAACAGCAGTCACAAGGCGGATTATATTGTTACCGGCGCATGGTCGAAATATGCAACAAAGGAAGCGCAGAAATTCGGTGATATCCGCAGGATTGAAGGTACCGAAACTGTTGACGGCATTGTAAAGCTGGCTCCTCTGCCTGAATTCAGAGCCGATGCGGACTATGTATACTACTGCTCAAATGAAACCATTCACGGTATTGAAAGATTTGAAACTCCGAAGATTGAACACGGTATTCTGATCAACGATGCTTCATCGGAATTCCTGTCCAAGCCTATGGACGTTACACAGTTCGGTCTGGTGTTTGCCGGCGCGCAGAAGAATGTTGCACCTGCCGGACTGACCATTGTTATTGTTCGTGATGATTTAATCGGCAAGGCATCCGAGTACTGTCCTACTATCATGGATTACAAGATTAATGCAGACAAGGAATCAATGTACAACACTCCTCCTACATTCTGCTGGTATATGGCCGGTCTTGTATTCAAGTGGCTGAAGAACAAGGGCGGTCTGGCTGAAATGGAAAAGGAGAATATCATCAAGGCGAACTATCTGTACGATTATCTGGACAGCACTGATTTCTACAGCAATAATGTAGATCCGGCATGCCGTTCCCGTATGAATGTTCCTTTCTTCCTGAAGGATGAATCCCTGAATGACAGATTCCTGGCTGAGGCCAAGGCAAAAGGTCTGATTTCACTCAAGGGTCACAGGGATTTAGGCGGTATGAGAGCATCATTGTATAATGCAATGCCGCTTGAAGGTGTAAAGGCACTGGTTGCATTTATGGATCAGTTTGCCTCTGCAAATAAATAATCAACTTTTTCCCCGCCTCTGAACGCATGTGTGTGATCAGAGGCTTTTTAGTATAAAAATCATGGAACAGTTAAAATTAGAAAAAATAAACAACATCAGCGGCAGTGTCAATCTGCCGGGTTCCAAGAGCCTCTCAAACCGCGCTCTTCTGCTGGCTGCACTGGCAAAGGGAACCACAACACTGAACAATCTGCTTGACAGTGATGATGTGCGCAGAATGCTTGAAGCTCTGAAGGAACTTGGAATTTCCTATACTCTGAGCGAAGATCGCACCTCTTGCGTGATTCAGGGAAAGGGCGGATGCTTCAATACCCGCAGTTCTCCGATTAATTCCCTTGAACTGTTTTTGGGCAATGCCGGTACGGCAATGAGACCGATTACCGCTGTTCTGGCGCTGTCCGACGGTGAATTTATTCTGACAGGTGAACCGCGGATGTATGAACGTCCCATTAAACATCTGGTTGACGCTCTGCGTCAGGTCGGTGCCGACATTACCTATTTAAAGGCTGACGGTTATCCTCCTTTGAAAATTACAGGCAGAAAGCTGACAGGCGGCGAGGTTGAAATCGACGGTTCAATCTCCAGCCAGTATCTGACGGCGTTTCTGATGGCCGCTCCTTTGATGGGCGGTACCGTTACCGTGAAGATTAAAGGTGAGCTTGTTTCAAAGCCTTATATTGATATTACCGTCAGAATGATGAAATGCTTCGGTGTCGAGGTTGTCAACCACGATTACAGAACATTTGTTATTGCCGGCAATCAGCATTATTGTGCACCCCGGACTCCTTACCTCGTTGAAGGCGATGCGTCGGCCGCTTCATATTTTCTGGCCGCGGCTGCCGTGAAGGGCAGTGTAACCGTATCAGGCATCGGAAAGGATTCAATTCAGGGTGATGTAAAGTTTGCGTCCTATCTTGAGATGATGGGTGCAAAGATTGAATATTTTGATGATCATATTACCTGCGAACACCAGCACCTGTACGGTATAGACGTGGATCTTAATCAGATCCCCGACGCCGCCATGACCATTGCGGTACTGGCACTGTTTGCCGAGGGAAAAACCGTGATCAGAAACATATACAACTGGAGAGTAAAGGAAACCGACCGTCTTTCCGCCATGGCGACGGAACTGCGCAAGGTCGGCGCTAAAGTTGAAGAAGGTAATGATTATATTGAAATCGAACCTCCGGAGAAATTTGCCGAGGCTGAAATCGATACCTATAATGATCACCGCATGGCAATGTGCTTTTCACTGGTTGCACTGCAGGAAAGAGTTACCATCAACAATCCTGCCTGCGTAAGCAAGACATTCCCTGATTATTTTGCCGAATTCGGAAAAATCTGCAGCTGATCACTGACGGCGGCAGCAGATTCGGAACGTTCCGCTTTACTTTAAAACGGAACGTTTTTTTTCATTCAGAAACAGGAAATTTCAGACCGTCTTTTCAGCCTGATTTTCCTGTTCACTGATTTTAAAAATTTTAATGCCGAAAACTGCAAACAAAACCGCAAGACACGGATTAATCAGATTGAAGAAACAGTACGGCAGATAGTCAAGGGTGCTGATCCCGAGAACCTCTGAAAAAAATACTCCGCAGGTTGTCCATGGAACAAGTACAGAGGTAATGGTTGCACCGTCCTCCAGTGTCCTTGTAAGAACTGAACCGTCAAGATTGTGTTTCTGATAAATTGAAGCATACATTCTGCCTGGCAGAATAATACCCAGTGCCTGTTCTCCGGAAATCAGCACTACGCCGAAACATGTGAACAGTGTACTGATTATAAGTCTGGCACTGCTTGTGGTGGTCTTTATAAACAGTCTAATTATCACCTTCAGACATCCGGTGTATTCCATAACCGATCCGAAACACATTGCCGTCAGCATAATAAACATCACGTTCAGCATACTGTTCATGCCTCCGCCTGAAAACAGTGAATTTACGGTTTCGCTGCCGGTATTCAGGGACAGACCCTGGTAGCTCACATTCCAGATTGTTTTCAGTGTATTCAGTACCGATTCATCGCTGTTAAGGATCATTGCCACGGTTTTATTCTGAAAAACAAGGGCTGTCAGTATTCCTGCGAAAATACCGGCAAAAATGGTAACCAGTGTAGGATATTTTTTTCTGGCGCAGAAGATCAGAACCACAAGCGGAAAAACCGTGAAAATGCTTGTATTGAACAGTTCAGCAATGCGGGTGGTAAAATCAGCATCAACAGGTTTGACATGATCTTTGGCTGTCAGGAGACCTATAACAGCAAAAATAACAACAGAGGTTATTATGCTTGGAATGGTGGTGTAAACCATGTTTCTTATGTGCTTGAACAGTGGAACATTGCCGGATGCCGAGGCAAGATTGGTGGTTTCCGATAACGGGGACATCTTGTCGCCGAAGTAAGAACCGGAAATTACAGCACCTGCCGTAATGGCCGGATCCATGCCGAGAGCCTGTGATATGCCCAGACTTGCAACTCCGATTGTTGCTCCGGTATTCCATGAACTTCCGATGCTGCAGGAGGTAAGAGCGCAGATTACCGCAACCGACGGATAAAAGAATGTCGGATGCATTATCTTTATGCCGTAGTATACAAGAGGCGGAACTGTACCGCAGAGAAACCAGATGCCTATAAGACTGCCGATCAGCAGCAGTATCAGAATTGCGGGGATAAAATTGCTCACTCCCTTAATCATGGCTTTTTCAATGTCATCATAACGCTGACCTGAAAATATTCCGATTGCAAATACTGTTGCAGTACCGAGAAGAAGTATTATCTGGTTGGGACCGGATGAACAGGAACTTCCGAAAATGTAAATACTGAGGGAAAACAGAATCAGCAGAAGAATAACCGGAAACAGAGAAAGGAACGTTCCGGGAATGTTTTGTTCGTTGATATGTTTTTCCATTTATAATCCTGTAAAAAAAACTCGAACAATTTAATTTAAATTGTTCGAGATAAATTAAAGTATGCTATTTTTTACCATTAGACACCGGTATTGATTCCTGAGCCTGAAGACTGCGTCGGGTTGTAACCTCCCAGCATCACGTTGGAATTATCGTTGCCGACACCCTGATTGTTGTTGTCGCTTACAGGATCGGTACCGGTTCCTTCGGTCAGCGGACCAGGTTTCGCAATCAGATAACCCTGAATACCGTCAACATACATTGATTCAAGCATCTGCTTTTCAGAGTAATCCTCAACGCCTTCAGCAATAACAACGCAGCCGAGACGATGTGATACTTCAACAATCATTCTTACGAAGAGCTGTGATGAATGATCGCGTTCCAATGTCTCAACCAGTGAAGGATCAAGCTTGATGAAATCAGGCTTCAGTTCACGGTACAGCCTGAATGATCCAAGACCGTTGCCGAATTTGCTGATGCATGATCTTACGTTAACTCTTCTCAGCATATCGAATAATCTGATTGAATCACGGATATTGCAGTCCAGAATGTTTTCTGAAATTTCGAACACCAGATTGTCGGAAATATTTGAATACTTGAGCAGAAGTCTTTCCAGCCACAGTACAAACTGCACATTGATAAGAGCGTTGATGGAAAGATTGATACCCCATCTCTGGTTGGTAAGATTGTTCTTGCTGTATTTATCAATAATTGTTTCAATAATCTTCATTTCCAGAGTTGTCAGCATCTCATGGCGCTGTGCCATTGCAAATACTGTTTCGGTAGGGTAGTATTCGCCGTTTTTGTTGACAAATCTTGAGAAGATTTCATTATATGTTCTTACAGAGAAATTCAGACTCTGAATAGGCTGCTGGAGCAGAACAATCGCATTTTCGTTGATAATGTTGGTAATGATTTCCTTCCAGCGTTTTTCGCCTTCAACGATTTCCTGCTTGTTGGCACCGAGAAAATCATCCTCTTTGATGAAACCTGAGTTCATGCTGTTGGTCTGAGCCTCTGACAGAGCACTGTCGACACGTGCCAGAACGGATTCCTTTGACTGGCTTGGTTTAACAAACACCACGCCGGTATAGGCAACATCCTCGATTTCCTTTTCATGTTCAGTCTGATAAATATCAAATGCGTATTTGAGTTCCTTAACCAGCATCTGGGCAACGTTCATGTTGGAATTAGGGATCAGAATGGCAAAATCGGAACCTTTGGTGCGATAGATGCTCGGTCCGAGTTTTCCGTCAGGTGTAGGCTTGTTAACACCAGGCAGGAACTTGGAAACGGTTTCGGTTATGATTCTGCTTACATCGCAGAGATATTTGTCGCCGCGTGAGAAACCGCGGTTTGAGTTGATATGATCGAGAGATGTGGCTCTGATCATTGCAAGTATTGAAACTGAAGCTTCATTCTTGTTGTTGAGAAGTGTTTCAAGATCCTTGTCGAATTTCTTGCGGTTGTTTACATCGGTAAGAGAATCGGTATCCACCAGATTCTTCAGACGATCGTTGTCTTTCTGCAGTTCAGCAATCCGTGCATCGTATTCGTTGTAGGAGTTTTTCAGTATCTTGGCAATTTCAGCATCTTCGCAGCTGTCAAACTCTCTGCTGTTTATTGCATCTCTTAATTTGCCAAGTTTTGCATCAATTCTGTTCTTGAGCAGCGAACCTACCATAAGAGAGCTGCATACGCTGGTCATAAACAGAAGTGCGATAATAACAATGAAGAGTGGAGCGTAAACACGTTCCGCCAGTTTGAAATCAGCATAGTAAGGAGTATTTTCGATATATGCGTGCTCCTTGAATGAGGAAGGAAGCAAAGTAGTGAAAACACTGCTGTCCGATACACCGGCAATGAGAGTCGGCTGTTCGTCCTGACCCTGGAACAGGGCAATATAATCCAGATTAAGATTCTGAAGCAGTTTGGTCAGTGATTCAACAGTAGGTTTGCCTGAATTCGCTATCGACTGATTAAGAGACTGATTGATAACATTCATGCGATCTTCAATGTTGGTATTAAAGAGCACCTGAATTATTATGGATGAAATCAGACAGAATACAGCTGCAACCAAAACTGCAACTTTCATTGGAGAAAGTCTATTTAGAAAACTCATTATAATTGTTCCTTTAAAATTTGTCCTCTGCGTGCTCGCTTCATTGGTAAAAACAAAGCCCCTCCGGCAGTCAAGCGGAAGCCGACCTTATTTTAGGCAAAGCATAAACCATAATATTCTAATTATTAAAAAAAATAATTTAATATACATAGATCTCATTTCAATCATATTTTATCGTAAAAGTGATCGTGATGGTACTTTTTATTGAAAATTTATGCATATTTGACTGTTATTCAGATGTATGAATCATTGTTTTCTGTTGTCAGGGAGTCATATTTCACCCGGACCGGTTGAAATTTTTTTTGCCGACATAATTTCAATCGGTTGTTTTTTATCAGATGTGCTTACGAAATCATCATTATAAAATATGAAGTTATCGAAAAACGCACATGAAAAAACGAAGCCGGACAGCAATACAGGATGGTGGAAAACGTGATCATTTACATATCCCTAAGATCGCGGTCGCAGATCTTACACTATTTTAAAATTGTTAGAAGATCTAATATTTGATCGTAAGTCTTTGATTTAATTAAAAATAATTCC
>CACWLF010000051.1 GCA_902761645.1 uncultured Aeromonadales bacterium | reverse complement strand
TACTGTTTACAATAGCCATATGGATGTCTCCTGTTTTGTTTAAATATTAACCATTATAGCAGAATGTTGCTTGGTTGGGAGGTGTCCATATCATCAATACCTTCTGACAAGTATATCACCTTCCGGGTATAAAACAGAGTTGCCTAAAGATTTAATTATGTTTCATTCAATTACTCATGGAGAATGAACGACGATATTTGTTTGTTTCCGTTAATAACAGTTATTCTTTTTTTAGGGTAATCTTTAGTGATTTTTATATTACGCAACTGTCGAACTTCCTCGATGTTACCGGATTTTGACTTATTGAATTGAAATCCGCTCACAAAATCCGTTGGGAAATTGCAGGAAAAGCCTGTATGTACGCAGTGCAGGAATAGTGCATACCGGAAAAATCTACCTGTTATCAAATTGTAGAAGTTAAAACCTAAAAAAATAAAGTGATAATATAATTTTGCTTAAAAAATATATAACAACAATTCATAATTTATGGCATAATTAAAAGTAGGAATGAGTTTGTAAACAAGTTTTTCGAAATTGTTTGAAATAGAAAATTTCAAGCAAGGATTTTGTTTTTTTATTCATTTGTCAAAGAAAGAAGAAGAAAGGTTTTAGGAGCGTTTATGCCACAGAAAAATCCAAAGGTTGCAATTATTGGTGCAAGTGGATATGCAGGTGCAGAGTTAGCTAATTTGGTTCAAAGACATCCGTACTTAGATTTATATGGTTTATATGTTTCAGCTACGTCCAAGGATGCGCATAAGAAATTTTCCGAATTGTATCCTATGTATAGTTCTCTTGTAGATCAAGAAATCATTCCTTTAGATGACGATCAGAATGCAATGAATGATATTAAGCATAATGCCGATTTGGTGTGTTTATGTACAGCACATGAAGTAAGTATGAAAATTGCTCCTGAGTTCATTATTGATGATTCAAAGCGCGTATTTGATTTATCAGGTGCATACAGGGTTAACGATCCGGAATTTTATGAAAAATACTACAATTTTAAACATACCAACCTGGACTGGCTTGCAAGTGCGGTTTACGGACTAGCCGAATGGAATGAAGAGCAGATAAAAAATGCCAAACTCATTGCTGTTCCAGGATGCTATCCTACAGCTTCTCTGACTGCCTTGAAACCTCTGTTCAATGCAGGTCTGATCGATCCTGATACTATGCCTATTATTAATGCTGTGTCCGGAGTATCAGGTTCGGGAAGAAAAGCGTCTCTGACATCAAGTTTCTGCGAAGTTAGTTTGAATATGTACGGTGTTTTCGGACATCGTCATCGTCCTGAAATCAGCCATCATTTAGGTCAGAAAGTTTTATTCCAGCCTCATCTAGGTAATTTCAAAAGAGGTATTCTGGCTACCATTTACGTTAAGCTTAAGGGCAATGTAACCGATGAACAGATTGATAAAGCTTATCATGATGCTTATGACAGCAAACCTCTGGTAAGACTGCAACCTAACTGGTCTTCAATCAGAGCGGTGGAATTTACTCCATTCGTAGATCTGCACTGGCAGCGCGAAGGGGATATGCTGATTGTAAGTTCTGCAATTGATAATTTACTGAAGGGAGCTTCCGCTCAGGCAATGCAGTGCATCAATATTAACTGCGGCTATCCTATAACTACTAGTTTGATATAACAGGACCTGAAATCATGAATAATATTTTGGTTATTAAATTGGGTGGTGCTTTAATTGAAAATGATGCATCATTGAATGCTTTGTTTGACGGTTTGTCAGGTTACCTTAAAGAAAATAACCGCCCTGTAGTTCTGGTTCATGGCGGTGGCTGTCTTGTGGATGATTTGTTAAAGCAATTGGGTATCAAGAGTGAAAAGAAAAACGGTTTGAGAGTAACACCGTTTGAACACATACCGTATATCGCCGGTGCGCTTGCCGGTACAGCCAATAAGTTAATGCTGGCAAAGGCCATACAGTATAAATTTAACGGTGTCGGATTGTGTTTATCAGATGCCGCACTGTGTGAAATCGGTCAGCTTGATCCTGAATTGGGAGCTGTTGGCACAGCAAATACCGGTTCACCTAAATTACTAAATCTGTTACTTGAAAACGGTTATTTCCCTATCATAAGTTCAATAGGTATAACCGGTGAAGGTCAGCTCATGAACGTTAATGCCGATCAGGCTGCAACATCAATAGCCATGTCTTTAAATGCTGATTTGGCACTATTGTCTGATGTGGATGGTATTTTGGATAAGGATCGTAATTTAATTTCGTCAATGACAGAAGAAAAAGCTGCGGAATTAATTAAGAACGGAGTTATTTCAGGCGGAATGGAAGTTAAGGTTAAAGCAGCTTTAAAAGCTTCCAGAACACTTGGTAAGGCAGTTTCGGTTGCCGGATGGAAAAATCCTGAATTGTTAAAACGTTTGCTGGCAGGAGAAACAATCGGAACTCAAGTTCAGGCATTGTAAAAGGAGTGTTACATGCGTCATTTATTGAATACTACAGAATTTTCGCGTGATGAAGTTCTGCAGATGATCGATTTAGGTCGACAGATGAAAAAAAATCCTGCAAAGTTCAACCAACGGCTTGCAGGTAAAAGTGTGGTAACTTTATTTGAAAAGCAATCTTTGAGGACTCGCGTGACTTTTGATATTGGTATTACACGACTTGGCGGACATGCTGTTTACATGGATCAGCAGAACGGCATTATGGGGCAGCGCGAATCTGTAAAGGATTATGCCCGCAATTTATCACGCTGGTGCGACGGTATTGTTGCGCGCGTGTATGATCACGGAACATTGCTTCAATTAAGCAAATATGGTTCGGTTCCGGTGATCAATGCTTTATGTAATCTGTATCATCCTTGTCAGGTATTGGCTGATTACATGACCATTTTTGAGAATTACGATGATATTACCAAAGTTAAACTGGCTTATTTTGGCGACGGCAACAATATGACTCATTCCTTATTGATTACCGGTGCAATTTTAGGTTCAACAGTCGCTATAGTTTCTCCTAAGGGCAGAGGACCTGATGCAGCTATATTCAATATGGCTGCGGAAATTGCTAAAAAATCCGGCGCTAAATTATCTGTTACAGATAACATAATGGATGTTAAAGGTTTCGATGTGGGTTATACTGATACCTGGGTTTCCATGGGTGATACTACGCCGATGGAAGAGGCAGCTAAAATATTCATGCCATATCAGGTTAATCGTAAATTATTAAATGACACAGGTATTAGACATGTGTTACATTGTCAACCTGCGCACAGAGATATGGAAATAACATCTGATGTTATGGATGATGAAAAAGTTTCATTAATATATGATGAAGCTGAAAACCGTTTACATGCTCAAATGGCAGTTTTAGATACTCTTATTAATCAGGAAAAATAAAAATGGCAGATATTAAAAAAGTTTTATTGGCTTATTCAGGTGGCTTAGACACTTCTGCAATCGTACCTTGGCTGAAAGAAAACTACAATTGTGAAGTTATTTGCTTTGTAGCTGATGTTGGACAGGATCGTGAAGATTTAGTCGGTATTGAAGAAAAAGCAAAACAATCAGGTGCAACAAAATGCATCATTAAAGATCTTCGTGAAGAATTTGTAAAAGATTATGTATATCCTACCTTGAAGACAGGTGCTGTTTACGAAGGTACCTATTTGCTTGGAACATCAATGGCCCGCCCTGTTATCGCCAAAGCCATGGTTGAAACTGCTTTGGCAGAAGGTGCTCAGGCTGTGGCTCACGGTTGTACCGGTAAAGGAAACGACCAGGTGCGTTTTGAAAGTGCTGTTGCTGCACTGGCTCCTCAACTGGAGGTAATTGCTCCATGGCGTATTTGGAAAATGCGTTCAAGAGAAGATTTGTTAAATTATCTGAACGAAAGAAATATTCCATGCAAGGCTACATTAAAGAAGATTTACAGCCGTGATGCTAATGCTTGGCATATCTCCACCGAAGGCGGCGAGCTGGAAGATACATGGAATCGTGCATCTGAAAACGTATGGACCTGGACAGTGGATCCAGAAAAGGCTCCTAATGAACCTGAATTCGTTTCAGTAAAGATTGAAAAAGGTGAAATTGTTTCAGTTAACGACAAGGCATTGTCTCCTTACAACTGTCTTGCAACTTTGAATGATTTAGCTGCTAAACACGGTGTTGGCAGAGTGGATATTACCGAAAATCGTTTAGTCGGCATGAAATCACGCGGATGTTATGAAACCCCAGGCGGAACAGTAATGATGGCGGCTTTACGTGCTGTGGAAGAATTGATTCTTGATAAGACCACTCGTGCTTGGCGCGAAAAACTTGGTCTGGAATTTTCACACCTGGTTTATGATGGCAGATGGTTTACTCCGTTATGCAAGGCTATTTTGGCTTCTGCTAATGCTATCGCCGAGGATATTTCCGGTGAAGTCGTATTGAAATTATATAAAGGCAGTGTTACTGCAGTGCAAAAACGTTCTGACAACAGTTTGTTCAACGTTGATTTCTGTACATTCGGTGAAGATAACGTTTATGACCAGAGTCATGCTGATGGTTTTATCCGTTTATATTCATTGCCAAGCAGAATCAGAGCAATCAATGATGCAAATAAGAATAAAAAATAATTTTTTATTCTCATAGCAGAATGGATTTGAGACTGGGTTTATAAATATAAACTCAGTCTTTTTTCTTTATTTATTTGTATCTGAGCAAAATACAAGTATAATTACAATAAAATTTTTTAAGAGGAATATTTATGGCATTATGGGGTGGACGCTTCACACAAGAGGCAGATGTAAGATTCAAACAGTTTAATGATTCTTTGGTTTTTGACTACAGAATGGCTAAGCAGGATCTGGAAGGATCAAAAGGATGGGCTAAAGCTATTTGTTCTGTTGGCATCATTACCAAGGAAGAAAATGAAAAATTACAGACGGCGTTAAATGAGCTGTTGGCGGAAGTCGAGCATGATCCTCACTCTATTGCTAATGCTGGATTTGAAGATATTCATTCATATGTTGAAAGCAGATTGATTGATAAAGTCGGAGAACTTGGAAAGAAGCTTCATACCGGAAGAAGCCGCAATGATCAGGTCGCAACTGATTTAAAATTGTGGTGTCGCGCACAGGCTGCTGTACTCCTTGATTCGATTAGAGGTTTGCAGAAATCATTGTTGAAAACCGCAGAACAGTTTAAAGATACTGTGATACCTGGTTATACCCATCTTCAACGAGCTCAGCCGGTTACCTTCGGACATTGGGCTTTGGCATATGTAGAAATGCTGGATCGTGATTACATTCGTCTGAAAAATGCCACTGATTTAATGAATCGCTGTCCTCTGGGAGCTGCAGCTCTTGCCGGAACTGCTTATCCTGTTGATCGCGAGAAGCTGGCCCGTGATTTGGATTTTTCTGAAGCAACAAGAAACAGTCTGGATTCTGTTTCAGACCGCGATCATGTGCTTGAATTATTAAATTGCGCTAGCATTTCCATGGTACATTTATCCAGATTTGCTGAGGATCTGATAATTTATAATTCCGGAGAAGCGGGTTTTGTTGAATTGTCTGATCGCGTTACATCAGGATCTTCCCTGATGCCTCAGAAGAAAAATCCTGATGCCTTGGAATTAATCAGAGGAAAATCAGGCCGAGTTATTGGAGCATTGATGGGAATGCTGGTTACTGTCAAGGCATTGCCGCTGGCATACAACAAAGACCTTCAGGAAGATAAGGAAGGACTGTTTGATGCTTTGGATACTTGGCACGATTGTCTTGATATGGCAGGTCTGGTACTGGAAGACATTAAAGTTAATGCCGATGCAACATTGGATGCAGCAAAAGGCGGTTATTCCAATGCTACCGAACTTGCAGATTATTTGGTAACCAAAGGAATCCCGTTCAGAGAAGCTCACCATATAGTTGGTGAAATTGTGGTGTTTGCAATAAAGGAACAAAAGCCTCTGGAAATGTTAACACTTGAACAGTTTAAGCAGATTTGCCCGAAGATTGAGAGCGATGTTTATCCTTGTTTGGAAATTGATGCCCTGCTGTCTAAACGTTGTGCAAAAGGCGGAGTTGCTCCTGGTCAAATATCCAGTGCCATAGAATTTATGAAACAGCACCTGGCTTGTTAATTGGTTAAACGATCCGCCAATGGTTGAGGAAACTGACGGAAAGTAGATTAAAATTCATACTATAGGTATTACTAATGAGTGAAAAACAAGGTTTTATGATTATTGTGACTGCGGAAGATCACAAAATTATCGATATTGCAATGAATGATTTGTTAAAGACAATTCATAGTACCGGTGCTACGACCAAGGGTCCGATTCTGGGTAAGAATATCAAGCTCGAAAGCGGAATACTGCTCCATACAAGAAAGTTGAAGGTAATTAATCCAACAGCAGAAACAACTACAGCGTTGTCTGATATGAGTATACCGAAAGATGTTAGATGCAAGATTATCAAGGCATGATTTATGCCGCAGAAGGTATGACTCTGCCATAATTTGCTGTTTTGATGATAACAATTGATTGAATGCCCGGGTACGTAAGTATTCGGGTGTTTTTTTTGTTCAAAAAAACATTGAAAAGTGTGAGTAATAACAAATTTTTAAAAATATGTTGCAAATAGTTAGGCATAATGTATAATACAAACGTTTTTGTGTAGCTTATCGTTAAAAACTACATTTATTTTTAAAAGTCCTTCCGATCTGGAAGGAAATGAGTGGAAACATCTCCTCGCGTTTGGAAGAAAAGAGCGTGAAGTGAGATTTTCTTTTTGTTCTTTAACCATTTTGGAGCTCTGGCAAATGCAGAACCAAAGAATTAGAATTAGATTAAAGGCTTTTGATCATCATTTAATTGATCAGTCTACAGCCGAAATCGTAGAAACTGCAAAGCGTTCTGGCGCACAGGTACGTGGACCAATTCCATTACCAACTCGCAAAGAACGTTTCACCGTACTGATTTCTCCACACGTAAATAAAGATGCACGTGATCAGTATGAAATCCGTACACACAAGCGATTAATTGATATCGTTCAACCTTCTGATAAAACCGTTGACGCTTTAATGCGTTTGGATTTATCTGCTGGTGTTGATGTTCAGATTCGCCTAGATTAACGGAAAGGGGTATAAATAATGTCAATCGGTTTAATCGGTCGTAAAGTTGGAATGACCAGAATTTTTAAGGAAGATGGCTTATCTGTTCCTGTAACTGTTATTGAAGTTGAAGCTAACCGTGTTACACAGGTTAAAACTGTTGAAAGCGATGGTTATAATGCAATTCAAGTAACAACTGGTAGTGTTAAGGCTAGTCGTCTAAACAAAGCAGAAGCTGGACATTTCGCAAAAGCCAGCGTTGAAGCTGGTCGTGGATTATGGGAATTTCGTTTAAACGAAGATGAATTAGCTAATTATAAGGTTGGTTCAGAAGTTAAATTAGACGTGTTAAACGACGTTAAAAGAGTAGACGTAACCGGTACATCAAAAGGTAAAGGTTTCGCTGGTACTGTTAAGCGTTGGAATTTCCGTACACAGGATTGGACTCATGGTAATTCACGTTCACACCGTGTTCCTGGATCTACTGGTCAGAACCAGACTCCAGGTCGTGTATTCCAAGGTAAGAAAATGTGTGGTCATTTAGGTAATGTAACTACAACTGTACAATATTTAGAAGTTGTACGTGTAGATGTAGAACGCAATTTATTATTGGTTAAAGGTGCTGTTCCAGGTGCTGTTAACGGTAATATTATTGTTAAACCAACAGTTAAAGCATAATACTTGAGGAGATAGTAATGGAATTAGTAATTAAAGACACAAACGGTGCTCTTCAAGTTTCTGAAACTACCTTTGCTCGTGAGTATAACGAAGCATTAGTTCATCAGGTGGTTGTTGCTTATACAAATGCAGCTCGTCAAGGTACCCGTGCACAAAAGAATCGTTCAGACGTTTCTGGCGGCGGTAAGAAACCATGGCGTCAAAAGGGTACTGGTCGTGCTCGTGCTGGTAGTATCCGTTCTCCATTATGGAGAAGCGGTGGTGTAACATTCGCTGCACGTCCGCAGGATCATAGCCAGAAAGTTAACAAGAAGATGTATCGTGCTGCTTTACAGAGTATTTTCTCTGAATTAGTTAGACAGGATCGTTTGGTTGTTGTTAATGATTTTTCTGTTGATCAGCCAAAGACCAAAGCATTAGTTGCAAAATTAAAAGCTATGGATTTAAGCGATGTTCTTATCATTAAGAAAGAGGTTGATGCTGATTTAACCCAGTTAGCTTAATTCGTTTTGATAAGGTATTAATTACAGCTGATGCTGTAAAAGAAGTTGAGGAGTCACTAAAATAATGAATCGTCAAGAATACCTATTCGATGTAATCAAGTCTTTTGTTATATCAGAAAAGTCTCAGAACATTGCTGAGAAGGCTACAGACGCAAAGACCTATGTGTTCAAAGTTCTTCGTACTGCATCAAAAGCTGATGTAAAGCAGGCTGTGGAAGCTAGCTTTGATGTTAAAGTTGATTCAGTTAATACTTTAAACATGAATGGTAAAGTTAAGCGTACAAGACACGGTTTAGGCCGTTGCAAAGATTGGAAAAAGGCTTATGTAACTCTTGCTCCTGGTGAAACCTTAGATGATCAATCAGTAGCAGCAGAAACTAGTGCTGAGTAAGGGAGTGTAGATCATGACTGTTATTAAGTGTAAACCAACTTCTCCAGGTCGTCGTCATGCTGTTAAGGTGACTACACCTGATTTGTACAAGGGAGCTCCTCTAAAGTCTCTTTTGGAAGCTAAACGTAAGACTGGTGGCCGTAACAATACTGGTCGCATCACAACTCGCCATATTGGTGGTGGTCACAAGCAATTTTATCGTTTAGTTGATTTTAAACGTATTAAAGATGATATTCCTGCAAAAGTTGAACGCATTGAATATGATCCAAACCGCTCTGCAAACATTGCTTTGATTTGCTACAGAGACGGTGCAAGAGCTTATATTCTGGCTCCTAAGGGATTAGAAGTAGGTTCTACTGTTGTTTCAGGAAGTGAAGCACCTATCAAAGTAGGTAATACTTTGCCAATGAGAAATATTCCAGTTGGTACAACAGTGCACGCTGTAGAATTATTCCCAGGCAAGGGTGCTCAATTAGCTCGTTCTGCTGGTGCTTACGCACAGATTCTTGCACGCGACGGTGCATATGTAACTTTACGTTTACGCTCAGGCGAAATGAGAAAAGTTCTTGCTGATGGTCGTGCAACAATCGGTGAGGTTGGTAATTCAGAACACATGCTCCGTCAGTTGGGTAAAGCTGGTGTTAAGCGTTGGCTTGGTATCAGACCTACTGTTCGCGGTATGTCTATGAACCCTATCGATCACCCACACGGTGGTGGTGAAGGACGTAACAAGGGTATTCAGCCTGTTACTCCATGGGGACAACCATGTAAGGGCTATAAGACCCGTCATAACAAGCGTACTGATAAATATATCGTACATCGTCGTAGTAAGTAATAATATAGGAGTATAACCATGCCACGCTCTCTCAAGAAGGGTCCTTTCATTGACCTACACTTGTTGAAGAAGGTAGAGAAAGCAATGGAAACCGGCGATAAGAAGCCTATTAAGACTTGGAGTCGTCGTTCAATGATAATACCAACAATGATTGGTATGACCATTGCTGTCCATAATGGTCGTCAACACGTACCTGTGTATGTAACTGACGAAATGGTAGGCCATAAGTTAGGTGAGTTTGCACCTACAAGAACATTCAAGGGTCATAGTGCTGATAAGGCAGCTAAGTAAGGTAGGAGAATAAATAATGGAAGCTAAAGCAATACATCGTTACGCTCGTTCTTCTGCTCAGAAGGCTCGCTTAGTGGCAGATCTAATCAGAGGTCTTCCAGTTGAACAAGCATTAAATCAATTAAAATTTAGCCCTCGCCACGGCGCTGCATTAATTTACAAGGTTTTAAATTCAGCTATTGCAAATGCAGAACATAACTTGGGTTTAAATATTGATGACTTAAAGGTATCAACAATCATGGTTGATGAAGGTCCTTCAATGAAACGTGTTTTCCCACGTGCAAAGGGTCGCGCTGATCGTATTATCAAGCGTACATGTCATATCACTGTTGTTGTATCAGATAATAAGTAATCCGGGAGAATGTAAATGGGTCAGAAAGTTAATCCAAATGGTATCCGTTTAGGAATTACCAAACCTTTTAGTTCTACCTGGTACGCAGGTACTAAAGATTATGCTAATTATCTAGCAGCAGATTTTAAAGTTCGTGAATATTTACAGAAGACTTTAAAAGATGCATCAGTATCACGCATTAACATTGAACGTCCTTCAAAGAGTATTAAGGTAACAATTAATACTGCACGTCCAGGTTTAGTTTGCGGACAAAAAGGTGAAAATATTGAAAAATTGCGCAAGAATATCGGCAAGATTGCTGGCGTTCCTGTTCAAGTGTTTATCAATGAAATTCGTAAACCTGAAACTGATAGTAAGTTAGTTGCAGATTCTATCGCTTCTCAGCTGGAACATCGTGTTATGTTCAGAAGAGCGATGAAGAAAGCAATTCAAAATGCTATGGCTCACCAGGCTAAAGGTATTAAGGTTGAAGTTAGTGGTCGTTTAGGCGGTGCTGAAATTGCACGTTCTGAATGGATCCGTGAAGGTCGCGTACCATTACACACCTTGCGTGCAGATATTGATTATGCTGTATCTGAAGCTAATACAACTTATGGTGTTATTGGTGTTAAGGAAAGCCGATGCTCCTGCAAAACCAAAACGTAATAAAACACGTGGAAAGAAGTAAGGAGAATTTGTAAATGTTACAACCTAAGCGTACTAAATTCCGTAAAGTTCATAAAGGACGTAATCGCGGTTTAGCTCAGACTGGTAACGCAGTAGAATTTGGCCAGTACGGTCTTAAAGCAACTACTCGCGGCCAATTGACAGCTCGTGAAATTGAAGCGGCCCGTCGTACAATGACCCGTTCAATCAAGCGTGAAGGTCAGGTATGGATCCGTATTTTCCCAGACAAACCAATTACCGAAAAAGCTCTTGGTGTTCGTCAAGGTAAAGGTAAAGGTAATGTTGAATACTGGGTAGCAGTTATTCAGCCTGGTAAGATCCTCTATGAAATGGGTGGTGTTGGCGAAGCAGAAGCAAGACATGCTTTTGAATTGGTATTTTATAATGAAAGCAAAAGAATTTCGCGAAATGAGTGTTGAGGAACTCAATGCTGAATTATTAAAGTTAGCAAAACAAGAGTTACTTCTTAAGATGACTAACAAAGTTGGTCAGTTACAACAAACTCACCAAATCAGTGCAACTCGTCGTGATATCGCTCGAGTAAAGACTGTATTGACTGAAAAGGCAGGTAAATAATGAGCGAAAAGACACGTACATTAAGAGCTGTTGTTGTTAGCGATAAAATGCAGAAATCATGTGTTGTTGCTGTTGAAAGACGCGTTAAACACCCGGTTTACGGCAAAATTGTTAAGAAAACAACCAAACTTCACGTACACGATGAAAACAATGAAGCTAAAGTTGGTGACGTTGTTGAAATTCAAGAATGCCGTCCTATTGCTAAGACCATTTCTTGGACATTAGTGTCTGTTGTTGAAAAAGCTGCTGATTAATAGTTCAGTTTTTTATTAAAACAGTTATTTAAGGCGTATCTGTAAAAAAATACAGGTATGCCTTATTTATTTTTCATAAATACTACACATATCACAAAAATTGTGTTATCATGCATTGCCCTTATAAGTTAGGGTAGGTTTTATTGTTTCAAACGAAGCATGTATATATAGAAGGAAATCATTCATGATCCAGATGCAAAGTATGCTTGATGTAGCTGATAATTCAGGTGCACGTAGCGTAATGTGTATTAAGGTTCTTGGTGGTTCACATCGTAGATATGCAAACGTTGGTGATATTATTAAAGTTTCTGTTAAGGAAGCAATTCCTCGCGGCAAAGTTAATAAAGGTGATGTTTGTACTGCAGTTGTTGTTCGCACTAAGAAAGGCGTTAGACGTCAAGATGGTTCAGTTATTAGATTTGACAGCAATGCAGCTGTTTTATTAAATAACAATACTTTAGAACCAATGGGTACTCGTATTTTTGGACCAGTGACTCGCGAACTTCGTGGCGATAAGTTTATGAAGATTGTGTCATTAGCACCAGAAGTATTATAAGGAGTCAATTATGGCAGCAAAAATTTGCCGAGATGATGAAGTTATTGTAATCGCAGGTAAGGATAAAGGTAAGCGCGGTAAGGTTACCAAAGTTCTTAGAGATGTACATAAAGTAATCGTTGAAGGTATTAATATTGTAAAGAAACACAAGAAGGCTAATCCTCATACACAGGAAGAAGGTGCTATTATCAGCATGGAAGCTCCTATTGATGTTTCTAATGTGGCGATTTACAATCCTGAAACTCAGAAAGCAGATCGCGTAGGTTTTAAGTTCGAAGACGGTAAGAAAGTTCGTTTCTTTAAGTCAAATCAAAAAGTAATTGTAAAATAATTGGAGTAAGCGATGGCGAAACTACATGATATTTACAGACAAGAAGTAATCAAAAAATTAACTGAACAATTTGGTTACAAGACTGTCATGCAAGTCCCTCGAATCGAAAAGATTACCCTGAATATGGGTGTCGGCGAGGCCTTGACTGATAAAAAGGTTCTAGAAAATGCAGCAGCTGATTTAGCAGCAATTTCAGGACAGAAACCATTAATCACTAAAGCACGCAAATCAGTTGCAGGCTTCAAAATCCGTGAAGGATATCCTATTGGTTGCAAAGTAACCTTACGTGGTGAACGTATGTGGGAATTCTTAGAACGCTTGATTTGCATTGCAATGCCACGTATTCGTGACTTCCGTGGTGTTAGTGACAAATCTTTTGATGGTAAAGGTAACTATTCAATGGGCGTTCGTGAACAGATCATCTTCCCTGAAATCGACTATGATAAAGTTGATCAGGTTCGTGGTTTAGATATTACTATTACCACAACAGCAAGTACTGATGAAGAAGGTCGTGCACTTTTAGCCGCATTTAATTTCCCATTCCGTAAGTAAGGTGAGGTTATGGCAAAATTATCAACAGTAAATCGTGAAAAGAAACGCGAGTTATTAGTAAACAAATATTTTGAAAAGCGTCAGGCTTTGAAAAAAATTATTTCTGATGTAAACGCTTCTGAAGAAGATCGTTGGAATGCAAGTCTCAAACTTCAAAGTTTACCAAGAGATTCTAGCCCATGCCGTATTCGCAGACGTTGTAGCATCACTGGTCGTCCACATGGCAATTTACGTAAGTTCGGTTTATGCCGTATTAAATTACGTGAAATGATGATGAATGGACAGGTTCCTGGTCTTAAGAAAGCAAGTTGGTAATAGAGGGGAGATAGACGTATGAGTATGCAAGATCCAATTGCAGATATGTTGACTCGTATCAGAAATGGTCAGTCTGCACAGAAAGAATCCGTTGTTATGCCTTACTCCAAGCAAAAAGCTGCTATTGCTAAATTGCTGAAAGATGAAGGTTATATTTCAGATTATTCAGAATCCAATGAAGTAAAGAAGGTTTTAACTATTGACCTTAAATATTTCGAAGGAAAGCCTGTTGTTGAAATGATTAAACGTGTTTCACGTCCAGGTTTAAGAGTATACAAGAGAAGTTATGAATTGCCTAAGATCCAGAATGGTCTGGGTATTGCAGTAGTTTCTACTTCAAAGGGTTTAATGACCGACCGTGCAGCTCGCAAGGCTAAACTCGGCGGCGAAATTATTTGCTACGTAGCATAAGGGGATAAAATGTCACGTGTTGCTAAAGCACCTGTCAGCATTCCTGCTGGCGTAGAGGTAAAGGTTGATGGTCAGACCATCACCGTTAAGGGTAAGACTGCTTCATTAACAAAAACTTTCAATGATGCAGTTGAAATTAAAGTTGCTGACAATCAGGTAACATTCGAACCAAGAACAGGTTTCGATAATTCTGATGCTCAGGCAGGTACTGCAAGAGCTATTGTTAACTCTTTGGTTTCTGGTATTGCTAAACCTTTTGAAAAGAAACTTACTTTAATTGGCGTAGGTTATCGTGCTTCTGTTAAAGGTAACGTTTTAAGTTTGGCTTTAGGATTCTCTCATCCTGTAGATCATGTAATTCCAGAAGGAGTTACTGCTGAGTGTCCATCTCAAACTGAAATTATTTTAAAGAGCGCAGATAAGGCTTTATTAGGTCAAGTTGCTGCTGATGTTCGTGCGTATCGTGCTCCTGAACCATATAAGGGAAAGGGTATCAGATATTCTGACGAATATGTTCGTATCAAAGAAACTAAGAAGAAGTAAGGAAAAAAAATGGACAAGAAAGCTTCTCGTCTTCGTCGTGCTCTTAAGGCACGCTGTAAAATGGCTGAATTGGGTGCAATTCGTCTAGTTGTTTTCCGCACTCCACGCCATATTTACGCACAAGTAATCGATGATGGTAAGGTAATCGTTGCTGCTTCAACTTTGGAAAAAGAAGTTAAAGATCAGGTTAAATATACCGGTAACAAGGATGCAGCAAAGGTTGTTGGTAAGGTTATAGCAGAAAGAGCTCTTGCAAAAGATGTTAAAACTGTTGCTTTCGATCGTTCTGGTTTCCAGTATCACGGTCGTGTGGCAGCTTTGGCTGAAGGTGCTCGTGAAGCTGGTTTGCAGTTCTAATGTAAGGTAGGAATAATATGGCAAAAAATGATACTCAAGCAAATGAATTGCAAGAAAAATTAGTTGCGGTTAACCGTGTGGCCAAGGTTGTTAAAGGTGGTCGTATTTTCTCATTCGCCGCTTTAACAGTTGTAGGTGACGGTCATGGTAAATTCGGCTATGGTTATGGTAAGGCTCACGAAGTTCCGGCTGCAATTCAAAAGGCTATGGAACAGGCTAAGAAACATTTAGTACAGGTTAACTTAAATAATGGTACTTTATATCATTCAGTAACCGGTGACCACGCAGGTTCTCACGTTTATATGCAGCCTGCTTCTCAAGGTACCGGTATTATCGCTGGTGGTGCTATGCGTGCCGTGTTGGAAGTTGCAGGTATTGAAAACGTTCTTGCTAAGGCTTATGGTTCTACTAACCCTGTAAATGTGGTTCGTTCAACTGTTCAGGCTTTATCATCTATGAAATCACCAGAACAGGTAGCTCGTAAAAGAGGTTTATCTGTTAAAGAAATTTTGGAGTAAAAAATGGCTGAAAAGACTATTAAAGTTACTCAAACACGTAGTGCAATTGGTCGTTTACCAAAACACAAAGCTACTTTACGTGCATTAGGTTTACGTCATATCGGTCACACTGTTGAAGTTGCTGACAATGCTGTTATGCGCGGTATGATTAACAAAGTTTATTATATGGTTAAGGTTGAGGAGTAAAAAATGGGTTTACGTTTAAATCAATTAGCTCCTAATCCAGGTTCCAAGCCAGCTAAGACTCGTGTAGGTCGTGGTATTGGTTCTGGTATTGGTAAGACTTCTGGTCGTGGTATTAAAGGTGCCGGTGCCCGTAAGAGCGGTGGTACTCGTCATGGATTTGAAGGCGGTCAGATGCCGTTAAAGATCCGTTTACCAAAATTCGGATTCTTCTCAAGAACTGGTGCAGTTACTACTGATTTACCATTGAGTGCTGTACTGAAGCTTCAGGAGACCAATATTAATCTTTCTACTTTGAAGGAAAATGATTTGGTTTCTGACAAGTTTAAGAATGTTAAGATTGTTATGTCCAGAAACACCAAGGTTGAAAAGGCTATTACCTTATCTGGTATTTTGGTTACCAAGAGTGTTAAGGCGGCAATCGAAGCTGCAGGCGGAAAGGTAGAAGGCGAACAAGAGTAAGGATAGGAAATGGCAAGAACACCGGGTTTGGAGAATACAAAGAAAGGAATGTCTGAGTTAACACAGAGATTGCTCTTTGTTGTATTTGCTCTTATTGTGTTCCGTATAGGTTCACATATTCCGTGCCCTGGAATTAATGCTCAACGCCTTGCTGAAGTAATGGAACAACAAAAGGGTACTATCATTGGATTATTCAATATGTTCAGCGGTGGTGCTCTTTCTAGAGCTTCTTTGTTTGCACTAGGTATCATGCCTTACATTTCCGCAGCCATTATTGTCCAGTTACTTGGCGTAATGGTTCCTAGCATTCAGGAAATGAAAAAAGAAGGCGAAGCTGGTCGTCGTAAGATCACTCAGTTGACTAGATATGGAACATTAGTACTTGGTGCAGTGCAGGCCTTTGGTATTGCTACCGGTCTACCTAACATGATCCAAGGCGTGGTTGATGATCCAGGATTTAGTTTTTATTTTGTAACTACAATCAGTTTACTGACCGGAACTATGTTCTTGATGTGGTTGGGTGAACAGATTACCGAGAGAGGTATCGGTAACGGTATTTCGCTGATTATTTTTGCGGGTATTGTTGCAGGTTTGCCTCCTGCTGTTGGCAGTACAATTGAGCAGTTTAAGCAGGAAGGTGGCGCTTATGTGCTGGTTTTGATTGCTATTATTGCTATCGTTGTCGGTGTAACGGTTTTCGTAGTATTTATGGAAAGAGCGTTGCGTAAGATTACGGTTCATTATGCCAGACAGCAGCAGGGCGGTAGAATGTATGCACCTCCTACATCACACTTGCCGTTGAAGATCAATCAGTCAGGTGTTATCCCTGCGATCTTTGCTTCAAGTATAATCATGTTCCCTGCAACAGTGGCATCATGGTTTGGACAGGGTGACAGCACCTTTGCTCAGATTGTGAATAAGGTATCTCAGGTGTTACAGCCTGGTCAGCCGTTATATGAGCTGTTGTATGCTAGTGCTATTGTTTTCTTCTGTTTTTTCTATACCTCTTTGGTGTTCAATCCAAGAGAGTTGAGTGAAAACTTAAAGAAAAGTGGTGCTTTCATTTCTGGTATCAGACCGGGTGAGCAGACTGCAAAGTTTATTGACCAGGTTATGACTAGATTGACATTAGTTGGTTCAATGTATATGGTTCTGGTATGTTTAATACCGCAATTCATGATGACCTTCTTGAATGTTCAGTTCTATTTTGGTGGTACCTCTTTACTGATTGTGGTTGTAGTTGTAATGGATTTTACATCACAGCTTATGGCTCACAGGGTTTCTCATCAATATGCAGATGTTATGAGAAAACAGAATTTGAAATTTACAAATCGTTAATAATTTGGAGTAAAACATGAAAGTAGGTGCTTCAGTTAAAAAGATGTGTCGTAATTGCAAAATTATTAAGCGTCACGGTGTTGTACGTGTTATTTGCGTTGATCCAAAACACAAGCAGCGTCAAGGTTAATAATTTTTTGTAATCAAGATCAAAAAACTTGAAAAAATATTGGCAGGTACGTTATAATAACGTGCCTGCTTTTTTTAGCATGTGCACTTATTGCTACCATGTATCCGTAACGGGCTTTATGGTAGCGTGATTTTTTGTACTTTATAGGAGTAATATAGTGGCCCGTATAGCTGGCATTAATGTTCCTGATAATCAACATGCAGTTATTGCATTAACATCAATCTACGGCATCGGTAAGCCAACAGCTAAGGATATTTTAGCTAAGGTTGAAATTGCTGAAGATACTAAGTTAAAAGAATTATCTGAGGAACAATTAGATAAAATTCGTGCTGAAGTAGCAAATTATACTGTAGAAGGTGATTTACGCCGTGAAATTTCAATGAATATCAAGAGATTGGTTGACTTAGGTTGCTATCGTGGTATTCGTCATCGTCGTGGTTTACCAGTACGCGGTCAACGTACTAAAACTAATGCGCGCACTCGCAAGGGTCCTCGCAAGGCAATTAAGAAGTAACGGAGTAAATTATGGCAGTTAATCAAACTCGTGCACGTAAGCGTGTAAAGAAGCAAGTTAGTGATGGTATCGCTCACGTTCATGCTTCATTTAATAATACTATTGTAACAATTACTGATCGCCAGGGTAACGCTTTATCATGGGCTACATCCGGTGGTTCAGGATTCCGCGGTTCACGTAAGTCAACTCCATATGCAGCTCAGGTTGCAGCAGAGAAGGCCGGTGAAGCAGCAAAAGAATTTGGTTTAAAGAATCTTGAAGTTTTAGTTAAAGGTCCTGGTCCAGGACGTGAATCTTCTATTCGTGCTTTAAATGCAATTGGTTACAAAATAACTAATATTACTGATGTGACTCCAATCCCTCATAATGGTTGCCGTCCACCAAAGAAGCGTCGCGTTTAATAAGTTGGGAGATTAAAAGAAATGGCAAGATATTTAGGCCCTAAATTAAAGCTTAGTCGTCGTGAAGGAACCGACTTATTTTTAAAGTCTGGTGTTCGTCCTGTCGATCAAAAGTGTAAGATTGATACAAGACCAGGTCAACATGGTGCTGTAAAACCACGTGATACTGATTATGGTCAACAGTTGAGAGAAAAGCAGAAAGTTCGTCGTATGTACGGTGTGTTGGAAAGACAATTCCGCAACTACTACAAAACAGCTGCTCGTAAGAAAGGTAACACCGGTGAAAACTTACTTACATTGTTAGAAGCTAGATTAGATAATGTTGTTTACAGAATGGGTTTTGGTTCTACCAGAGCAGAAAGCCGTCAGTTAGTAAGCCACAAAGCTATTTTAGTTAATGATAAGGTTGTTAACATTCCTTCTTACCAAGTTTCACCTAATGATGTGATTTCTGTTCGCGAAAAGGCAAAGAATCAAGAACGCATTAAAACTTCTGTAGAGTTAGCTAAGGGCAAGACTCCATGTGAATGGTTGGAAGTTGATTTAGATAAATTATCAGGTACTTACAAAGCAAACCCTGAAAGATCTGAATTACCTCAAGAAATTCAAGAACAGCTAATCGTAGAATACTATTCTAAGATGTAGTTTTTAAGAGAGGTTATAATGCAAGGTTCTTTACCAGATTTTTTAATACCAAATCAAGAGATTGAGGTATCTAAGGATAGTATTTTCTGTGCAAAGGTTGTTTTACAGCCTATGGAACGTGGCTTCGGTATTACCTTAGGTAATGCGTTGAGAAGAATACTGCTTTCTTCAATGCCAGGTTATGCTATTACTGAAGCTGAAATTGATGGAGTACAACATGAGTATTCCACTAAAGAAGGTGTAAAAGAAGACATTGAAGTTATTCTTTTAAACTTAAAAGGTGTTGCAGTAAAATTATTCGACAAGAATGAGGAATACTTAACTCTAGAGAAAAAAGGTGCAGGACCAGTAGTTGCAGGTGATATTAAGCATAGCGATAATGTTACTATTGCTAACCCTGATCACGTGATTTGCAATCTTACTTCTGATGACAGTGAGATCAAAATGCGTTTGAAGGTTCAGCGCGGTCGCGGTTACAAACCAGCTCAGACTCGTTTAAACGAAGAAGACAGACCTATAGGTCATCTTCTGGTTGACGCTGTGTACAGCCCGATTGTTCGTATTGCTTTTAATGTTGAATCTGCCCGTGTGGAACAACGTACAGATCTGGACAAATTAGTAATGGAAATTGAAACCAATGGTACTATTGAGCCGGATGAAGCAATTCGTAATGCAGCTACAATTTTGTATTGCCAACTAGAACCGTTCGTTGATTTAGGTTCTAAACTCACAGTTAAGCCTGAAGAACCTGAGGAACCAAAAGTTCCAGATGTATTAAAACGTCCAGTTGATGATTTAGAGTTGACTGTTCGTTCAGCTAACTGTTTGAAAGCAGAAGCTATTCACTATATTGGTGACTTGGTTCAACGTACAGAAGTTGAGTTGTTAAGAACTCCTAATCTCGGTAAGAAATCTCTTTCCGAAATCAAGGATGTTTTGGCTCAGCGTAATTTATCTTTAGGTATGCGCGTCGAAGGATGGCCTCCAAAGGATATCGTTGATAAAGGTAGTTTCTAATTAGTTTTTTAAAGATTTTTAAATATAAGAGGTTTTGTCATGCGTCATCGTATGAGTGGTCGTCAACTAAATCGTAATAGCAGCAACAGACATGCTCTATTCCGTAGTTTAGCAATTGCATTAGTTAATAGCAAAGATGGTTTAATCAAAACTACTTTGCCTAAAGCTAAAGAATTACGTCGTGTAGTTGAGCCTTTAATTACATTAGCTAAGGTTGATACTGTAGCTAACCGTAGACTTGCTTTTGCTCGTCTTGATGATAAGAGTGCTGTTGGTAGATTATTCCAGATTGCTCCGCTTTTTGCTAACAGAGCTGGTGGTTATACTCGCATTTTAAAGTGCGGTTTAAGACCTGGTGATAATGCACCTATGGCATATGTTCAGTTTACTGAAACTGTTCAAGTTAATGCAGAAACCAAATCAGAAGGTACAGAAGCTGCTTCAGCTAATGAATAATCTGAATTGTCTGATTAATTTGTTTTATTAGGTATTATAGAGGGGATCTTTTGATCCTCTTTTTTTTATAGGTGAAAAATTATGCTTGATCTTTTAAACAATGATAATGATGATTTGCTTGGAGAAAGAATCGATCAACTGTTTCTTACTGCTAAGGATTTGTTTGAAACTATAATAGATGAATTTTCTGAAGAAGAAAGAGACTTTATTGTTTCATTTTTTGATTCGGAAGAATATCAGTATGAAATAGTAGATGTAAATCAGGATTCATGGGTGGACTTTTCTAAGGAAATTGCCGATTGTTCAGCTGATGATTTGATTGAAATCAGATTCAGCAACCCTGAGCAAAGCGATATATTTGTATTTTCTGTATTAGTTGTCGAAGATCAGAACTTGTATTTTAAATGGTTAGTTCCGGAAGAGGATTACGGTAACTAACCAAATAAAAGTGAGCTAATTATTTTTCTGATGATTTCAGTGCTGTTTCCAGGAGTTCTTTCAGTATTCCCAGGTTTCGTACAGCTTCAGACAAATAGGAGTTATTAGCTATTTTCTGATCGATATATTGTTCAATTTTCTGAAAATTGGATTCTGTTGTTTTCTGCAGACTTAAATGGAATGACGCAACACTTTGCAGTTTAATTACATTTTCATTAATTGATGTTAAAATTCCGGACATGGATGATTTGTTGTGTTCTTCCTTCTCCAAAGTATTATTGAAGATGCTTTGTGCGTTGTTTGTTGAATTCGACATATCTTCCAGCATTTTTTTATTGGTCTCAGTTTCTGTAATAATAGTGTCGATCTGATGATTAAACCCGTCAACTGTTGAATCTATTTTTGAGGAAGCTTCAGCTGTATCCAGTGACAGCTTTTTTACTTCTCCTGCCACCACTGCGAATCCTCGTCCATGTTCTCCTGCTCTGGCTGCTTCTATAGTGGCATTCAGGGCAAGCAGGTTGGTCTGATTGGATAAGTCTGAAATCATTTCGGTGCATTCGCGTATTGATTTCATTTGTTCGCGCAAACCGACAAAGGAGTTAATAAATGATTCCTGAAGCTGCTGCATGGAGTTGATACTCGTTGTCAGACCATCTAAAACCATTCTTATTTGCTCAATTTCCTGAGCATTGTTGTTGTACACTTCCTCAATGCGCTGGATGGAAGCATCGATTGATTCTTTGATATTATCTAATGAACTTAAATTATCTTCTTGCGCCAGCAAATCGCGATGATCACTTGCCAAATCATCGACGTATTGTTTCAATTGGCTTCCTTTTTTATCCTTAACCAATGTATCCTGTATTTCACTAGCAACATTAAAAGCATCCGTGATTTTTGTATTTTTTACTTTTATTTGATTTTTTAATTTTTCACTAGTATTAAACATTTTTGTTCCACCATTAAATAGCTATTCACACATACAGTTTAACTATAGTTAGATTTTTTTAACGTGAGTATTATCTAGTTTTTGTAACAGTATTGTTAAAAATCTTATGAATAAATGCTCATGAGGTTATTTAATGTAGAGATCATCATTTTGTATGAATTTCTAATGAACTGTCCGTTTGGTTAGAGTTTCGAGAAACAATAAGATAATTGAGAGGTCAATACTTTATTTTCATTTATTTCGTGCTCAGAATACTAGAATGACCGGCAATTGTGCTTATAATGATTTGGAAAATTTAGTTAATACATCAATTGCTTAATTGTTCTTTATATCTAACAATGGTTCTTTAATTCGCCTAGAGATTGTTTAAGTGATTTCTTGTGCATGGACAGGAAGACATAAAACCCCTGTTCCGCGTGCTATTTTTGCTAAAGCTTTAATTGAACTGGCAGTTGTATCTAAACCGTTTTAGAGTCAAAGCAGACTGTGTAATCTCATCAAAGGACCTAGGAATCTTTCTACTTACATCATTCAGTTCCTGGAACTTAACTGTAGCTTCATCAATGGAGCCGGTGATAGCCTGAAGCGAACCAATCGCACGTTCTGTTTGCTGGATAGTGTCAATGATATTTCTCATTGCTGATCCTATAACCCTGGCACCATTAAACATCATTATGTTTGAAAATGCAGCTTGCATATTGTGTCTAAAATTATTTACAACTTGAGTTATCTAAATGTTTGAGTTGTATGATTGTTAATTCTAGTTATGTTATTTTCAAATCTATTAAATGTATTATTAACATTATGGATAGACTCTGGGAATCTCGATTAAATTCAACATTAATGCCATGTGCAAGATTCTGCATTTGATGTACGTCTTGTCCTGTACCGTTCATCTGAATGTTTGCACCAACAATTATATTTGCCATTGCTATCACCTTAAAAAAAAGGCACCTTGCTGTTAACAAAGTGACTATATTTATCCCTTATTTTTTACTAATTAGCTTTTAGACAACCTAACATTCTAAAAATTAACATCAAAATAAACATTGGAGGAGCAAAAAAGAAGGTAAGTATAAATAAAGTATTAATTATTCTGTTATCTTTTTTTCTTCTTTCTTCAATATTTTCGTCTAAAGGTGTATGAATGTTTATAACACCTGGCTGTCCATTACCTATGCTTTGATCTTCATAAACTGTTACACCATCCACAACAACGCGGTTTGTTGTATAAGACTGTTCAAAGAAGTTATAGCCATTATTTCTTCGATTATCAGCATCCCTATATTCAGTATTACTGCGTACTGAATTGTCGTCAAACTTTACGTTTTCACCGTTTTTCTTTTTAATATTCCAATTAGCCATAATAAATCTCCTAGGTACATTAATAATTATAGTTATAAAAATTAAAATCCCAATAGATTTAGATGTTACTTTGACTATTTTTTGATTTATCTTTGACTTTATTTTTTTGGGGTACCATAAGGGTTTCAATATTCCTTTTAAACATTACAATTCGTTTTATTTTGTTATGTAACTGACTGTTTGCAGAGCGCATAGTTAAAGAAAATTGTAAGTGTTGTTAAATTATGCTGTGTATCATTGGTGATATTTTTGAAATATGAATACATAGCAAAAAGAAATACAAATTGAGCAGTTAAAAAGCTATTCTATATCCTGATTAAATCTTGAATTGAAGGATTGATATTGAATGGTGCCTCGGGTGGGACTCGAACCCACACGGTGATTAGCCGGCGGATTTTGAATCCGCTGCGTCTACCAATTCCGCCACCGAGGCAATGAACGTATATAATTATACAAATCTAAGCGATAATATCAACTTGTTTTTTTGTTTATAACTGTCAATTGATTAAGTTATCTCCTGGTCAGCACCCATATTGCGCAGCAAAAGAAAATTGTGCTTGGCAGAATCACGCATAAAAGCGGAGGAAAACCATACACCAGACTAATCGGCGAGAACAATTGATTGGAAACATAGAAAGCAAAACCTCCGACAACACCTAAAACTATTCTTGCACTCATGGAAATAGATCTCATTGAACCGAAAGCAACTGCTGCCGCAAGACAAATCATTGTAATAATGGCAAATGGTGAAAATATTTTTCTGTATAGCTCAAATTCAGGTTTTTTTGATTCGAGTTTATTTTCCTTTAAATATTTTACGTATGACCACAGAGCTGAGATTGATAGTTCATCAGGGCTGATACTCAATGCATTGAATTTATCAGGAGTAATAAATACATTCCATTGTTCTTTGTCCACATGTCTGATTTCAAGTTTGTCGTCTCTGAAATGCTTGTGAGTAATGTTTTCAAAATTCCATTTACCCTGTGAAAATGTACCTTTTTTTGCTTCTGCGGAATCAAGCAGTTCATGGGTATTTTGATCAAAAACGAACAAATGGATATCATCAACCTTGCCGTTGTTTCCTGCGTAGTTAATATGGAAGAATTTGTTGTCTTCCTTAATCCAGATATCTCCGGACGATCCTACATCCAAATCAATGCCTTTGAGTGTTTTGGCTCTGACTTCATCATATTTTGCTTCAGTTCTAGGAATAACATATTCCGCCAGTAGCATTACCGCAATCATTAGAGGAAGGGAAAATTTTAATGTGGCGATTACTATTCTTAATTTTGAAATACCGGCACCCTGCATAACCACAAGTTCCTGCCTTGAACCCAGCATGCAGAGTGAGACCACAGTCCCCATCAGTGCCGATAGCGGGAAGAATACATATATATTATGCGGAATTCTCAGGGAGACAGCATACATTGCTACCGTTACTGTGTATGTTCCTGTTCCGATATTGCTAAGCTGTTCCATAAACTTGATGAGCCATGACAGAACACAGAAGAAAATGGTAATGTATATAATCCAGGTTACAACATATTTACCAACATATCGTTCAATTATAGAAGGTATAATTCTCATTGTTTTTTCTCATTTACAAGTTTTTTTGCTTTATTTAATTGTATTTTCTTATACCACCTGGTTTCTGTTAAATTCAAAGGTATTGCGAACATGACGAAGTATACAAACAGCAACAGGTATAAACCAGGGAACACAGGAAATATTCCTTTACTGATCAAGTGTTTAAGTGAAACCAGAAACAAGAAGAATGAACCGTATATAAGCAGTGCAGGAAGGAATTTGGCAAATTTTCCCTGTCTTGGTCTTACATTGGCAAGCGGAACAACTATCAGTGTTAAAATAGGTATGGCCAGTGCCACGCAGATACGCCACTGTAGTTCCGCTGCGGCAACAGGACCTTCCATTGATAACAGTCTGGCTGTAGGAACGGTGTTGATCTTGAGTTCTTCATTAACTTCTGAATTATCGGCCAGCCAGGTACGAAACTCTTCGTAGTCCATTTTAGTATATTTTTTATCCTCGTTCGGTCCGATATAATAGGTTCCGTCTTCCAGAACAAGCCACATTATGTTGTCGTTATCCTGTGTTACATATCCCCTTTTTGCATAACCAACAGATGTCGGTTTCGGCTGTCTCCAGCTGTGCAGCATAAACAAATATACATTCTGCATTTTACGGAGATCTTTGTGCGATTCATTCCCGTCTTTTTCGTCATTAACGTCGTCGATGTAGGCAACCAGCTGGTTGTTTCCGAATTTTATGAATTTGCCGCTGTCAATGGCAAAATAACTGGAATTTTCCTTGGCATCTTTCATTAAACTCTCTTGTTTTGCCTGTGCTGTCGGAACAAGATAAAATGAATTGAACAATGCAATAACGGCAGTAAACAATCCAAGTATAAAAGCTCCCTTCAAAATGCTGAACGGAGATACTCCCAACGATTTCATTACAATGAATTCCGAGTCGGCGCCAAGTCTCGCATGGGCAACCAGAATACCAAGATATACAGTCAGCGGAATCATCAGAATAGACATATTCGGGATTGATAAAATCAACATTTCTGTGATTAGCTGTGTTGGAATATCACCATGAGAAGCACTGCGGATTATCTGAATAAAGCTTTGGCAGAAAAAGATTGCATTCAATATTATAAAAAATATTATCTGCATCTTTATGGTTTCTTTTAGAATATATTTATTTAAAATCACAGCTGTTTATCTTTTAAATTTAATATTTATTATATTATTCAATTTATACCGGTCGGTAAAATCAAAATTTACATAACTGCCACTGTCTACAATGAGCAGAAAATACCGTATAATCACCGATTATAACTTTCGAATTATAGCATATTTGCCAATGTTTTATACAGTATTGGCACAAG
>CACWLF010000050.1 GCA_902761645.1 uncultured Aeromonadales bacterium | reverse complement strand
TATAAAAAGTTAAGTCTTATTGAAAAAAGAAAAGGATGGATTGTTGATTTTAAACAATCTTAAATAGCATCAAAGGTTATTATGGAGCGTTTACAAAATTAATGAAAGTCTGTCAGATACCTCCGACGGTCTTCCTGCTGTTTCGATCAGTGCAGGAGTGGTTTTCGGATCTTGCATCGCCAATGATGAGAATATCATTCAGAAGGCCGATGATGCTCTCTACCGCATCAAACGAAACGGCAAAAATGGTATTGCTTTCTTCGAAGCCTAGTATTGCGGTATGAGCCCTGTTTTCCTTGAAACAGCGGTCTTGTTTCAGAATAATACCTTGAATTCAATCAGACTGTTATCAGTTGTGACCTGCCGGCTGCGTGTTGGCGGATTGCCAGGTTCTGTCTTCCTCTGCAGGTTATGGAAGTCGGCAGCGATCATATCGAAAAATCGCCCCGGCAGCCGGCTCTGTCTGAATTGCCATGCTTCTGATTATGGTTTAATCACCGCGGCATTACTGATATCCGAGGAATTCTTTCAGTTTTTTGTCAGAGAGGAGAGCTTCTTTTGACAATCCAAAAGATTCGGCGGGAACAATTTCCAGGTAGCGATCCAGAAAATCCCCGTAAGTCTTTGCCTCAAAGCAGTACGGTTTGACAAAAAAGTCTCTGGATCCTCCTGTCACTCTGTCGCCGGCCTGCACAGTTACTTTGAAATCACCCGTTTTCAGTTTTGCAAATACATATTTTTCCAGATTCCAGCCATGGAGTTCAATATGACCAAATGAAACAGGATACTCTGCCACAACCGGATTGGCTCTAAGCGCTTTTCCCTGATATTCATCTTCGATGATTTCTATAAAGCGTTCCGCTGAACTGCAATTAAATACGGTCTGCCGGTCATCATCATTGCGCACACAGACAAATTCCCAATCTCCGTCTATCTGTTTTATCTCATAGTGCCAGGAACTCTCCAGCATTTTTTTATCAAGCCACCGGAAATCCTTTTTGGTATTTTCGTATGCCTTGGCCAGATACACATCGATATCAGTGCCATACCTGAATTTTTCTTCAGGATTGGAATTCTGCACTTCATATTTCGTATACTCGCACAGGAAATCAATAAAATCGTCTGCCGTGCTTCCTGCTGTCCACGGATTGACTGTATTCGTGCCGTTATATGATCGGCAGATCTGTCCGAAGACAAGCTGCCCGTGGCATGGCGCAATTTCATAAGGCATTGCCTTTTTCATCTGCGTCACCGTTGCCCAGGGATAATTCTTTTTGAGCTTGGCCAGGGCTTTTTCATAATACACCAGAATATCAGTGCCGTATTTGAAAAGTTTCTGATCGATTGACGGATTAAGGTTAAGCTCTTCCTCATGCTTTCTTTCTTTTTCGCTTGCTTCTTCTGCTTCAAAGAATCTGTCTGAACTTAACGGTGTCCATGCCCACACCTCATTCATGCTGTGGCAGGCCAAAGCAGGTGCATATACAAACGAACCGTCTTTTCCCTTTTCATATTCATCCCATCTGCCGGCAGACAGCCGCCCGTTTTGTAAAATCAGAAGACAGTACTGTTCGCTTTTTGGAAAGTCGCCGTCAGCCAAAGATTTAAAGTCCCCGAAGGTTACGCTGTGTATCTCTTCCACCTCTGGTCCGAGGTCTATGCAGTTGATTTCCTCATCGTTAAGACAGTCTGTCAGATCATAGCAATCCAGTGCATGCCATTTGGAAACTTCTTTGATTTCAACAACATCGGCTGTTCCCCGAATGAATTTTCCGGTTACGGAATCATTTTCAAGGCAATCATCGCCATCCCACCTGCCTGCAGTATAGCGTCCGTCTGTCAGTTCCAGAAGGCAGAACTGACATTCCTTTGGAGCATCGTCTGATGCATTGTGAAATTTATTAAAACACAATTTCAGTTTAGTATAATCGCATTTATACCTGACTTTTGCCATTTTTCAGCCCTTTCTTATTTTGGTTCTTCACATTAACAGGAATTATCTGCAGCAATCCCGTATTACGGACACCTGACTGACCGTAAAAAACTGCCGAGGCCGCTGCGACAGCCCGGATATCATATCACCAAAATTACATGCTTTTCAGTAAACCGATCACATAAAGCGGGCAAAGATACTGACAGATTGAACGTGTGTCAGAGCTGCATGCCTGGAAAAATAAATGATTTGGGCAAAATTAACAAATCAGGTTCTTTCTCACATGAGCGAAACGGCTTTGAATCCGGTGCTTAATGCCAAACTTGATTCCGTGTCCGGGGTTTTTGTTGAAATGCAGAAGTCCATTCGAACAGCAGGCAGAGAAGAAAAGTATTCCGATATGGCAATTACAGTAAATGACGGAACCGGGGACAAATGCATCTGCCTGATCGAACTGAAGTATGCGGCAAAAAGACGCTGCAGAGGCAAAGCTCGCAAGTCTGAAAAAGGAAGCGGCAGAACAGATCAATACCTGCATAACTGCCATTGAATTCAAGGACAAGCCGGTCATGGTCTTTGCCGGTTCGGAATGCGTGTATTGCGGGTGGCTGGCGTTACATGAACAGTAGCAAAATATGCAGCTGTTCAATGATTACTGCTCCCTGATTTTTTTGACATGAGTTTCAGATAAACAAAGCACATGATATTCTGAATCACTGTGGTGCATGGTGCCGCAAGTCCGATATAAAACAGCGATACCGGTTCAATGAAGGAAAAAATCAGTGACAGCGGTACTCTCAGCGCGAAAGCACCGATAATGCCCTGAATCATTACAAATGCTGTTTTGCCGCATCCGTTGAAAAAACCCATGTAGCAGAATAAAAATGAAGTAAACAGGCAGTCTATCGCATACGCCTTTAAATACTCAGCTGACATGAAGCAGATGTCTGCGTCGTAACTGAAAATTCCGCTCAGTATTTTTCCATGGAAGAATGACAGATAGCCGATCAGACAGCTGCAGAACAGGGAGCATGCAATGCCGTAACGCAAAGCCTTTACGGCGCGGTCCGTTTTATTGGCGCCGTAGTTCTGTGCCACCACGGTGGCAATCGACTGGGAAAATGAAATGGGCAGAAGCATGATGAAACCAATCAGTTTTTCAGCAATACCTATGCCGGCGGCGGCAATTACCCCGAATCTGTTGATGATTGCCAGAATGATCAGAAAACTGATGCCTACCAGCAAATCATGTATGGCCAGAGGAGCTCCGAGACGTACGATTCTTTTAATCACGGTTCTGTTGAACTTCAGATCCGACAGACCGAACGGGAATGGCAGTCCTTTTCTTCTGATTATCAGAATTGAAAGAAAAACGCTTATCGCCTGTGAAGCAACGGTTGCATATGCGGCTCCTGCCGCACCCATTCCGAATCCGTACACCAGTATGAAGTCTCCGATGATATTGGCGATTCCGGCAATAAGAATGGTAATGAGAGGCATTTTGGCATCCCCGAGACCGCGGAAAATACTGCCGATTATATTGTAGCCGATTATGAACAGTGTGCCGCCGCAGCAGATTCTTATATATGAGACCGTGAGGTCGAATGCCTCTGCCGGAGTGTTAAGAATTACGGCGGTTCCGGGAGCGAGAAACTGCATGGCGAATGTAATGATGATGCCTGCCGCGGCAAAGAAGCAGATTGTGGAACCTACGATTCTGCCGCATTCATCCGTTTTTTTTCACCGATAAGCTGTCCCAGTATTACCGTTGTTCCCACCGCAAGTTCCGTAAGAACAAGGGTCAGAGCATGCATCAGCTGCGATCCGATTGATACCGCGGCGACATTATCCGCGTCGGAAAACTGTCCTACCACCAGCAGATCCACGGCGCCGTAAAGCATCTGGATAATCATTGCCGACATTATCAGAAAGGTGAATCTGAGCATCGGAAGAAAAATTCCGCCGCCGGTAAAGTTTTTAATTGAGGAATTCTGTGACATGGACTATAAACCTGATATGACGCTATATGTATTGGCTCTGCTGTACAATAGTGGTGATATTTTTTAAAAGTTTCAGTCTTTAAAATTACATGCAGCAATATAATATAAAATAATTTAAATGTCTATTTATGAATGGATAAAAAACCTCTCATACGAAATACAAATCAGACCTCAAAATCCAGCTGTTATGAATCGGAGCATAAGCTGCCTTTGAGCAAAGATCTTTATAATATCTGTCTTTACAGAGAATGACAGAGGTTCTCTGAATGGAAAAATGAAGGAAAGCTGATGGAATACTGCATAACCTTAAATTATTCTGATATTAATTTCCTGAAGTTTACCCTGAAAAGCATAAAGAATTTCCAGGAATTGATTCATGTATCAATAGCATAATGAGTATTTCGGGCAATATTAAACCGATTGTCATTGACGGCAAATATATTAAATTCTCTAATCAGTTATTTCAATAAGCGGTTATCTGAACAGAGGAGAGTATCCAAAAACATGGCGGCAAAAAGATTTATTACGTATGTCTTAATTGAGAAAATCCGGCTATTAGTTAATCAGCTGTTAATTAAAATACGGGAGATTGCACCGCCGGAAAAATAAATATGATTACATTGGTTATAATGACAGCCGGTATTTGATTTTTTCGGACTGTAATAATGAATTCAGAACTGACGCAATTTGATTTGGAGCATGTGTGGCACCCGTATACATCACTGACAAAACCTTTGCCTACATACGAGGTGGTGTCGGCGCATGACAATTATCTGGTACTTGATGACGGCCGTGAACTTATAGACGGCATGTCGTCCTGGTGGGCATGCATTCACGGGTATAATGTAAAAGAACTGAATGATGCCGTGACTGAACAGATCGGAAAAGTGTCTCATGTGATGTTCGGCGGCATACGTCATGAGAGCGCTGCGCGCCTTGCGAAGAAACTTGTGGAGCTTGCGCCGGGAGATCTGGATTATGTGTTTTTTGCCGATTCCGGATCTGTCGCCGTTGAAGTTGCTCTGAAAATGGCTCTGCAGTATTTCAGCGACAAGGTGAAAACAAAAACCAAATTTCTCGCTCTGGGCGGAGGTTATCATGGAGATACCTTCGGAGCAATGAGTGTTACCGACCCTGAAGGATCCATGCATTCAATCTACCGCGATTTTTTAAGTAAAAATTATTTTATCAGCCGTCCTTCATGCAGATTCGATGAGCCGTGGAATCCTGATTCGGCGGACGAACTCTTTAATGTTCTCAGTGAACATCATGAAGAGATTGCGGCAGTTGTTCTTGAACCGGTGGTGCAGGGCGCCGGAGGAATGTATTTTTATCATCCTGAATTTTTACGCAGGGTGAGGGCGTACTGCAGTTATTTCAATGTTCTTCTGATTGCCGATGAAATTGCGACCGGATTCGGACGTACCGGAAAGTTGTTTGCATGCAGCTGGGCGGGAATAACACCGGATATCATGACGGTGGGAAAGGCCATTACAGGCGGCTACATGACTCTTTCGGCGGCCCTGTGCAATGAAAAGGTTATGAAGGGGATCTGTGAGGGTTCAGCCGGAGTTCTGATGCACGGACCTACATTCATGGCCAATCCTCTGGCGACCCGCGTTGCATGCGCATCCCTGGATCTGCTGCTGAGCGGCAATTGGAGAGAAACAGTAAATCATCTTGAAATCAGGCTTAAAGAATATTTTTTGCCTCTTGCCGCGTATGAAAATGTTGAAGAGGTTCGTGTTCTTGGATCTATAGGTGTGGTTCAGACAAGAAAACCTGTCAATATGGCTGTTCTGCAGAAGGCGTTTGTGGAGCAGGGTGTATGGATCAGACCTTTCGGCAGACTTATCTATGTAATGCTTCCGTATGTTACAAAGGATGAACATATCAGAAAGCTGGCTGAAGCCGTTGAATATGTGCTGAAAAACAATCTTGTCTGAGTGACGTTGAACCGCCGGCAATACAGAGTCATTGCCGGTTTGTTCCTGTTCTGTTTTTCAGGAGAAATCCTTACGACTGGTCGGACACGGAAATATCAACGTCTGGTGATATTTCTATGCTGTAGTCAGGATATGCCCCGCAGAGCTCCTCTCTGAGAATTCTGATGCCTTCGTTATGATCGATATCAAAACTCATCACCACGTCAAACTGCATTTCCCTGGTCTCAAGATCTACGCAGAAACCATGCAGCTGCAGAGCCCAGTCATGGGCAAGAACTCTCCGTCTGATGTCGCTGAGCATGGTAGTGGCCTCTCCGCTCTGCGTATGATATGAATATATACCGATACTGGATATAATGATACCGGTCCTTTTGAAAACCTTTACCTCAAGTTTTCTGCATAGTTTTGCCGCTTCAAGCACGCTCATTGTATCCGGAAGTTCGATTCTCACTGAAGCAAAATCCTTATCAGGACCGTAATTGAAAAGAACCATGTCATATGCGCCTTTTACCTTTTCATCTTCGGTAAGAATTTCCCTGAGCTGTCTGATCTTCTTTGTGTCCGCTCTTATTCCAAGCAGCTCGTTTACGGTGTCAGTGATCATTCCGTAACCAGCCTTGATGATAAACAGCGCAATGAGCAGACCGACATAGGCTTCAAGAGAAATATTGTATACGGTGTAGATTATTGCCGATATCAGTACAGAGGAAGACAGAAATCCATCATACAAAGCATCGGTTCCGGAGGCTATAAGCGACTGCGAATTAACCTGCTGTCCGCGGGCTTTTACATAACTTCCGAGAACGAATTTAACCAGAACAGCCACGGCAATAATAACAAGAGATGTTATACTGTAATTAGGAAGTTCGGGATCTATGATTTTTTTTACAGATTCGACGGCTGCGGTTACGCCGGCATAAAATATTATGCAGGATACTATCATGGCGCTGAGATATTCTATTCTTCCGTGACCGAGAGGATGTTCACGATCCGGTGATTTTCCTGCCATTTTTGTGCCGATGATGGTAATTGTTGAAGAAAGCACATCGGAAAGGTTGTTAACCGCATCCAGTGTAACTGCTATGGAATTTGATGCAAGACCGATAACCGCCTTGAATGCTGCCAGTAGAATATTTGTTATAACACCGGCAATGCTGGTTCTTACAATAACCCGATCCCGGTTCACCGGTGTGATACCGGATTCACTGCTGTTTTCGTCCATTAAAAATTCCTGCCAGTCCCTGAAAAAAATCTGTTGTGTACGGCCGTTTAACGGCTGACCATGAATGTTACAGAGTGAATTTTAAGACAATTTGAAGTAAAACATCAACTGTAAAATCATCAGAAGGAAATTCAGATCAGGCAATCTGTTCAATCATACACCGGTGTTCCTGTGTTTTCATGCGACAGTTTATTCCGGTTACGATGATATTGCCGCAGTCTGCACGGATGATTTTTTTAATATCAGGTTTTTAAATTGCAGATTATGCCTGCAATAACGGTGTAAGGATATTTTCAGTCATCGGCATGGGGCTCTGCAGACTGGCAGTCACTGCAGATACCCTGTATTTCAATGCAGTTATGTTCAAGGACCATACCGTGTTTAAAAATATGTTCGTGAATTGAATCGCACAGTTCCGAATCTAGAATTTCCTGTGCCCTGTGGCATTTTGAGCATATAAGCATCAGCGATGTTTTATGTTCATGATTATGATTGTCGCAGGTGCATGATACAAAAGCATTCAGCGCATTGATTTTATGGATTAATCCTTTTTCAATAAGATAGTCCAGTGATCGGTAGATAGTTGCCGGGGTCAGTTTCAGATCCGCATCTCTCAGTCTTTCAATAATATCATATGCCTTGATCGGACCGTTTTCATTGACAATGGTGTCATAAACACATTTTCTGATTTTTGTCAGGTTAACTGTTTCGTTGCAGTTGCAGTGATCATGATTGTGAGCGTGTTCGTCCATTTTTGACTCCTAAAATCTGAATAATAAGGCGCCGGTAAGGGAAATTATAATTCCGAGCAGTGTACCCGATAGTGTATATTTTCTGCTGCCGTACATAATGTACCGGCCGATCAGATGGAAAACGGCAACGTAGGAAATTACTCCGCCAATTGCACTTATGACGCAGCCGTAGTTTTCAGAATTGATTTTCACATCCAGACAGAGATAAAAGGTCAGAGCAAGCAGCACCGGAAGAACGCTGAGGAAAAAAATGCATTTGATTTTTCTTAACCAGGAAATGTCACGCAGTGACAAACCGATGGAAAAACTAAGCGGCAGGTTATGCATTAAAAGTGAAACAATCAGCAGCAGCCCGATGTGCATTGACTGTATCAGAGTAACCAGAATAAGGAAATATTCCGGTATATTGTGCATAACGACAGCAAGAATGGTGAATTTGCCGTTCTGTTCAGCGCATTCGGTTCCGCAGCTGCATGAAGGCGTGAAAATTGAATTCATGCAGTGAATCAGGATAAAGCCTGCTGCAAACGAGGCCAGCGCAGCTGTTGAATAACTGATTGCAAGGGCAGTGATACCGATGGTCAGCATGATGCCGCCTGCGATGCCGTGCACCAGTGAAACCGGTCTGATTGAAATTTTTATTCTGTACAGCGGAAGAATTATGCCGAGACTTAAAACCATGCTTGCCAGGAAAAGAATGATCAGAGGTCTGATGACACCGTGTCTGATATTGTCACTCAGAATTACGGCATTGTTCATGGTATAGCCGCTGCTGACGGAATATATTGACTGCTCGGGACTTGCGTCTCCCTTTTCTATATTGATTATTCCTTTCACCTGCACCTGATCCATGGTATTCAGCGGCAGCGGCTTTTCGAGATTTACCAGGATAATCTGATTTTCGGGAGGAGGCGGAACATGTATGCAGGCACCGATATACGGAACAAGCAGAAAGGTTTTCAGATTGTTTGCATCTACATAATCGATAGGCACAACAAAACCGGTAAGTATGATTTCCTTCCCGCTGAGGGCGGAATTCACCCTGGCGGAGGATATTTTTTCCGCCAGTGCGTCAATCTGTTCTACCGAAGTTATTTCTCCGGTCTCATTATCCAGAGCTTCCGGCTCAATAAGATCGCTCCACTGAATATTATCTTCAGCCCGGATCTGCGCATTGCCTGCTGCTGAGGAACAGCTGCAGGAGACAGAAAATAATACGGCAATAAATAATTTTATAATTCTAGACAGATGCATTTAAACCGTCCGACAGACTGATGCGGTATGCTTTATATGCAGGAATAAGACTTGCCAGAAGACCTGCGGTAAAGATGCCGAGAATAATCATGATTTCGGTGCAGGAAAAAAAATCCGCCGAAATAAAAAATCCGTAATTTTCAGCAAAATACCGGGCATAGAGCATGATACCGGCATATACTGTTATAATTCCTATAATAATTCCCAGAGCGGTGATAATGAAACCTTCATATACCATCAGAACGATTATATCAACCGGGTTTGCTCCGACGGAACGCAGAATCGCAAGTTCCCGGCGTCGCTGACCCAGACCTGCCAGAATGACAGCAACAAGACCCAGCAGGCTTGACACGGTTACCAGCGCAGATATTATCCAGAGGATCTGTTCGCCGTTATTCAGCATACCCCACAGTTCATCTATGGCCACTCCGGGGATAATCGCCATCAGAGGTTCGCCGGAATACTCCTTGATAAATTTCTGCATGGAAAAAATCTGTGATCTCTTCTTTAATCCGATAAAGGCGGCGGTGACTGTTTTAGGTTTGAGACTGAGCTTTTCCAGCTGGTTCTGGCTCAGTTTCAGATTTGCAATAGGTGTTCCTCCCTTCCAGTTTACATGGATAGCCTCCATTGCCGGAAGATAGATGATAACGCTTCGGTCCACGGGAGTACCGGTAGGGTTGAGGATTCCCGCAATTCTGAAGGGCGCGTTGTCATGGTTTGCCAGACTGCTGTCGGTCATTCCATGGGTAAGGATTATTTTTTCCTTAATCTGATAGTTGAGTTTTTTTGCAACCTCGTTGCCGATGACCACATCGAACATGTTCACTGGAGCGTTTCCGGATCTGAATTTGATTTTTTTATGGTCGGCATACTGAAAATGACGGAAGAAATTTTCATTTGTCGCAACAACCGGAAAGCCGTGATGGGAATCTCCGAGGGAAACAGGAATCACCCAGGAAACCTCCGGCTGCTGTTCAATTCTTTTCAGGGTATCGTATCCGATGTTGTTGGTGGCATTGCCGATATGAAAAACCGAATACAGGAGCAGTTGAACTGAACTGGTTCTTGCACCTGCAATCAGATCTGTTCCCACTACGGAATTGATAAAGTTTTCCTTGACCTGGGTACGGATTTTTTCAATGCTTAGAAGCAGTGCGGTTGATATTGAAATTGCACAGACCACAAGAAACAGGGTGAATCTGCGGTTCCATGCGCTCTTTACAGCTATTTTCAGTAAATTTAAAAATTTTTTCATGATGCTACCCGTGGCATTCTGAATTTATTTCCGTCAGATTGATTGTCCGGCTGAACTGTGATGCAAGATTTAAATCGTGACTTACAAAGAGCAGAGTGGTGTTCTGCTGGCTGCACTGTTTCATAAGCACTTTCAGAAATGAAACACGGCGATCATAATCAAGGGAAGAAGTCGGTTCGTCTGCAACAATAATATCAGGTCTGCCGATTAAAGCTCTTGCCGCCGCAACACGCTGCTGCTGTCCGATTGACAGTTGACGGACTTTTTTATTCCAGATATCCTGCGGCAGATCAAGTTCCTCCAGCAGTTGACGGGCTTTTTCCTTTACAGGTCCCGGTTCATTCTGTTCCCTTCGGCATGAAAGAAGACACGGCAGCAGGACATTTTCCTCTATTGAAAGATAAGGTATAAGGTTGAACTGCTGAAAAATAAATCCGATGTGATTAACACGGTACAAATCTCTTTTGTATCCTGGCAGTTCATTGATTACTATGCCTCTGATTTTTATTGTTCCCTGATTCGGGACAAGGATCCCTGCAATCAGATTGAGCAGAGTTGATTTTCCTGAACCGCTCGGACCTACCAGAAAAATCTGTTCTCCTTCATAGATGTTAATACTCGAAATATTGAGCAGATTTCTGTTCTGTTTAGGCCATTTGTATATCAGATTTTCAATTTGAATGGCTAATTTGCGATCTTCCATTTCTGTTCAGCTTGTTTATTTTTAATTCTGTTCTATTACGCTGTCGGCTCTATGGTAATTTTCAGGAATTACCTGCCTTTCAAATTTATAATGTTTTTTTCCCTGTTCAGTTCAAATGCGCTTTGGGAATTCTCATTGACAATCTGTCCTTTCAGCGTGTTCAGTGAAGGAAACTGCTCAAACAGTCTTACATCGATACTTTCAAGTTTGTCAATATTGGTGCATTTATAGGTGATTTCAAGCTCATAGTCGGCATGACCGTCCTCGATGTCCACGTCATTATCGAATGACTTTACAAAGCAGTTCGCCTCGGAGTTTACCTTGAAGAGCTGATCGCTGAAGAGTTTGCCAGGAACCGATCTGATGAAATTATTGTATTCCTCAATTTCCTGTTTGGTTTCTGGATTGTGCTCGAATGAAATATAGTTGGCCAGTGGTCCGTCGATTTCAATGTATAGTTCATTGTCATCTCCGGTACCGATATTGATCTGTGCGATTCCATGAACATGTGCTTCGTGAGCACTGGCGGCAAAAACAGGAACCAGCAGTAATACAAAAATTTTCAAGAGTTTATTCATGGCATATCCTTATAATTTCGATGTTGCGGCAATTAATGCAACAATGTAGCATTTCCGGTAATTATAGGAGCTATTCCGGATTAATGCAACAATATATCATTTCATTTTTTTGAAATTATCAGTTTCATTCGATTCAAAACACGCGCTGAGCATACTCTAGTGTACTGTGAAAAAGATAATAATGTTTGTTCTAATACTGTGCTTCCGCTGTAAAACAGTGAAATATCCGATGTAACCTGACGATCTGTATTAATTTTGAGTCAACAGTATTAAAAATGCGACTTATATCAAAAAATCAGTTGAATTTGTGATCTAGATCTGATTTAATATTACCCGAACAAACAAATGAAAATCTGCAAAGTTCACTGCCTTTTCTCCTAAGGGCAGTGAACTTTTTTATGCCTTGTATCAGCTCTGATTCTTTTTCTAAATAATTTAGTAAATTGATTCTGACGGCACAGTGATGGTGCCCGGCAGGAAATTGTTTCAGAATTTTTTAACCTGCAATATCTTTTGACAAGCAAAAAATGATAAAATCAAACGCAATTTGGCAATGTACCCATTTATGACATTTTTTCGGGTTTTACTGTAAATATATATGAATAAAATTGAAATTCCTGTTCTCAGATTCAGATTTGAAGTGACAGCGCTTGAGGATATTCCTTTTCCTCAGTTCAGAGGTTCTACATTTCGCGGAGCCTTCGGAACCGCTCTGAAAGATACGGTGGAACCTCAGATTTATTATGATATTTTTGAATCCTACAACGCTTCAGAAATTCCGGATCCGGATATGTCATCTTCTCTTCCTAATCCTTATTTATTTGAAACTTCTGATTTTTCAGGAAAAGTGGAACAGGGTCACACCTTTGAAATCGGTTTTTCCCTGTTCGGCAGAAGAATGCGGTATGTGGAGGAGTGTGTTAATGCCATTGCCCGTGCTTCGGAACACGGTTTCAGTTACGAGAGAAAAAAATCTCAAATCAGCAGAATATATCAGGTTTATGCCGACGGATCTGAAAAACTGCTCTATGACGGCAGGCATATTATTATTACATCCCAGCTCGACAAGCATTTTACTGTTAATTATCCGACTGGCATTAAATGTGTTGAACTGGAATTCCTTACGCCTACAAGAATCATGAAAAACAATTTACCGCTGATGCCTGGCAATTTTAATCTTCATGATTTTTTTAATGTTCTGATTACCAGAATTAATTTAATTTATCATTTATATGCATTTCATCCTTTCGAAGACGATCATAATTCTGATTTTAAATTTTATGAAGAAAAAATCAAAAGTCTCAGAATTTATTCAAATCAGCTTAAAGTAATGGAATGTGCAAGATATTCAAATCGGCAGCAGAAACATGTAAATCTTACCGGTATTACCGGCAGAATAATTATTACAGGCAAAAATCTTGATGATTTAATCAGATATTTGATTGCCGGTCAGTATCTTCATGTTGGTCATGCTGCAGTTATGGGACTTGGACAATATAAAATCCGGTTCCTGGATTTCAGTTCCAATTAATTTTAAAAACGATTCATTGCAGGTTCCGGAGTACTTAACGAAATGCAGGTATTTAATGTTTCTTCACGGAATTGTTGGGAATGTAAATATTGAAGAAGTGGCAAATGATAAGTATAATCTTGCTACATACGGAAAGGATGTAGCAGAGTCTAGCAAGGCTATAATTTCAAGATTGCATACTGATCCGGTGTTAGAAACTCTGGCATCTTATCAGACTCGTGTAATGGACGAAAACAGAGAATTTAATCCAACCAAAATATCTGAACTCTTTGAACAGTTACAAAATGGGAAGGAAAAAGTAGTTCAGGAATTTGAACGAACTTATAACGTATCAGTTGTAACTCCTAACACAATATCTAAAGAAAATACTCAAGAAGTTAATGATAATAACCTTAAATATGTTTTCTGCTGGCAGTGTTTTGGAAATGATCTTAAACCGGAACAGAACTTTGCTATAACCAACAAAGAATCAGGTTTATGTTACCTGGAGGAAGAAACTCTGAAGTCTGAAACTCATATTATTACAGATCATGCTTGCTGTTTTGACTCGCTTGAAGAAGCAAAGGAAGCATTTTCAAAAAGTTTAGCTGTTACTGGATGTATAGATGAAGACTGTAATGGAACTGTGTTATCTATAGATACTATAAGAACTGTACAGTTTGATCAAGCAGGGAATTATATTCCAGAATCAATAAGTGAACCGCTTGTAATAAGTGTTAATCCTGCTGTTGAAAACTTGAAAGAGCAGTATGCCATTAGGCATGAACAGCAACGAACTCTGTTTCAAAGAAGTATCTTTGATATCGTTTCGGAAGATAATTCTATGGTTCAAAATAACGTTACTGAGCAAAAAAAGGAAACTGTTTTAGAAGAACAGAAAACGATGAAAAAAACTAGAATTTATAGGTAAGCGATTATTTCTTGTACAGAGATCACAAAATATAAGAAAATAATATGATAAGTCTTGATATTTAAAATAATAAGACTATACTTAATTATGAATAAAGTAGGTGATTCGCTACCGAAAGTGCGAATGATATGTTTAGGTGATTCGCTACCGATAAGTGCGAATGATATGTTTAGGTGATTCGCTACCGGTAAGTGCGAATGATAAAGTTAGGGAAAGAGTAGATGAATATCTACTCTTTTCTGCTTTTAGAGATATATATTTGTGGGGAACAAAAATTGAAAAATGCGGAACTGTCTTTGTATCTTTTAGATAATAATTACATTACTTTCCTAAAAAAATTAGGACATACGCATGTTGAAAATAATTATGCAAATCTTAACGCAAGACAGCAAAAACCTTATGTTGGGATTGTATTAAATGTTAATGGTCAGGATTTTTTTGCTCCGTTATCTTCTCCAAAAGATAAATATGAAAAAGTCAAAGATTCAAATCCTACAATATTTAAAATAAAAGCTCCAAAAAATCAAAATTTGATTGGAGTTGTTAAATTAAATAACATGATTCCAGTTCCTTCATGTGCCTATAAAAAGTTAGAAATAGAAAAAATAACTGATTCTAAATATAAATATCTTCTTCAGAATCAAATTAAGGTTATGAAAGTGAATTTATCATCCATAAAGACTAAAGCTAATTTAATGTACGATTTAGTGGTGAATAAAGGTAATAAATTTTACTGTAGAATATCGAATGATTATTTTAAGTTGGAAAAAGATTGCCAAAAATATATTTCAAATTACTGATCGTCAGTTGGATGGTATGACCTTTGATAAGGTTTTTGAAGAAAAGATTTCTGCAAAGAATAGTAAGCGTCCGCAATTACAGGCAATGTTGCA
>CACWLF010000049.1 GCA_902761645.1 uncultured Aeromonadales bacterium | reverse complement strand
ATCTGACACTAATGAAAAAGTATCATCCGGATCGCCTCAAGGCAAAGGGCATTACTGGAAAGATGAAACAGGAATATGAGGATAAATGCAAACTCATTACCTCTGCATACAATTACCTGAAGTAATCAGGTAAAAATGGAGTTATTCCACATCTGAACCCCAAAAAACAACTCCGGAAACTTCAATTGATAGTTCCGGAGCCAATCAGTTAAAATTTATCCAGCCATTTATTTAAGACTGTTTTCAATATCAACAATATACTGCTTGATTTCGCTGTATTGTTTTTTCTTGGTTTCGTCTTTTTTATTTTTTTGACTCAATGTTGTGATTATTGCTCTGATTTTAGCCTCTCCAACAGGTTTGTTTAAAAGTTCAATAAAAGAAGATGAAATCTCACTATTGATATTACCCAAATTATCTTTACAGCAGCGAATAAGGTTGAAGAATTTTTCTCTCTCTGCAGTGCAGATATCCTTATTAAGATTTTTATTATTAAACTCTTCAATAAATTTATACAAAACAAGTTCATGCTCGTTAAAGGCTGCCAATGTCTTTTCTTTCTGTTTTCTGGAATTTTCTGCTTCTATCGCTTCAATAATCCTTTTTTCAAGCTTTAAGGATTCTTCAGACATCCGATCTTCTGCAGAATTCTTCAGCAGTTTACCATACTGGTTAAAATAATCCGGATCATAAAATTCAAACTTGTGATCGTGTTTGTCATTGTCACCGAGCTTAACTTCATATCTTAAGAATTTCTTATCCTGATGGAGTTTGACAAATTCCTTAAGATCATTATATACAGTATCATTTATAGATGTATAATCCGAATGAACTGAAGAAATTTGCTTCAAATTCCTAATCTGAATACTGTTTTCCCAATCACCAGCATTTTTTAATTTTCCAAAGTGCCGATTCATTTCATTTTTAAATGCCTCTATAGCATCGTTCGCTGAAATTTTACACTCGTCATTGCAGTATGATGGGAAATTTAACCCATCCACATTCATCGTAACGGCTCCTGCTCCATACGGTTTGCCGTGACCAAGCATGTGGTAACAGTTTTCCTTGTTCCAGAATTCAATTGTGTAAAGAAGAGCTCCAAGTTCCTCCTTTTTCAGGTTATGAAATAAAATTGTACCTTTAAACGAGGTATCTGACTGGGTTAAAAAATTAACCGTGGACATATTTGCATCTGTTACTGTGGAATTAACCACCTCGGCAAAATGATCCTGAACCTTGTAACGTTTCCATCCGGAAATCACGGATTCCTGCTTTTCGTAAGTTGTGGAATCATTATTCTTCGCGTTTACAAGATAACCGTCAGTATAAGAGGTTTTAGGTGACTGAAGAACAATTTTTTTATTTTGGAATTTCAGATTGCTTGATTTCTGTTGGGAAACAAAATCTGAAATGCCGATTCTGCTCTTAAGACTGAAATTGCTTCCTTTTCCGTTGCGGATAGTGCCGAACATCAGTTCAGGCAGATCAAATATGCAGTCAAGTTCATTATAATGATTCTGCGGAACGCAGTCTGAAATTGATTTCATGTACATAAGCCTTGGCATTCTGCATATGCCGAGCTGCATTACTTTGCCTTTTTTATCTGAAAACACCCAGACAGGAATTCCAAGTTCCTTATTCTGATTTTCAAACAGGTAGTCAATTAAATCACGAACATCGACGCATGACTGGGCGTCTTTAAAGTTTTTAACAATTTGTGAATCTATTTTTTTCTTTTCAGCTTCCACATCATAGAAATAATAACTGTAATCCACATAAATGCAATTGCCTGTTTTTTCATTTTCCAGACGGTAATTTGTGAATACCAGATAACCTTCTTTGCAGTTATTGCTGTCATATTTTGGAGAACCGCAGAAATAAGTCTGCTCATAAATTCCGGAATTATTGGTTTTACGTTCAAGCGGAAGCAATGTGGCACTTACTGATTTATTAAGTGTGATTTTACCTGGAGAATCAGCGGCGATTTTATATTTATCAACTGCAGTAGGATTTTTTTTGCATCCTTCCTTGGTTCTGCTGAGATTTTTGCCGCCGTCTGGGTATGAATTGCAGATTTTGGCACCAATCTCTCTGCTTATATCCTTGTTGAATGCTTTGGCGCATTTGCAGAATCTGATGGAATAACTGTCATTTGAATCCCTCTTAAGCCAGCCGGCTTTAGGCACAAGAGCCGAATATTTAACCGCATAGTCTGTCTTGGTCGAGCTTATGTCACGGAATGAATGATGACGTCTGTTAAACTGCTGAAACTTGCCGAAAGATATTATTGATAAATCGTTACGCAGCATTCCTTTAATTGAACTGCCCGGTATTACAAGTCTGTCATCATCATCTGTTGCCCAACCGACTGCAGAATACTGTTTATCATCGGACTGCAGAGACTGTGCACCCACACACAGATACCCCCTGTTGGTCAAAATTATATCAATTGAACCGCTGAAGCTGTCTTTAAAAGGAATATCATGGGAAACCTCGTGAGCCCATTCAGGAATATAAAGCATATCCGAACATGGTACAAATGAATATGGAAGTTTTAATTCAGCCATTATTATAATCTCCTTTTACTCGTCAAAACCGATAAACTGCTGCACAAACGGAACGCAATTACCGTTTTCATTGTCCAGTTTATACCAGATACGGTAATTGAGATTTTCAACATACTTGCGCAAATCTCGTCGGCTTTCAAATTTCTGTTCCATATAACATAGGTCACTGTCTCCGTCGGATGATTCCGGTTCATAGCATACAACCAGGTAGGTCTGACCGTGGAGCAACCTGATTTTCACTGATTTGCCGCCGGCAATAAATTCGGCTTCAAGCAGGTAGCGTTCAGGTTCAAACTTAATATTTCTGCCTATTCTTATCTCATCGGTATACATGAACCACGTATCCTGATTCCCGGATATAATACCCTGCAGTTCCGCACGGTTAACCTGTTTTTCAGTAATCTTTAACTTTGCAGACCTCATCCTTGACAATTCACGATCAAGTGCATGGTCAAAAATGAATTTATTAAATTTATTTACAGTATCTGTCATCTCGAAGCTCCTCCTAATTCAAAACGCCGGGAACGGTATAGTTTCCGGTTGATTTGGTCATTCCGGCCTGCCTTCCGGAACCGGTAGAAACAGGCAGATATCCTTCCGCCAGATCGCATATGGTGCGTTTCAGTGCTTCCTTTATTTCCTGATCAAGGAAATTGTAATTTTTATTCAAATAGATCTTCACATTGAATTTAGGTTTTTTCAGTCTGATTTCTGTAAATAGCGCCGTATCCATTGTACCGCCGGAAAACACATCGATTTTATTGTGTGTACGCTGAATTTCATTTGTATCCCGTACATCAATATATACATCCGGAACCACAAGATTGGATGCCCTGGCTCTGCTGGTTCCGCCCTTGATATTCACATATCCGAAAAGATCCACAAAAGCCGCAAGCCGGCCAAGATCCTCTCTTTTACCTTCCGACTGCTCTTCCTGTTTTGTCTGGAAATCACCAATCAGATCAAAGCAGAATTCATTTGCAGTTTCGGCAAACACATCCTCAGCATAAATTCCCTTGAGTTTAAGATAGTGATAAAGAGTACGATGCAGGAAAATACCCTTGATAGTACTGCCCATAATCACTACTCTTTCTCTTAATGAATCAAACCTGTTGCTTTGATCCCATACCAGTGCTTTTTCACTGTACGAACCTGAAACTTTTTTATTTGCCACTTTCCTTTCCTGACTGCCAATCTTCCAGGTATCAAGCGCCTGAAGTTCCATATTGACAAGTTCGGTAAGACATTCACTTTCATGAATGCTGTACCTGATATAATCCTTTTCAATATTTTTCAGCGGATCAATATTTTTTCTGAATTCAACAAGCTGTTCCTGATAATCCTCAATTCTGCTCAAATCGAAGCACATGTGTCTGAAGCCTATAATGTCAAAAGCTCCGAATCCGTTTGAAGTATTGGAACCGAGTGTGAAACCGAAATCAGCAAAAATCTGAATAAAATTCTTTAAATCATTTTCAGCATCATCTTCAAATACAGCCTCGACATCAAAGGAAAATCTCAGTCCGATAGGCAGATTGGAAGAATCAAACTTTGCCTCGTTCTTTGCGGCGCCCCTGGCATTAATTGCGGTTCTTTCGCGGTGAACCTCTTCAAAAAAGCTGTAAAAACTGTCATTTTGAGGATCAATCAAACCGAAATGAAGCTGTGATTTGCAATCAAGAAGCAGACCGTCTGTAACAACAAATCTTGATGCACATGAACTTCCATTGTCACAGCTGCCGAACCAGTCATTTATTACCTTGTCACTGTATCTGCCGGAATTCTTAAGGATGGACCTCCAGACTCCTGCTATTGATGTTGCCGGCAGATACGGGAGATTATTCCAGTCTTTGGCGATTTCCGTATCACGGCCAATATCACGTTCACCGGAGTGAATAGCCAAAGGGGTTTTTGTTTCAATTACAAATCTTCCTATAAAAAACTTTTTCATTACTGTTTCTCCCCTGCTGCATATTCTCTCTGTTTAGCCAGCAACACATCATACCTGGAAAAATCATTTTTTACTAAAACCTCAAGGTTATAAAGCATCTGATCACGGTCAAAACCACTGTTTTTTAGATATCTCAGCAGTTCCTCTGCAAAATATGTAACAGTGCCGGTTTCAACATTATACAGCCGTGCGGCCCATGAAGTTTTTTCAAATTCTGTTGTTTCCTTCTTGGTATTTTCTGAATTATTGTACAAATCCCTGCCGATATTCTGCATGACAATTTTTTCAATATCACTTATATAGGATTCGCTTTTGCAATTCTTGATTCTGGTGAAAATTTCATTCCACTGAGTGGCAGTAGGACCAAAATCCTCGGATGGTTCAATAATGGAATATCTGCGGGCATTATTATATATATCTGCGATATTGCGAATGAATTTTGAAATTCCGGCAACATAACGTTCAGTATTTTTACTGTTTGCATCCATCTTTTTCAAACAGGCAATCAAATACGGATTATTAATTTTGCATTTCCCGGATGCACAGCTCTCAAGTTTAACCGGAGAGGATTTGAAAAGTTTTACGGATGACAAATCACGGGTATCAATCCATGCAGGATTAACCAGAACCTGTCCGAAACCAAGCTGACGATCCAGTCCAATACCCTGTTTCTGCAAATCATCCAGAACTTTTCCGTCGAGATCTCTGTTCAGTGTGAAACATATAATGCTTCCCTTGCTGACAAGAAGACGATCACCGTCAAAACCGCCTCTCTTGCGGTTGAAATATCTTTTTGAACAGGTTCTTACATATGACCTTTCAGCATCATATTTAATATCAAGATCAGGATTGCTCTCTGCAACAGACCACAGATTCGATCCCTGAGGTACCAGACTTGGCTGACCGTTCTCCAGATTAATAAACTGGCAGTCGCTCAGACACCATAAATACAGACATTGATTTTTAGTTGCAGGCGGATTTCCGAAATCCATGCTGTCAATAATCTGAAGTTCAACCCGTCCGAATTCAGAGCAGCGTGATTTGCCGATTCGGATCTGTTTATGATTCAGGAAATTTCTGATCAGTTTTTCGTACTGCGGTTCAAATTCGATATAACCTGCAAACCTGAATCCCTTATGTATGTATTTCTGGTTGAAAAGATTGCCGTCTTCGGCAGTCTGACTTTCAAAATCGACAGACGTGCGGGTCATTGTTCCTCGTTTGATTGAAAAACTTTTTAGATCTGCAGAAAAGAATCCCGAACGAAGCTGCTTGTACTGTACGCCGCTGTCATTGTCAGGAACGCATTTATTCACAAGATTCTGTCTCTCGGGCTTCTTTTCCTTTTCATAATGTATACAGAGAGGAGAAGGAAAAACAGGTTCAAGATCGTCATTAAGAGGATATGCGTTGCTGAAAGCATTTGCGCTGCTGTTCTGAAACAAATCAAACAGCTGGGCATCGGTGTACTCTCCTGATCTGTAGCATTCCGCCGCAATGGCTCCTAGTACGACACTTCCCGGAATATAATCAAGAGTTTCATTGGTAAAAGTAACAGCATGATTCTGACTAATAACCAGATTATCAACTGCCGTTGCACAATAATATAATCTCATAGAACCTCCACTAAGCATCTGCCGAATCCGCGTCTGCGCTTTCCGCCTATTTCCGTTATAAAAGCAGCAATGGTCTTCAGCTGTTTTCTGACTTCATCTGCAGATTCATACTGTTCCTGGAATTTTTTACCGGTATCAAGATTAATCTCTGTTTCAAAGGTAAGAGGTATTGTCACCTCAATCGTTCTGAGAGATTTATCCTTGGCTACACCGTCTTTATCAATGGCGGTGCTCTGAACTGTACGGTACAGATAATCATGATAATTTCCGTTTGAAATCTGTTCTTTTTCATCCGGAGTAAGTTCGGCACTGTTGAAACTCAGAATACCGGATGTATTAAGTTCATCTATACCTTCAAGATCTCTCATGGTATAACTGCCTTTGTTCTTTATCAGTGAAGATCCCGGTTCTCCGAAAAGCACTTTTATATAATCCTCGTTTAATTCACAGTACCGCGCAGCATTTTTAAACATGCCTTTGAGAGTTTTTCCGGGAATATACGGAAGATTGTCAGCGTCCTTAAGCACAACGGAATCAGCGTAAGCTCCGGCTTCATGACCGGTACCGATGTACCAGTATCCCAACATTGAAATTTTAATTGTAATATTTTCCATAATCATTATTCCTAATTCTGTTCAATTCCGTCGCCGCCGTTATCTCCGTCATTAAACCCGTCCTCGTAGAGATAATGATATACAACAAGAAGATCCGCCAGCGGAGATTCTGATGAATCATCCTTCGAAAAGTAGAATCTGTTATTTTTAAATTCAGTTTTAGGATCGGCTAAGGTAAAGAATTTTATGATCTCCTCTTTTTCATCCATGCTCAGTCTGCTTAGCATGCGATCGTAGATGGACTGCGCTTCATAGAAATTACGCGTCGACAAAGCTGTCATCATTCTTCTGAAAACAGGAATTATCGATTTATAGCCGGCGCTGAAACGGTTTTTCTGAACTTTATCCAGGAATTTCATGAAATTGGTCAGATTAGGATAATTTGGAACATCATCAATAAAGTAAACTCCGCCGCCTAAACTGAATCTTCCGCCAGGGGCATTTGTGCAATCAAAAATTCTGCCGCGGCTCATGATATCGTCAAATACCTCCTGACTTGAAGTTGACATACGGTAGAATGCAACCGCGGCCATTCCCCTGTACTTGTCGAGATGTTCATTTTCATGTTTGTTTTTTGTCAAATCCTTTGCCATTCCCGCAAGTCCTTCCACTATCGAACCGGTATTGGATGCAGGATGTTTGATTTTGTTGAAGAGAATACCGCCGCTGGCAGTAAGTTTCTGTATATTCAGTTCTTTCATCACCTGGGTGAAATCAGGCTGCCTGAAAAAGTATTCATTGGTAAGTTCTTCAAATTTTTTTGTATAACTGACACAATAATCAAACGCATATTTAGGTTCTATCATTACCGTCAGATCGTCACCTCCAAGAACAAGAGGCCTGAAATTGAATACTTTTCTGCCGGCTTTTTCATAAACCTTTTCAAATGCGAATTTAGCCGCTTCCTGGGTTGAGCGCGTAAGACTGTCGGAAAATTTGGTCATGACATCCTTGTATTTGTTCAGATCCTTCTGTCCGTCTCTGATTTTCATGATCAGCTGTCCGATCCCGTTTCCGTCAAAGTGCATATAGGCAATATCATTGTTTGATGACTTTGAGCCGGAATGAAGTCTGTTGAATTTACAGATAAATGCATCAACAACAGTTTTGTCTGCTATGAACTTTTCATAAATGCTTCTGTTGGAACCGCCGCTCCTGGATAACCTGGAAGATGCCAGATCAACCGGAGTTCCGCTGATATATTCAACAGCCGGGTTTCCTGTTTCGGTTGCTGATTCGATAACTGTTGTTCCATATGGCAACGGTACATCCACATTGTTGATTGAAGCGTTCAGTTTTCTGAAAGCCTCGGCAAGATCTTCAGAAAAATTCCGGATTGAAATTTCACCAAAATAATCAGTATGAGCCATATATGGAAAGTACTGATAAAAGGTCAGCAGCCAGAGCTGACGGAAGGAAACCAGAATATCACGATCTTCCGAAAAGGAATAAAACGAACCGCCGTTGCGCCTGATGAATTTTATTCTGTTTTCGGGATCTGCCGTTTTCAGCACATTTGAAAGAACGCAGTCGTCGCTGTTATCAATAAAATTATCCAGTTTATCACTGATACTAATCAAATCCTTCAGTTTGCCGGTTCTGTTCAGATATGCCTGAATAGACTTTGTTTCAAATAAATAAATGTAAATCATATAAAACAACTCGAATTTATAAAACAATGAGTTACAAGTTTATAAAATTTAATATAAATTTTTTGAGATAATCATCAAAATATTCATTTGAAATTTTAATTTTGTCTGTAACATGAACATCAATGTCTCTAATAAACAGAGGAAAATCATTATAAATAACGGTTAAGAACCGACTGCCTGCAGATTATTGCAGAATACCAGATAAACAAGGTTTATTTTACATACTGAAGTCAGGAACCGATGCTTCATCAATTATGCGGCAGTCATATGCAAAACTTAAAATGCAGGTTATCTGTTTGAATTTTAATAAAATGAATTTGATTGATATGATCTGATTTGCAGATCGTCCCAGTATGAAATTTTTCAGATCTGAAAAAAAATCCTGAAATTTTACTTTCAGGATCAGCAGGCATTCATTTAAGGCACCGGTTATTTTTTCGTAACCTTGTCGCCGTAAATGGTTTTCCAGTCATTTTTCATTGAAACTGCAATCCAACCGTTTTCTTTACAGATATTAATCATTTTTTCAGCCTTGCCCGCACTGCCGTTTTCACGTTCCAGATCGTCGGCGGCAAGCATGAATGCCAGACTGCGATATTTATTGCCCGAGGTAACAAACTGAGCCATGCTGCTGTCACCCGTGCTGTTGCCGAAGGCAAGAACAGGCTTCCTGCCGATTTCCTTCATAATCACCGAAACCTTGTTCATTTTCAGATTTTTGATTATAAAGTCTCCTCCCAGGATCAGCCGATCGTCCCTGCTGAATGTATAATCCAGTCCGTTTACATCCTTCTGTCCGGATGAAACCAGAGTTTCATCGGAACCGATAATCTGACTGTCAGGCAGATTCAGAACGGAATTATGAATAATGCCGCGAACTATGAAGCGATCGGTTCCGCTGACAATATATACTTTAAAATTTTTTTTCTGCAGAAGATCGATAATCTGAAGCATAGGCAGGTAGAAACCTTCACCGCGGTGCATTCCGTTATAACCAGGCATAGGCTGCTTTTTGAATTCCTGAATATAGTCGTCAAATTCCTCCAGGGTCATTCCTGCAAAAGATGAAGCGACAGCTCTGCCGTGATCAACCTCCAGTCCTTTAAATGCTTTTCCGGTTTCATTCTGTTCACGTATTTTTTCAGCGGTTTCCTTTTCGAATGCGGAGGCTTTGTCCTTGTATGAAGGATCCTTTGCCACCCGGTATTCAAGCAGCATGTAGTCAAAGTAATTCGGATCCGTTTCATTGAAAAGCGTTCCGTCAAAATCAAATACCGCAATACGATCTCCTTCGGGAATAAAGTTTACGCCGTCAGGGTTATCAATATCCTTAAGATAAGACAGAAGAGCAATCCTTGCAGGAGCATCGCTGCTCCACAAATCAAGAAACTCATCATCGCTTTTCAGTTTAGATGCAGGAGTCTGAACAGCAGCCTCCGCATTGTTTCCTGAACATGGCAAAGGGTCAGGAACGGAACTGCCGCGAAAAACAGAAAAACAGACAGAAGCTGTTAAACAAACCGCCAGCGCGGTTATCAGTATTGCCGATTTTTTATTTATGTCATTCATAATATTTATCCCACCGAAATATATTTGCAAAAAAGATATAAATGATAACGGAGAATTTAGCCGCAGGTTACATGTTACCTAAAATTTTTTTAATACCGAATGCGCCGGCTGTACCGGCAAAAAATCCTGTCTGTCCGTAAAAACAGATCTGACGGATCGGTAAATAACATATATAAACTATCTGGCCTGATTGATCTGAACTCCCAGATTCTTGTCAACCTGCTGTGCAGCAGATCTTCCCCTGTTAAATGCATTCACGCATTTTGAATAGGCTTTGATCCATGAACCCCGGTACATGGCGCGCTGCTTGGTAACCGCAGGCTCCATATGATGATAAGGGAAATTCATCTTACCGGTATATACCCTGCCGTGAACAGTCGAGGTATCAAGTCTTGATTTCCATTTTGCAGAAATGGAATCCGCAAGCGCATCAACAGAATTCAGATAACTGGAAAAACCCTGGTAAAGATCTGTATAACCCTGAAGCTGCGGAGTTTTTGCCTTTACGGTTTTCTGGTGCACCGCCTCGAGTTTCTCTCTCAGCTGCGCAGCCTGAGCCTTAAGCTTTGACATGCTGTCCTCAAGACCGTCATATTCCGATGATACAAATTTTCTCAGATGCGCATCCATTGCCGAAACGCTGTTGAAATTGAGCGACAGTGCCGGGGTATACTGAAACAGGAATGAACCTTCATAGCCGAGCGCATCAGAAAACTGCGGAACCTTGCCGCGGCCTACCTGTTCAGGCATGGTGGCGGAATATTTAATGCATTTTTCCACACCGGTATCAACCTCTTCCATGAACCTGATGAATTCATCCCCCTTCTCGTCCATATATTTGAAGGAAAGATAGGTTTCTGAAAGGAATTTCATGACATTGCCGGTAAAGAGACTTTCATTGAAAGCGATTAATTCATGTCTCAGCGCATCGAATTCCTGTCCGTAATAAAGCACATCCTGGATATTCATATATTCCTGATCATCAAAATCCATATCATAGACATTGTCGGGATATACGGGTGAAAAAATCGCAAGACGCAGGGAATTGCCCGCTTTCTCGAAATCGAGAACAGAAACGGTGCTTACGGAAAGAGATCTTCCTATGCTGCCGGCATTCTGATTGAATGCATTTTTAAAATCCTGATATTTCACCAGCATTTTGTTTCCGGAAATATATGCATCGGAAACGGAAGGAATCATCACGGAAGCAGCAAAAACAGCCGCTGTTAAGCTTTTGGTCAAAAATTTAAATTTCATCTCTTATCCTCTTAAAATCTTGCTGCATAATCACTAACATACCAGCGTCCGGCACCGCGTTTAATCAGGAAATGAGGATGAGGAGATCCAAGCTGTTTTCCGTTCTGATCATATGCCCTGCTTTCCACCTCGGCTCTCTGAACCTGTTCACCCTGTGTTTTGCGGAGAATATCCTTCTGATCATCGTCGAGGAAGAAATTCTCCTGTTCATTGCCTTCATCGAAGCCCCTGGTGGTGTAGATTTTGGCTTTGTCCATAACGGCATGAACGTATTCACGTAAAAATCTCTCCTGATGAAGATCCCAGTGATATTTAATCAGCGACAATGCGGTAGGAGTCTTTTTGCGTTCAGGATCTATGCAGTCAAGATAAAGATCGTAATTCTTTTCCTTGATGGCTGTCATGAAGATTTCCATCAGTCGTTCAGGTTTAACATCGGCCGGAATGCTTTTAACCGTATACCAGCTGTCCTTGATCTGTGCAACATGCTCCTCTCCGATAAACCTTCCCGAGCTGTCAGCCTTCTCATCGTAAACCGCAACCACATGATCGGGAACCTTCACCGCAACCGGCTCCACTACCCAGCCCATTTCATATCTGCCGTTTTTTTCCTCGCCGGCGGCAGGAATTTCAGCGGTAATGTCGGTGATTTTTCCGAGAATGGTGAATTTGGTAACATCTGCCAGAGACGAATCAACAAGACGGCGGTAGCGCTTTACAGCCTCGTACGGTCCGATCCAGTGTCTGCCGTCAAGCAGAACAAAGTAATAGCCGGATGACGGTTTGCCGTGCCATATGTACTCGCCGGTTCCGCCGTAAAACTGATTGTTCGGATATTCGACATCGGTAAGAACCACAAAACTGCCCTTCAGATCTTCAATGCTGACTTTCTTTGGATCAGGTGCCGGAAATTCCTTTGCAACGATTTTGGCAGGATCTACGGATGATGCAAGAATCCTGTTCCATTCCTCGTCGCCCAGAGCGGAAATCTTTTTACGGAGATTTTCCTCGTCGACCCTGTATTTAAGCCATGCGGGATCCACGGTCGCATAATCGCCCTTGCTTTTCATAAGAGCCGTCTTGGTGCGCTGGAAAAGCTTCTCGATTTCAGGATTGTCAGGATAGGCAAGCTTAAGAGCCTGAACACGATCAAGTGCATTCTGCTTGTTGATATATCTCGTCTTGTCGCCGCCGTGCTGGAGTTCAACCTCTTTTTCAAACTCCTTTACATGATATTCGGCCTGTTTGATTGTTCTGTTTAACTGTTCCTCAGTCATATTCGGATCAACGGTATAGCCGTAGCCTGCGTTTACCGATAAACCCAGCGACATAAGCGCCGCGGCAGTCAGTGTTTTAAATTTGAAACTCATTTTTATTTCCTGTCGTTCAGCCGGAACAGTTCCGGCAGAAATTTTTAAAATATTATCCGTCAGTACTGGTTCACCAGGAACTCGCTTCTTTCCCTGGTGTAATTAAACTGGCATCTGTAAACATTGATCAGTTCATTCTCACTCATGCCGTCCCTGGGTGTTCCGCATTTGGAGGTTTTATCATTAATCCACTGAATCTGAGCGGACTTTAATGCCTTTTTCTTTGAATCCTTGAGTCCCTTCCATGTGGAATTGAGGATGCGATCTTCAAGAGTGAATTCAAGTTTTGCTGAAACATACTGATTGTGAATGTAGTCATCCTCCTCCTCGCGGTCGAGAATCTTGCCGTGAATGACACCTACATTCTTTAAGGCCTGATCCTTGAAATAAGTAGGATAGGTGTATGTCCTCAGATAAATCTGGTCATTGTTTTCGCTTGCAAAATGAAGAATAAACTTGGAATTCGGATTTTTTGCAAATTCCTCGGGATTGATCATTTCGCAGGAAAGTAGCACCGGAGATTCCTCTGTTTTAAGAGTGCAGGGACGCGGCGTATACTTGCCGTAGGTTCCGTTTTCAAAACCGGTGGTCAATCTGAAGTAAGGAGGCACCAGAATGTGTCCTGACATGGTGAACTGTTTATTCTTCTCGTCATATTCAATGATTACATCGCCGTACATTTTTGCCGCTGAAAGATATTTCTTTTCCTCGGCATTAAGTTTTGACATATCAAAGGGAATACAGAAATCAATACCGTCGCTTCTGCAGAAAAAAGTATTATGATTGCTGATTAAACCATTGCCAAAGGAACTCAGATAGGCGAAATGACCGGTAGGGAAACCGCGGTATACTTCCCTGTCCTGTGCAGGAACCGCTCCTGTGGATTTTGCCGCAAGACATTCAGGCATATACATCAGCGATGCCACCAGCAGCATTGAGGAGGCAGAGGCAAATTTTTTTATTGAATTCATAACCATTCTTTAAAATAATAAAAATTAAAATACAAAAAAACACGCCGGAAAATATTTTTTGCTTTAAAACAGCATTGCAGCCGGTAACATAAAAGCAGAACATATTTCCTTCATAAATCTACTGCACTGATTATACAGTTTTTAAGATTCATTAATGATCAAAAAAACATGTTCATTACACAAATCTTAATCAATATCACGTTTAAGACCGCCACATCCCGGTTTTCATTCGTAAAAAAACTCAATACAGAACTTTTACCGTGAAACGGAATACGAATATATCTGATTTTTCAGAAAAAAATTTACAATTTCTGGAATTTAAAACAATGAAAGATCTGCGGACGGAAATAATATGCAGAGGAATTTTAAGAATGAAAGCATATGAATGCGCGGGTTAGGCTCTGAATGCAGAAAAGGAACCGGCCTGCGCCGATCCCTCAACCTCAATAAAGAATGTTTTCTTCTGTGAAAATAAAATTTTTCCGTATGCAGGAATTACAGAGCGCCAAGCATTTCAGCCAGGAAACGCTCTCTCTCCTCGGTCATGGCCGTCTGGCACTTGTACATTTCTATCAGATCCTCTTCAAGACCCTTCATAGTAACAGGACCGCACTTCCTGTCCTTTTCCTTGATCCATGCCAGCTGTTTTTTCTTAAGAGCCTTGCGCTGTCCTTCTGATGCGTTCTTCCAGGTACGGTTGATGCTGCCGTCCGCCAGCATGAATTTAAGTTTTGCTGTCAGATATTTGGAGTGCAGATACTGTTCCTTGGATTCTCTGTTGAAATAAACATTTTTGAGAGCATTTCCGCATGCTGCAGAATTGTTTTCAAAATTTGAACGGAAATCAATATTGTCAATAAATATTCTGTTCATGCCGTCAAAACCGAGATAAACGGTAATATCCGAACCGTCGCCCGAATATTCATAAGGATCCGCCATCGGACATTTAAGCAGTCTGGCCGATGAATTGTAAGTGCATTCACGCGGAGCAAAACTGCCGTAATCACTGCTGTTCTTTGCTGTTGACACATAGCAGGTTCTCATTACGTACAGATTGCCTGACATGGTGTACTGCCCGGCTTCGGGATCATAATTTATTTCAAAGTCCCCCTCCACTTCCGAAATACCGTCGGCAAGCTTAGCCTCCTCCTTTGTCAGTCTGGAGCGGTTCAGGGTTTCACAGTATGCAATTCCGTTGCCTGCACAGGTAAATACACCGTAATTGAAGAAGGTACCCTCGTCATCTGAAATGGCAAATCTGCCGAGAGGAAATTCAGACGCGGTCTGGGCTTCCCTTTCACTCTCCTCGACATCGGCCGGCATTGACCGTATAAACATGCACCGGTCAGTGCCATCAAAGAGAACAAAACTGATTTTTTACTTAAAAACATAACATTACCTTCAATAAAAAAATTCAGATGAAAATATTCCGGAATTTAAAATCATTATCATCTGACTTGCAATAAAATTTTCGTAACAATTGAATTATAAACCACAATTGCCGTTAATATGCAGATTTTTTCCGGAAAAATAATCCTGCACAGCAGTAGGCGGTTCTGCATGGCTCACCGCTCACGCATAATTTTTCAGGAAAATCCTCCGGTAATATATTCAAGACGGTAACTGTTGCCAACTGCAAACAGAAAGACGAAAGGATTCTGGAAATCA
>CACWLF010000048.1 GCA_902761645.1 uncultured Aeromonadales bacterium | reverse complement strand
TTTTAAAATTCAAACAACAAGTAATATTTTGGAATTTAAAGTCTGTTTGATGATTATTGTTAACAAGGATATAATCAATACATAATTACAACAGAGCCTACATATTTTAATCACAATGACAAACAGCATCCGTTTCAGTCAGACTGCAGCGCCGGACCAGGTTGTTTTCCATCAGTTCATAAACGGAGCCGGATCACCTTCACCCACTCTTGTCACCTCGTAGCCTTCCGCCATCAGATCTACAACTGTGGTAGGTTTTTCAGGCAGATAACCGCCGTCCACAACAGCATCCACAGCATGAGACAGAATTTCCTGGATTTCATAAGGATCATGCAGAAATTCCTCATGTTCCGGCAGGATAAGCGAGGTTGACATAATCGGTTCTCCCAGTGCGGACACCAGACTTTCACAGATTCTGTTGTTCGGCACCCTGATACCGATTGTCTTTCTTTTGTCGTTCATTACTCTGCGCGGCACTTCCTTGCTCGCTCTGAGAATGAAGGTATAAGGTCCCGGTGTATACTTCTTTAACAGTCTGAACTGCTGATTGTCAACATTGGCATATTGTGAAATATTTGCTATGTCGGAACACACCAGAGTGAAATTATGATTCTTGTCCACAGATCTGATACGGCATATGCGTTCCATGCCCGACTTGTTGTCGAGCATGCAGCCGAGCGCGTATCCAGAATCCGTTGGATAAATTATTACGCCCTGATCCTGCAGGATATCAACCACCTGTCTTATCAGGCGATCCTGAGGATTTTCGGGATGAATTGTTATAAATGAACTCATGATTTAAAAAATTCCTTAATCTGCTCATGCTCCCAGATCGGTTTCGACGGGGCTGCAAGCCATAAATCCTTTCCCATGGCCCGATCCGGAACATTCTTTTCGTGGAAATCGGATCCGTAGGAAGAGTACAGGTTATGCCCGTTGGCATAATCACGTGCAATAAGTTTTTCTTCAATTTTCATCAGAGGATGAGCTGTTTCCATGGAGGTACCGCCGATTTCCGCAAAATGATCTATCAGCCTGTCGCGGTATTTTGTTTTCCTGTTCAGTTCCTTGTAGCGCATAGGGTGGGCAAGAACAGGAATTCCGCCTGCAGCCCTGATGACATCTACAGCATTGGCCACGGAATTCCACTGAACTTTGCAGTAGGCCGGACAGCCCTTGCCGAGATACTTTTCAAAAGCCCTGGCATTGTCGGAAACAAAATGGTGCTTAACAAGATAATCTGAAAAATGTTTTCTGGTTATAAAAGTGCTGCGATCCAGAAAAACCTGCAGATAATCCGCAAGATCTCCGGCATCAACACCGCATTTAACCAGTTTTTCAGAAATATCCTTTACACGAAAATCACGTTTTTCCTTGTTTTCCCTGATTGTTTCCTGAAGTCTGACGTTGGAAGGATCGCAGTTCAGACCCACAACATGGATCTGATACGGACAGGAACCTTCAATCCATGTTGATGAAATTTCAATTCCGGGAATAACTCTTAAAGGCAGCTCCTTTTCCCTGATATACCTCCGAATCGGCTCCCAAGCATTCATATTGTCGTGATCGGTTAAGGCAATAACTCTGATATCGCGTCCCAGAGCATAGTCAACATATTCAACCGGTGATAATTTACCGTCCGAACAAAGAGTATGGGTGTGCAGATCCGACTTGAGCGGAGGATAAATCTGATTTGTATCCATTCGGGCTCCTTACATGAATTAACACCTATCAATTAAAATCCGGGACAATCTCGACAAACTTCCGTAGGATTCTCAATTCTAATCAAACAGGAATCATTAAAATATTAAGATTGTCATATTTTTTACAAAAAAACATGGCAATCTTATCATTATCAGACTAAATACAGGGAACAGTCCGCCGCGGTTAAGGCAGTTTCCTTAATGCTGCAATTCTTTTTTCAATTGTCGGATGAGACGCGAACAGTTCAGCGATATTTGCAGGAACGCTGATGCATAAAGCGTTCATATTGTCTGATCTTCTTACCTTCTTCAGTGAAGAGGTTCTCTGTGAAGCTGTCTGCAGCGCTGTAAGAGCATTGATCATGGCCTGTGAACCGTATACCTTGGCGGCACCGGCATCGGCATGATATTCTCTCCAGCGGGAAAACCACATAACAACCGCAGTGGCAATAACGCCGAAAACGGTCTGCAGCACAGATGAAATCATATAATATGTCGCATGAGACGCATTTCTGTTGCCGGAACTCATCTTTGATGCAATTACGGAAGAGAATATATAGGACAGAGCATATACGAATGTATTGGTAACACCCTGCACCAAACCCATGGTAACCATATCGCCGTTCGATACGTGGGACATTTCGTGACCGAGCACAGCGGCGATTTCCTCCTGGGACATCTGATTGAACAGACCGGTACTTACCGCCACCAGAGCATCGTTTTTGTTCCAGCCGGTTGCAAAGGCATTCATCTCGTCAGCAGGATAAATACCGACCTCTGGCATCTTTACACCCTTTTCCTTTGCAAGGAAGGCAACCGTTTCCACAAGCCATTTTTCATTTTCGCTTGAAGGATGGGTAATAATCTGCACGCCCATCTGTTTCTTTACCAGTGTTTTGGACATGAAAATACTGATAATCGATCCGCCGAAACCCATAACAGTACAGATACCCATCAGTGAAAGGAATGACATCTGATCCATCTGCACACCGCAGACGGCAAAAATAATATTTGCCACAACACCTACAACAACCAGTACGCCGGCCATTGTCAAAAGGTAGAAAGCACCTCTGGTTAACACTTTATTCAATCTCCATAAAACAAACTATCAATAGTGCATATATTACTCAAAACCACCCGTTTTTTCATTAAAATTTTAAAATTTTATACGGTTTGAACAATGAGGCTCAATGCTCGGTTCCGATGAATGCAGCAGTGCACGTCACGGTCAACAGCAGGGTAACCTCTGATTGCGTATGAAGCTGATCATATGTTAATAAAATTAAGACAGGAACTCCTGTGCGAAGTGCAACTTAACATTGTCCATATAAAGAGCAAAATCAGCTTAAAAATATTAATTCAATCAATAATTTATTGTCATTCATCTCTAAAATTATAAAAACATCACACTATCGTAAGAATAAATTCAAAAAAATTTATACAGCGCGGTGTTTTTTGTTAAAATAGTCGGCAGTGATTTTATAGTTTAAAAACATTAGAGCATATATATAAAAGGTGAAAGAAATGGCAGAAGAAAGTTTGCTTACGCTCAATAATGATATTTGGTTAAGTTTAACTGAAGATGGATACATGGATCGTTTCCTCAATGCCCTGCTCAATGATTTACCAGGTCAAAGTGTAAAAAGTATTGAGAACATCCAAGTAAGCGAGATTGCATCTTCTCTAGTAGCAGACAAGACAATAAAGAAAGGTGAATTCAAAAACATAACCGGTTTCTGCATCAAGGCGGTTCTGGACGGCAAGGTGTCAGAAATAATTCTCCTGGATGAAGAAATTCCGTATCTGCAGTGGTGGCATGACAAGAGTTTCTTTACATTGAACTACTTCAATGAACATACCCGCGCGGTTTCCGACGGTTACGACGACGTTCAGGTCCGCATGGTGGTATCATTTATTCTTGATAAGGATGTTAACCTGGACAAGTTCCATACCTGCAAGCACTTTAACAAGATCAACCCGGACGGAACAGCATCAAATCAGCCTGATCAGTCATTCTATATCCATGATCTGAACTTCCTGTGCATTCCGACTATCCAGTCAGAGGAAACACAGCTCTCACTGTGGGCTGCACTTCTGATTGCGACCGACATCAACGAAATTCAGCGTATTGCACAGAAACAGCTGTAACATCCGGACAGTTATCGAATCCAGCGCGCTCAGCCAAACGGCCGGGCGCTTTTTTATGATTAATGCGCCTTTCCGTACCTCTGGAACGACCGCGGCTTCTCTGCACTATTTTTCAGTTTTTGCTTTTTCAGCAGACAAAATACATTTTTACAGGCGTTTATTTACGCATTGTGAACATCTGATCATACAAACTTTCGGCAAATCCTTTTATAATAGAAGGAACGGAGTTTTTTCACCGTGACTTTGCCTGCGGTCGCCTCGGCCGGTCGTTGCCCGGCTGCATGTAAAGACGGCGTAACAAACTTTCATACATGGCGGGCACTTCAGAGAAGTTTTTTGTATCTCTGCTGACCCGCTGGTAATAATTTCAAATGTAAATTTAGGATCCACAATTATGTACAAAAGAACAAAAATCGTTGCAACACTCGGTCCGGCAACCGACGATCCTGCCGTACTGGAGCAGATGATTAAATCAGGCGTTAACATGGTAAGACTGAACTTTTCTCATTCGGTGGCGGACGATCATCTCAAACGTGCGCAGCAGGTACGCGACATTGCCAAAAAGCTCGGCTGCTATGTAGCTATCATGGGAGATTTGCAGGGTCCTAAGATCAGGGTTTCGACCTTCAGGGACGGAAAGGTTTTGCTTAAGAAAGGTCAGAGTTTCGCTCTTGATGCAGATCTTGAACCGCTTGCAGGAGACGAAACCGCAGTTGGTATCGACTACAAGGATTTGCCTAACGACGTTAAGTCCGGCGATATTCTGCTTCTTGATGACGGCAAGGTTCAGCTTGTGGTTACCGATATCAAGGGCAACCGCATCAACACCACCGTTACTGTTGCAAACTATCTGTCCAACAACAAGGGAATCAACAAGAAGGGCGGCGGACTTTCAGCCAAGGCACTGACCGAAAAGGACAAGAAGGATATTCTTCTTGCAGCTCAAATCGGTGTTGATTATCTGGCTGTTTCCTTCCCTCGCAACGGCGATGACATCAGATACGCCCGCAAACTGATTACCCAGGCCGGTTCAACAGCAAAAATCGTTGCGAAAATTGAACGTGCTGAAACTGTAAGTTCCGACGAAAACATGATTGAAATCATCCAGGCCACCGATGTAATCATGGTTGCCCGCGGAGATTTGGGTATTGAAATCGGAGATCCTAACCTGATGGGTGTTCAGAAGCGTCTGATCAAGCTTGCCTGCCGCAACAACCGTGTGGTTATTACCGCAACCCAGATGATGGAATCCATGATCAATGCGCCTCTGCCTACCCGTGCTGAGGTTATGGACGTGTCAAACGCCGTGCTTGACTGTACCGATGCTGTAATGCTTTCCGCGGAATCAGCCGTTGGCAAATATCCTGTTGAAACAGTTCAGGCCATGTCGGAGGTTCTTGCAGGTGCCGAAATGGATCCTTCCATGGTAATTTCAAGCTACCGCGTAGATCGTCAGTTCACGACTCCGGAGGAAACCATTGCCATGTCGGCGATGTATGCAGCAAATCATCTTGACGGCATCAAAGGAATTGTGGCTCTGACTCAGACCGGAGGAACACCGAAGCTGATGTCGCGTCTGCGTTCCAATATTCCGATTTATGCACTGTCCGGAAATGAAAAAACATTGAACTGGGTTGCGCTCTACCGTGGTGTTACTCCGATTTATTTCACAGGTGACGGTCCTAACCTGACCCGCAAGGAAATCAGCCAGAATGCACTGGACAAATGCAAGGAGCTCGGTTACCTGCACAGCGGCGACAAGGTAATAATCACCTTCGGCGACAACACCGGAGAGGAAGGTTCAACCAATTCGCTCAAAATTCTAGTAGTTAAATAAAAAATAAAACGGTTAAATGAAAATGCCACATTTTTTTTCCATCTCGACAGGTGTAATCAACACCATACCTGTTGATTTAGATACCAATGTTTCCCTGATAAAGGAATGCATTGCAGCTGCGGAACAGCAGCAGGCCAATCTGCTTCTGCTTCCTGAACTGTGTATTTCAGGATACGGATGCGAAGATCTGTTTTACGTTCAGTCGTTTCTGCAGTCAATACCACGGTACCTGCCTGAAATAATGAAGGCTATTCCCGAGGGAATGCTTGTTGCGGCCGGATTGCCGATCTGGTACGAAGGACAGATCTACAATGCGTGCGCGCTGCTTTCCAGAAAAAAGATTTTGGGTCTTACCTGCAAGCAGTTTCTTGCCAGAACCGGTATTCATTATGAACACCGGTGGTTTGCGCCGTGGCCGAGAGGCAAGGCAAGAGTTCTTGAAAACTGGATTGAAGGATACACCGAGCCTGTTCCCATCGGAGATATTTTCTATCAGATTGACGGTGTACGCATCGGATTTGAGATCTGTGAAGATTCCTGGGTGGCGCATCGTCCAGGCAATGAACTGTATACCCGCAATGTGGATATCATTCTCAATCCTTCAGCATCGCATTTCAGCATCGGCAAGCAGGAAATCCGCCGCAACTTTGTAAAGGACGGTTCAAGAGCATACTGCTGCGTTTATGCCTATACCAATCTTTCCGGCAACGAAGCGGGAAGAGCGGTATACGACGGCGACTCGATGATTGCCAGCAACGGCAGAATCGTAATGCACTCGGAACGCCTGAGTTTCAGGGAATGCGCCACCTACAATGCCGTGGTGGATCTGGATGAAAACCGCAATAACAGAATCATCTCCTCGGAGACACTTCTTACAGAAGATCTTAACCGTATCGTGGAAAACGGATTTTCATTCAAAGTTCCGGAAGATCCTGTCATTACATGCTGTGAACCTGATACAGAGGTGGAGGAATATGTAGTCTGCCGAACAGTCGCTCTGGGACTATGGGACTTCATGCGCAAAACCAGAACCAGCGGCTTTGCACTGAGTCTGTCCGGCGGCGCCGATTCAGCACTGTGCGCCTGCATGATCTACTATGCCCAGGTGCAGGCAATATACTCCCTTGGACATGAAAAATATCTGAAGGTTCTGGCGGACTGCCGTCTGAAACCAAAACCATATAATTCAGATCAGTACAGAACATACCGGGATTACATCCGTGCCGAGGTAATGCCTCTTGTTCTGATCACACTTTACCAGGGGTCAAAGCACAGCGGAGATGTAACCTTCAATGCTGCAGCAAAACTTGCTGAATGCATCGGTGCAAGACACTATTCATGGTCTATCAGCGATCTGGTTGAAGGATATGAAAATCTGGTAAACAACCTTCTTCCTGAAGATCAGAAACTCTGCTGGGAACGCGACGATTTGACACTGCAGAACATTCAGGCCCGCGTGAGATCACCTGGAATCTGGATGCTGGCCAACAAATTCAACAAACTGTTGGTTGCAACCTCGAATTTATCTGAGGCTTCAGTCGGCTACTGCACCATGGACGGCGACACCTCCGGTGTAATATCGCCGATCGGCGGCATCAGCAAATCCAGAATTCTGAAAATCAACCGCTACATTATGGAACACGGTCTGGCACTTCAGGATACGGATGATACATGCACCATCTCCGACATTTCCTACGTGGTTGAACAGCAGCCTACCGCGGAACTGCGTCCGGTTGAACAGACTGATGAAAGCGATCTGATGCCTTATCCGCTACTAGATGAAATCAGAAAACTTTCACAGACGCTGAATCTTATGCCAAAGGACGTTCTTGTTCATCTGATGCGAGGCAGTTTCGCCAAAACATTTTCCTTTGAACAGCTGAAGGCGAGCGTAATCAAATATTACCGTCTCTATTGCCGCAATCAGTGGAAACGCGAAAGGCTTGCGGTAAGTTTCCATATTGAACAGGACAGCGCGGATCCCAAAACTTTCAGAAGGTTCCCTGTACTTTCAAACCAGATGGAAAAGCAGCTTGCAGAACTGAGTGAACTTAAGAATCTTAAATTCATGTAACTTAATATTCAAAAGTTTTTTATTCAAAAATCTTTAACCGGATCAAATAATTACAATCTACCATGTAAAAATCGTGATAGGTTGTAATTTTTTGCACTTCTTTTTTTCTTTAAAATTGAAAGTATGGTCAGATTGATATCAATGCGGGGATCTATGAATAAAAAACTAGTAATCAGAAAGGGACACTGCATGGAACTGGGTGCCACTATCGAAAACGGCGGTGTAAACTTTGCCATATACTGCAAATACGCCAAGCAGCTTGAACTCCTTCTATTCAAGTCACCGACCGATCTTTCTCCTGCAGTTATAAAACTTCCGGCTTCAGATCATCGTACCAGCTACTACTTTCATGTATTTGTTGAAGGTATTACCGAAGGTCAGCTGTATGCATGGAGAGTCGTAAAGGTTTTCCGGCAGGATCCTGCACAGCGTTTCGATCCTACCAAGGTTCTTCTGGATCCATACTGCAAACGTATAATTTTTCCGGATAACTATTCCCGCATCGCAAACATGATGGCAGGATCAAATCTTCACTGCTGTCCGAAATCCGTGGTTATCGATTATAAAAAATATGACTGGGAGGACGATCGCCATCCGAATACTGCATTGTCAAGCACCGTTATTTATGAAATGCACGTGAAGGGATTTACCGCCCATCCGAGTTCAAAGGTAACTCCGGAAAAACGCGGTACCTATGCAGGTATTATAGAAAAAATTCCGTATCTCAAGGAACTCGGCGTTACAGCCATTGAACTGCTTCCTGTTTTTCAGTTTGACAATCATGTTGCAGACTCAGACCGCACCAACTACTGGGGATACGATCCTATAAGTTTTTTCATTCCTCACGAGGGTTACAGTTCCGACAAATCACTGTCCGGACCGATCAATGAGTTCAGAGATCTGGTTAAAGCACTTCATAAAGCCAATATTGAAGTATATCTTGATGTCGTTTACAACCATACATCTGAATCTGGAGACGGCGGTCCTACCTTCAGTTTCAAAGGTCTGAGCAATAAAGAATATTATCTGATGAACGAGAACAACGAATATCTCAATTTCACCAGTTGCGGCAATACCTTCAATGCTACCACCCCGGTGGCAAAGAAAATCATTCTTGACAGCCTTCTATTCTGGACTCAGGAAATGCATGTGGACGGATTCCGTTTCGATCTGGCGTCAATCCTGTCAAGAGATCAGAAGGGAGTACCTCAGGCCGAGGCTCCTACACTGCTCGCCATAGACAACGACTACCGCTTTGCCAACATTAAGATTATCGCAGAGGCATGGGATGCTGCAGGTCTGTATCAGGTGGGAAATCTGCCCGGTGACCGCTGGCGCGAGTGGAACGGACAGTTCAGAGATGTGGCAAGAAGATTTGTTAAGGGCGATCCTGATCAGGTCAAGGTACTTGCACAGAGAATCATGGGAAGTCCTGACATTTATACCTCTTTTGCCTTCGATCCGTACAAGAGTCTTAATTTTGTAACCTGCCACGACGGTTTCACATTGTGGGATCTGGTAAGCTACGATAAAAAGCACAACGAGGAAAACATGGAGGATAACCGAGACGGCTCCGATTACAATTTCAGTTGGAACCACGGTGCAGAGGGAGAAACCAAAAACAAGACAATCAACGATCTGCGCCTCAAGCAGTCCAAGAACTTCATGCTTATGAACATGATTTCTCTCGGTACGCCGATGATCACCATGGGCGACGAAATTCTGAGAACCCAGCACGGAAACAACAATGCATACTGTCAGGACAACGATGTATCCTATATGAACTGGAACCTGAATGCACGACAGAAGGAAATGTTTGAATTTACCAGGAAGGTTACCAGAATAAGATCCCAGAATGTTCCTCCGCAGGCTCAGGAAATTTATACCCTTGAGGATAGCATCCGTTTCAATCAGTTCTGCCTGCACGGCGCCAAACCTTATCTGCCGGATTTCAGTTATGACTCCCATTCCATTGGAATGACATATTACTCGGTAACACACAAGGTTTACGTCTACATATTTTTCAATGCATACTGGGAGCCGATTAAACTGGAACTTCCGAATGTTCCTAATACCAATATCAACAGCTGGTATAAGGTCGTTGATACTTCAATTGCAGGTCCGAACGACCATACGCCTCTGGCAAAAGATCAGATTCAGGTTACCGGAGAATACGTGGTTCAGCCAAGAAGTTCTGTAATTATGCTCTCCGAGCGCATGAATCTGCTGAATTAAACAAAACGAATAATTTACCTCATTAAAACGTAAACCGTACTTTACGGTTTGCTTTTTTTTCTTACGATATGAAAAATTATTTTTTACCTTGATCGTCACGTTTTTTTAGAACGTCTAGCGCACCTGCCACCATGCTTTTACGCAGTTCAGCCAATGTCACAACCCTTTTTGAGATAGGGATCGGGCGAACAGCCTTTATAGTCATATAACCAAGACGTGTTGAATAAATTCCTGCGGCAAGTCCCTGACCTACCGCTGCGCTTAATTTGGCAAAGGTTTCAGCTCCGATTGAATCCATAATTGCATCGGTTGCAAGATCGGTTATACCTATGAAAATTATATTTTTGATGATTTTACGATAAAGCTGCAGACGTCCCCACAAACCGCAGTGATAACCATATGTTTCGGCAACTTCACGAATCATGCGCAGAGATCTTGCCACAGTAAAAGCCATATCAAGCCAGGCAATCGGACTTAATGCAACCACAACTCCGTTTTCCTGGGATCTTTTTATTACAATGTTTTTAGCTTTGCGATCCAGTTCCTGCAGAATCACATTTTCATACATTTCAAAGACTTCCGCCGGAGAAAAATGAGGCTGAACACGTTTAAGAAAAGTCTGATAGGACTGCTCACTGATTCCGGATACATTTTTATACATATTGCGGCACAGGCTGATTGCCTCCTGTCCGCTGCCTGTTTCCAGAATACGTCTGATCTGCATTCTGTTTTTATCACTGTTTTTAAGCATCCATACTGAATGCAGTTCCCTGAAAACCGCAGAAAACACGAAAGTCATGACAACGGACAAACCGACTGACCAGGCTCCTCCGGCAATTAAACTCTGATTAAAAGCTGAAACAAGAAGCTGATACACCTGAAGACCGCCCAGAACTATTACCAGCATTAATATCCATAACAGAGGGCTGCTCCAGAACCTGGTACGGATTTCATCATCGGAAGAGTCATCTTCTTCGGCAAATTCAAGTGTGGTGAGATTTGAAGGATCCACATCGGAAACAGTAATAACCCGCGCCTGCTCAGGCTCCTGATCAAGAGTAAAGCCTTTTTTATAGCTGAAAACAGCGACGCCGGCATCATCTCCGGCAGTTCTGCTGCTGTCTGGCGACTGCTTCTGCACCTCTTCCTGATCATCCAGTTCAAAGCCTGCCTTATACTGTTTCATAGCTTGTCTCCTAAAATGTACTGAAGCATAATATCCATATTCATATTCGGAACAGGATCGCCTGCACTAAGTTTAGGCGGGCGTAATTCCTTGAATTTAAAATATTTCTGATAAGCCTCCATGCTTTCCTGGGACCAGTTCGGCGGTATCTCGCCCGGATAATAAGATTTATCGTCTTCATAATCAGTGGACAATACCTGAATATTGTCACCTCTGTGATTTATCATTTTACACCTGGTCGCCGCTATTGATGACAGAACCATATATTGGCAGTTGGAACCTTCTCCCCTTACCTTGCGGGATGCGGAGGTAACCATGGATTTCAGCAGACTTAAAAGATTCTTCTGCTCGTCAATGGTTATCTGATCAGCCTTTGTTGCGGCAAAAATCACCTTATCAATATTGGGACTGAAAATGCGTGACAGAATGTTGTTTGAGCCGTAATTGAAATTATTCAGAAGAACCTCAAAAGTGTCATTGATATTGTTGTAGGTTTCCTTTCCTCCCTGAAGAGCCTTGAAACAATCAATCAGTATAATCTGTCGATCAAGCTTGGAAAATGAATCACTGTAAAATTTCTTAACAATTTTTTCTCGATAATTTTCATAACGGAATTTCATGGTATTGTAAAGGCTATCGCTGCGGGAATCAGGTACAAAATCTTCCCATAACCATGGAACAAACTCGATAATCGGGGCTCCCTCCAGATTACCAGGCAGAACAAACCTTCCTGGAACAATTAAGGCAAAACCTCTCTGCTTGCACTGTTTAAGCCAGTCAACATAAGTGCCGACAACTGATTTAAGCTGCTTATGATCTACGGGTTCATTAGGTTTAAGTTTACCCCTGTAATCAAAAAGTTTTGATGTTGAATCAACTACAGCCGTTAACTTTTTAACCTGCTCCCGCATCTTTTTACTGAATTGTTCGTAAGACATATTCAGCAGCATCAGATCCATCAGCCATTCACCGGGATAATCCCATATATCTATAAATAAATTGCGATGTTCCCCCGGAACAAAAATCCGATCATCCCGGAATTTAATTTCCAGTCTTATTTCACTGATATTGTCAGTAGGAGTCGGCCACTGAGGATTTGAAGCCACCAGGGCATCATAACATTCCTGATAAGGAAACTGAGGCACAGATAAATCATGGTTGGGAGCAATTCCGCCATAAAAAATTCCTGATTTATCATATGCAGAAAATCTTGAAAGCCGATCAGACATCCCTTCATTTCCGAAATTCAGGAAAGTATTGACCAAAGATGTAATAAACGCAGTCTTGCCCCCTCGGGACAATCCGGTAACTCCGATTCTTATCTCTTTGTCAAAAAGCCTATTGACACTGTCAGTAATAGAATCCGTTAATCCTTCGATAATACTGTCAAACATCTGAATCACCCGTCATAAATTCTGTAATTATCTAAATTATAACTAAATTTGTGTAAAAATATGTGTCCGGCAGTAGATATTGAACAAAAATATTTTTATATATAATAATAATAATTAATAAATTCTTTCATAATATTAAATAATATTTTATTTAATTTAATAATTAAATTATTATTTAATTATTTATATTTTTATATTATTTATATTTATTTATATTTATATTTATATTTATTTATATTTATTAAATTATACAAATTTTATTTTTAATTTAATTTTTTACTGATTCATCTGTTCAAAATATTATGCATTATAAATTGATTGTATTTAAAAGAACCAGGATCAGTTTGATTTAAGAAAGACCAATATAAAACAATTTTATAACAGCAAATAAAAAAAGATCCCATCATTTGATGAGATCTTCAATATAACTTATTTGTTAAGGTTATTTATCCAACTTATTTAGGATCTAACACCCAAGTTAAGTTCTTATCATTAACCTTTAATACATAGGTACCAACTTCGCCGATGTATACGTCACCGCATGATGCCTGGTTGCTGCAGAGGCTGTTTCCGCCTGCATCGCCCCATACTGTACCTTTCCAGTTAGCTGAAGAGGTTACTTTGAAGCGCTGTGCACCGCCCTTGTCACCAGCTCCGGTTAATTCAAGAGTAATTTCCCAGTCACCGGTCTGTGAATTGTATGACATCTTCTGATGAGACCATTTGTTTGTTGTACCGGCATAGTACATTGCATCTCTGGTTGGAGCAATATAGTTACCGCCGTTTTCTACAAATTCCCAGGTATGGGCGTTATCATCAACTAATAACTTGTAGTTACCCTTTTGAGAGATCTTGATGTCGCCGCACTTTGACTGATCGCTGCATAAGGTCTTTCCGTCTTTAGAACCATATACCTTGGCTTTCCAGTTAGGAGCGGATGTAACCTTGAAGCGTTGAGCTCCGTTGCTGTCGCCTGCACCGGTAAGATTCAGTTCAATAGACCACTTGCAAGCTTCGGTATCAAAGGTCATTGCATCATGAGTCCAGCCGTTGGCTGTACCTGCGAAGTATAATTCATCATTCTTTGGTGAACATGCAACTTCACTTACAGTAACCTGCTGTTCAGTGCTGGCTGATTCCTTGCCGTCGCTAACAGTCAACTTAACAGTGTAGGTACCGGCTTGAGAATAGGTAACACTTGGTTCAGCATCATCAGAAACCTGACCGTCACCGAAATCCCAACTGAAGTACAAACCATCACCATCTTCATCATGAGATTTGTTCTTGAAGTTAGCTGTCAAACCATTGGTTGAGTGGTTGAATTCAGCAACTGGTGCATGATTATCTGAACCAGAAGTCAATTTCCAGGTCATTGATGCTGTATCAACAGTCAATGTGTAACTTCCCTGTTCGGTAATTACAATATCCGGGCACTTAACTTCATCTTTACATAATGAACCGTTGCCACCGTCGCCCCAAATATCATGTTTCCAATCTGCAGCAGAAGTTAACTTGAATCTCTGAGCTCCGTTTGAATCACCTGCACCGGTCAACTGCAGCTGAATCTTGCAGGTACCGTCGGCGCATTCCATAGCCTGGTGCTTCCATCCGTTTGTTGTACCAACAAAGTATAAGTCTTTGCTTGGAACAGGAGGTAGACATCCGTTTGGATCTTTACATACAGGTTCACCACCGCAGAAACCCTTGCCGGAATCATCTATACAGATTGCAGCAGCAGATTTATCATAAACCATGATTTCTGCTTTACCGTTTTTAACAGTGATCTGCTGGCCGCCGCACTTTTCAGGCTGCTGCAGAATTTCACAGTATTGACCATCTGGCATATGGGTATCGATCTGGTGAACCAGATTACCTTGCCGTCATCGCTTGCACCCTTGTATGATACGCCGTATCCGCGGGTTGCACGTGCAAAACCTACTGCATTCAATACTACAGATACACGGTGATCACAGTTCCAGCCGCCCTGACATCTGTCAGCGCCGATAGGACCTGCAGGATCGTGAGATGAGAACTGATATCCTGAATATACCTGACGAATCTTACCCTGAGGCCAAGCTACCAGGAATGACTGAGCGATACTGTATCTTGGGTTGTGGTAGTTCAGGTAGGAAGTACCTGCTGAACCTCTTTCGTTATCATGGTTAACTACGAATGTTTCTGAACCGTCGCTGCCAACATCAAACCAGTTGTCTGCCATATTCAGCAGTGTTTTTGGATTGTTGATATTGTTCATCATTGTAGGACAGTATTTGAATTCGGTAACAACAGTGTTAGGAATATTGGTATAATCGCGAGGCTGAACAGCTTCTCCGCCAGCACCGATTACTTCCATATAAGAGAACGGATTGCCTGCTTTTTGCAGAATTGCGGAAATTCCTTCAGGCTGCATATGTTTTGCAGCATCAATACGGAAACCGTACACACCCATGCTCATTAAAGTCTTGAGGTAATTTGCAACTACATCCTGTGTGCCTGGATTTAATACATTCAGGTCAGGCATACCGCTTAATGCGCAGTTATGAACAGACCATTTGTCTCCATAGTTAGGGCTGCAGTTGTAGTTATTGAAATCCTGAGGTCCTAAATCTGGGTACTTGAAGCTTCTTGCATCATAATAGCTTCCGCCTAAACCCTGATTTCCTGCATTACCGCGCTGATTGAATACAGCATCAGCATAAACCTTAACACCGGCGGCATTACAACGTTTGATCATTGAACGCAGCTGCTGTTCGTTACCGGTCATGGTTGTGAAGTTCTTGAAGTTAACCGGCTGATAAACCGCCCACCATACATCACGTCTGTTGATATGTTCTGCAGGCTGTGAAATCTGAACACCATCAAAACCGTTAGGTCCCAACACCTGCTCGCATTCGTCAGCAATCATGTCATATGTCCACTGGAACGGATGAACGATGATCTGTTCTTCATGAGATGTATAAGCTGATGCGGAAGTGAAAGCGCCTAGAGCTGTGATAGCAGCAATTGATAATGCAAGTTTTTTAAATTGCATAAAAATTTTCTCCTAATACCGTACAACGGTAATTGACAAACAAATGAAATCTAAATTTTAAGACTTTCTGTTTTTTCAAAAACGCCATAAAATTTGCACTGATATACTAACATTAAATAATTGAATCTATAAACAAATTGTATAAATACCGATCAAAAATGATAGGTACGTCACATTGTATTTTTATGCATATTTTTCTATCGGATTGTTCAAATATCATTCTAACTGTTTAAATTACATCCTATCATTTTAGTTATATATGACTTCCTTTTCACAGAATAACCGTCATATACTATTAAAAATCGTTTTTATATTTTCTCTTCTGTTTACGGAATTCGGGCTTTAACACTGATATCAACATGAATTCAGGCTGACTTGCGGGAAAATTCGGAATTATCAGGCTACACATAAATAAAAAGGCCCATTTTCAGTTTCGAAAATGAGCCCTTCATATTGTCATTTCAGAAATCAATTACAGATTTCCGTTCTATCTCCTACTTGGCATCAAGTACCCAGGTCAAGCTCTTGTCATTAACCTTCAGCACATAGGTACCGGTTTCGCCGATGAATACGTCACCGCATGATGCCTGATTGCTGCACAGACTGTTTCCGCCCGCATCTCCCCATACAGTTCCGTTCCAGTTGGCTGAAGATGTTACCTTGAAGCGCTGAGCTCCGTTGCTGTCACCTGCACCTGTCAGTTCAAGAGTGATTTCCCAGTCGCCTGTCTGTGAATTGTATGACATCTTCTGGTGTGACCATTTGTTTGTGGTACCCGCATAGTACATGGCATCTCTGGTCGGTGCAATGTATACAGTTCCGTTGGAAGTTAAGGACCAGGTCATGTTCTGATCGTCCACAGCAAGCTTGTAGTTACCCTTCTGTGAAATCTGGATATCACCGCACTTGGACTGATTATCACACAATGTAGTGCCATTCTGTGAACCGTAAACCTTGCCGTTCCAGTTTGGAGCGGAAGTTACCTTGAAACGCTGAGCTCCGTTGCTGTCGCCTTCTCCGGTAAGATTCAGGTCAATTGTCCACTTGCAGAGTTTGGAATCAAAAGTCATTGCATCATGAGTCCAGCCGTTTGCTGTGCCGGCAAAATACAATGCATCAACATTCGGTGAGCATTCCGGTTCTTCAACTGTAATCTGTACAGTCTTCTCATCTGTTTCCTGACCGTCATCTACTGTAAGTGTAACAGTGTAGACACCGCCCTTGGCATATTTATGAACAGGATTTGCCTCGGTTGAAGTTTCATTGTCGCCGAAATTCCACTGATATGACAGATCGTCACCGTCTTCATCACTTGAAGAATTGGTAAATGTTGCGGTTCTTCCGTTTGCAGATGAAGTAAAGGATGCAACTGGTTTATGATTTGTATATTCAGACACCAGTTCCCAGTTCATGCCGTTCTTGGTAACAACCAGAGTATATGCACCCTGCTTGTCTGTTACAATATCCGGGCATTTAACTTCATCTTTACATAATGAGCCGTTGCCACCGTCACCCCAAATATCGTTCTTCCAGTCAGGAGTTGAAGTAAGTTTGAAACGCTGAGGTCCGTTGGCATCACCCTGGCCAGTTAACTGTACCTGAAGTTTCCATGCACCGTTGGCATAAGTCATCTTTTCATGCTTCCAGCCGTTGGTTGTACCAACAAAGTATAATTCAGGATCTACGCATGTGCCGGTCTGCTCGCAAGGAACAGGAGGAGGAACAATACCGCCGCAGAAACCATTTCCGGAATCATCTATACAGATTGCGGCCGCAGATTTATCGTAAACCATGATTTCTGCTTTACCGTTCTTAACTGTAATCTGCTGACCGCCACACTTTTCAGGCTGCTGCAGAATTTCACAGTATTCGCCGTCAGGCATATGAGTATCGAATGTCCATGTAATAGGAGTATCGCCTGAGTTCTGGTGAACCAGATTACCTTGCCGTCATCGCTTGCACCCTTGTATGATACGCCGTATCCGCGGGTTGCACGTGCAAAACCTACTGCATTCAATACTACTGATACACGGTGATCACAGTTCCAGCCACCCTCGCATCTGTCAGCGCCGATAGGACCTGCAGGATCATGCTCTGTGAACTGATATCCGGAATATACCTGACGAACCTTACCGTACGGCCATGCCACCAGGAAAGACTGGGCAATACTGTATCTTGGATCTTTGTAGTTCATGTAGGTGGTACCGGCTGAACCTCTTTCGTTATCATGATTGTTAACAAAAGTTTCTGCACCGTCACTGTAAACATCGAACCAGTTGTCAGCCATATCCAGTAATACTTTAGGATTTTTGATATTATTCTGCATTGTTGGACAGTATCTGAATTCTGTCACTACCGAGTTAGGAATAGATGTGTAATCGCCTGGCTGAACAGCCTCATTTTTTGCACCTATCACTTCCAGGTATGTAAATGGGTTGCCTACCTTTGCCAAAATTGCAGCAATTCCTTCAGGCTGCATGTGTTTAGCCGCATCTACACGGAAGCCGTACACACCCATGCTCAGCAGATTTTTAAGATAATCAGCTATTTTGTCCTGAGTTTCTGTTCTAAGTACATTTAAATCAGGCATACCATTCAAAGCACAGTGATAAACCTTCCATCTGTCCGAATAGTCAATTGAGCATCCGTAGTTGTTGAAATCCTCTGGTCCCATATCCGGATACTGCATTTTACCGGAATCAAAATAACTTCCGGCAGTACCGTAATGAGTAAAGTAATCACTTGCACGCTGATTGAATACCGCATCAACATATACCCTCACACCGGCATCATTACAACGCTTAATCATTGAACGAAGTTGCTGCTCATTACCGGCCACTGTTGTAAAGTTTTTAAAATTAACCGGCTGATAAACAGACCACCACACTTCCTTTTTGTTGAGATGCTCTGCAGGCTGTGAAATCTGAACACCGTCAAAACCGTTAGGTCCTAATACCTGTTCACATTCGTCCGCAATCATGTCATATGTCCATTGGAATGGATGCACGATGATTTGTTCTTCATGAGATGTATAAGCTGAAACTGTACCGCAAACACCTAAAGTTGTGATTGCAGCAATTGATAATGCAAGTTTTTTAAATTGCATAAAAAATTTTCTCCTAATACCGAAATACGGTTGTTTATAGACAAACAAATGAAATATAAATTTCAAAAGTATTCAAATAGTTATAATTATTATTTCCCGTAAAAATCAGTTTGCTAATACTAACTACTCACTCCAAAAATTAGTATATTAAGCGTTTTAAAATGTTATCTTAATCACAATGTTTTTTTTATCGGAACTCCGTTTTGGAAAAACTATCAATTGCAAAAAAAAGACCTCATCAGTTACGATGAGATCCTTCCGGTATTTTCAATAAATAACTTACAGGTTGATTATTTAGGATCCAGCACCCAGGTAAGCTCCTTGTCATTTACCTTCAATACATAGGTTCCAACCTCGGCGATATAAACATCACCGCATGAAGACTGATTGCTACACAGACTGTTACCGCCGGCATCACCCCACACGGTTCCTTTCCAGTTAGCTGCAGAAGTAACTTTAAAGCGCTGTCCGCCATGGCTGTCTCCATTGCCGGTTAAGTTCAGCGTAATTTCCCAGTCACCGGTCTCCGAGTTGTATGACATCTTTTCATGAGTCCATTTGTTGGTTGTACCTGCATAGTACATTGCATCTCTTGTTGGAGCTATGTAAGTACCGCTGTTTTTAACAAATTCCCATGTCTTTGCATTGTCGTCAACCAGCAACTTGTAACTGCCCTTCTTTGAGATCCTGATATCTCCGCATTTGGACTGATCTCTGCACAAGGTCTTTCCATCCTGAGAACCGTAAACTTTATCCTTCCAGTTTGGAGCAGTAGTTACTTTGAAACGCTGTGCGCCGTTGCTGTCACCTAAACCGGTAAGAATCAAGTCAATTGACCATTTGCATACGGAATTATCAAAGGTCATTGCATCATGCTTCCAGCCATTAGTTGTACCTGCATAGTACAAATGATCATACTTAGGGAAGCACTCCGGTTTAACCTGAATAGTTTTTTCTACGAAAACTCTGCTTCTGCCGTCACTTACAGTTAAACGAACAGTGTAAAATCCGTCCTGCACATATTCATGCTCAGGATTCATTTCACTTGATCCCTCTCCATCACCGAAGTCCCATTCATATGACAATGGATCTCCGTCTTCATCAAAAGATTCATCCTTGAAGAATACTTTCCTACCACTGATTTTTTCAGCAAACGCAGCAACAGGTTCGTGACCGCCTTCCTGAGTAATCTTAAATGTCAGGTGTTTGCCTTCTGTTGCAACTTCAAGAGAAAAACTGCCCTTCAAACCAGCAATAACAATATCACCGCTGTCAAACTCATCACTGCATATAGTATAGTCTCTGCAAACACCCCAAATATCATGTTTCCAGTCCTGAGCTGAGGTAATCTTAAATCGCTGCGGACCATTTTCATCTCCTTCATCTGTCAAATCCAGATGAATTGAACAAACTCCGCTCACGCAGTTCATTTCATCAAATTTCCATCCGTTTGACGTACCGGTATAATATAATTTTTCAACTGGAGGAAGAGGACAGCCGTCACCCTGACATGTTCCACAGAATCCTCTGCTGTTTGGGTCATCTGCACAGATTGCAGCGGCAGATTTAGCGTTAACCATAATTTCAGCCTTACCGTTCTTAACAGTGATCTGCTGACCATCACATATGCCTGGCTGCTGTAAAATTTCACAGTATCGACCGTCAGGCATATGAGTATCAAAAGTCCATGTAATAGCGTCATTGCCTGAGTTCATTACATAGAAACCCTTGTCGCCTCTGGTGAACCAGATAACCTTGCCGTCATCGCTTGCACCCTTGTATGATACGCCGTATCCGCGGGTTGCACGTGCGAAACCGGCAGCATTCATAACTATGGAAGAACGATGCTCGCAATTCCATCCTCCCTGACATCTGTCTTCATTGAATGGACCTGAATTACCGTTTGCAGATAACTGATAGCCGGAATACACCTGACGAACCTTGCCGTAAGGCCATGCCACTAAAAACGACTGTGCAAGATCAAAATCACTGAGTGAGGAATATCCGTAATTTTTATACGGTGCTCCGGTAGGTATTTCAAAGTCAAAATATGTTGCAAATGTTTCTGTTCCATCACTGTTAACATCAAACCAGTTATCGTTGATGCCAATCAGATATTTTGGAGTTCGAATGTTTTGCTGTAGCAGCGGCATATATTTGAATTGTGTTATGACGGTGTTAGGTATATTCATATAATCACCAGGCTGAACAGCCTGACCGTTCATACCTTGCATTTCCAGGTATGAAAACGGATTGCCAGCCTGAGCAAGAATTGCCGCAATTCCTTCCGGAGGCATATGCTTCGCGGTATCAATACGGAAACCGTAAACACCCATGCTCATTAAACTCTTAAGATAATCTGCTATCTTAGCCTGTGTTCCAGGATTCATTACGTTTATATCAGGCATGCTGTTGTACGCGCAGTTGTAAATCGACCACTTGTCACTGTAATCGATATAGCAGCTGTTGCTGTTGAAATCATCGGGGTCAAGATCAGGATACTGAAGACGGGCTGAATCAAAATAACTGCCGCCAGAACCGTAATGATGATTTGAATCACTGACTGCACGATGATTGAATACCGCATCGGCATATACCTTGACTCCGGCCGCATTGCAACGCTTAATCATTGAACGCAGTTGCTCCTCGTTACCGGTCATAGTAGTAAAGTTTTTAAAGTTAACCGGCTGATAAACCGACCACCATACTTCCTTTCTATCGATATGTTCCGCAGGCTGTGAAATCTGAACACCGTCAAATCCTTTAGGTCCCAGTACCTGTTCGCATTCATCGGCAATCATATCATACGTCCACTGGAACGGATGAACAATGATCTGCTCTTCATGCGAGGTAAATGCTGAAGCAGATCCGCAAACTCCAAGAGCTGCAATTGCAGCAGCAGACAATGCAAATTTTTTAAATTGCATAAAAAAACTCCAAAAACCGCTTTCGCGGTAAAACAAACAAATGAAAATAAAATCAAGCCCTTAAGGCATGCGTATTAAAACATATGTTGACGGTTTAAAAACGTTACATTAATCACAAACCTACTTAGCTTCGAAAGTAACGAAGATGGCAAAAAGGCAACACTGCAGCCAATAGAGGAAATTTAATTTTATTAAAGGATTAAAGGGATGGTGCCCGGGGCCGGAGTCGAACCGGCACGGAGGTTTAGTCCGAGGGATTTTAAATCCCTTGTGTCTACCAATTTCACCACCTGGGCATTTGGAGGTACGATCCAGAGTCGAACTGGACTAGATGGATTTGCAATCCACTACATAACCGCTTTGTTATCGTACCATTGGAGCGGGAAACGAGGCTCGAACTCGCGACATTAACCTTGGCAAGGTTACGCTCTACCAACTGAGCTATTCCCGCTTGAGAACGCAAACAATTATACTTTATAAATATTTCCCGTCAAGTACTAAATTAAATAAGATTATGTATATGCCTATTTTTTGATCTAATAAAACTTTGAACTGACACTTCCATATGATTATTGTTCATGCGGTAGACCGCCATTATATTGTTTATCTGCCCAGCCGGTTCAGTTACCTGAAAAGAAAGTCTGAAAAAAAGAATCTGCGGATTAACATTTGCCACGCCGATGCAGAAATTATTAATAACAGCACTGATCTGCAAATAAAAAATGACTGAATGGACAACTGATAAAAATGAATTCATGAAAAGGATGGTGCCCGGGGCCGGAGTCGAACCGGCACGGAGGTTTAGTCCGAGGGATTTTAAATCCCTTGTGTCTACCAATTTCACCACCTGGGCATCTGGAGCGGGAAACGAGGCTCGAACTCGCGACATTAACCTTGGCAAGGTTACGCTCTACCAACTGAGCTATTCCCGCTTGAGAACGTGTGTTATTATACGTATCTTTAGATTTTGCGCAATAATTTTTTTTACATTTTTAATGGTTTGACTACAAGATAGGCAGTCGCAAACAAAACGTAAACAAACAAAAAGATCCGGATTAAAAGGTGCTCGCCGACAGTCAATCCGGAGCTGTTTTTCAAACAGTGGCACTCTTCTATTTATCTGTGCGCCAGACGTTCACATCTTGCCGGCAGCTCAGGTTTAGGCTTCTTCTGTGTATTCTTTGCCACATCGGTCGGAGGCGGTAAAAACCAGCTTAATGCCTCCTCCTTTTCCTCTGCTATGGTATTCATTTCAGGGATCGGAGTCTGTTTCTCGCAGTCTGCCGCATGAGCAGGACATCTGAGTCTCACATGAAAATGCTCGGTATGACCGAACCACGGACGGATTTTATGCAGATATTTATGCATATTTTCATCAGCAGTCATTTCGCACATTTTTACCTTGATGGCTGGACTTACAAAAATTCTTTCAACAAGAGGATCTTTTGCAGCAAGCATAATCAGATCGTAATACTTCCTGTTGAACAGGGAATTGGTTGTCTTTTTATCACGGGTTACAAGAATATTGGCATGCGGCTTGTCAAGATCCTTCGGATTGATCCTGTCCAGATAAAATTCAATGTCTGCATCCAGTCCGTTCTGATGACTTGCATGACCGGTATTAAGCCGTCCGCCGTAACGTGTAGACACATCGCCGACCAGCACGTTTCCCACGCCGTTTTTCTTAACGGCAGCGGAGTAGCGTTCAATGAATCTGACCATAGATTCGTCACCGAAATAGCGCTGTTTCCTCGGATGAGCAACCTGATATGTATCCGTCGAAACTTTCAGTGAGTGGGAATTGAAAATACATCCGTTATTATAATTGCCTACAGGTTCGCTCATTGATTCGGCATATGAAGCCGATGCGCAGGACAAACCAAGTATTAATAAAAATCTGCTTAAATCCATAAATTCCTACTATTTCTTTGACACAGCCTGCTGCCATGCACCATCCTTATAGAAAAGCTGCCACTTTGTCGCCTTGCCTTCAACAAAAGATCCGATAAACTGCTGACGCGTACGGGTACTGAAACGAACCACAGCATCATTTCCGTCCGGATCGGTCTTCGGTGCAGCTGCAAGATATCTGAATTTTTCAGGCAGACGATCTGCAAACTGTGCAAGTTCCCTCACCTTTGGAGCTCGCGCCTCCTTATGTTTCGGATAATCATGAGCAGCAAAGAATATGCCTTTGGCACTGTTGCGAAGCACATAATGACTTCCTTCCGATTTTTCACACATGAGTTCAGGGAAATCAATCGGTGCCTCTTTCTGCGGTGCAAGCATACCGCTCTTAAGGATGCTTCGCTTTTCTCCGCAGCTTTCGTTTATGCATTCGGCATACGGTCCGAATCTGCCGAGTTTGCGAATCATCGGCTGCCCACACTTGTCGCAGATGAACATTTTTGCGGAAGTGACATCATACTCGCCGCGTTCTATGATATGACCGTCGCAGTTCGGAACATCACCGCAGAGATAAACCTTGATTTTATCATCAATCAGATATTCATCCATCGCCTTGCCGCACTTCGGACAGCGCTTGCGATGTACAAGCGTCAGTATTTCATCCTCTTCGGAATCCTTGCTCAGCAATTTGTGTTCTATTGCATTCAGATTAAGGGTTTTGGTGCAGGCCAGCTCCTTGTCCTTCTCTCCGTATCCTGTACAGCCCAGGAACAATCCTGAGGAACTGATTCTAACCTCCATCGGACGCTGACACTTAGGACAGCGGAAATCAGGCAGCGGCACAGGCTTGTTTTCAGGCATTCCTTCCGGTTTTTTAGCCTCTTCTATGTCCTTTGCAAGGTTGCCGTAAAAATCGTCAAGCTTGGACACCCAGTCAATGGAACCGGTGGCAATCTTATCAAGATCGTTTTCCAGATCACGGGTGAAATTATACTCCATCAGCTTTTCAAAACTGTATTTCAGGCGATCGACAACCACCTCTCCGATCTTGTCCGCATAGAACTTGCGCTGTTCAAGATGAACATATCCGCGTTCCACTATCTTGCTGATGATCTCGGCATAGGTTGAAGGACGGCCTATACCTCTCTTTTCAAGTTCCTTAACCAGGCTCGCTTCGCTGTAACGGGCCGGCGGAGTTGTAAATTTCTGTTTTGCCTTTACACTGTCCAGTTCCAGCTTCTCACCTTCTGAAATGGCCGGAAGAATAGGATCCCTGTTGGAATTCGGAATAACCCTGGTCCAGCCGTCGAACAACACTACCGAACCGGAGGTCTTCAGCTGGTATTCACCTGCATCGCAGATCACAGTGGTTGTATTGCCCTTCAAATCGGTCATCTGGCTGGCTATGGCACGATCACGGATCAGCGCATACAGCTTCTGTCCGTCAGACAGAAATCTGCTTATTTTAATCTGACTTGGAAGCAGTTCTATATTTGAAGGACGAATTGCTTCATGAGCTTCCTGGGCCGTCTGATTGGAGCTGCCGTAAAAACGAGGTTTTTCAGGCAGATATTTATCTCCGAAACTGTGTGCTATATGCTCACGTATTGCCGTCAGGGCAAACTGGCTCAGATTGGTGGCATCGGTACGCATATAGGTTATATAACCGGCCTCATAAAGCAGCTGTGCAACCGCCATGGTATGCTTAACCGCAAATCCTAGTCTGGTGCTTGCCGCCTGCTGCAGACTTGAGGTAATGAAAGGAGCCTGCGGACGTGTTTCGTAAGATGAATTTTTGACACTTGAAACGGTGAAGTCTGATTTTTCAAGTTTTTCACGGATTTCATTCGCCTGGTCGGCATTGCTGATTGATAACTTGTTCTTTTTAACAAGTTCGAAATTAATCAAATCCTTTTTGCCGTGCTGTTTAAGATCGGCATTGATGTTCCAGAACTCCTGAGCTTCAAAGGAATTGATTTCCCGCTCCTTGTCAACTATCAGCTCCACCGCAATCGATTGAACTCGACCGGCGGAAAGATTCTTGGCAACTTTTTTCCATAAAACAGGAGAAACAAGAAAACCCACTATTTTATCCAGAAATCTTCTGGTCTGCTGGGCATTAACCTTGTTTAAATCTATTTCCCCGGGATTTTCAAACGCCTTATGAATCGCGTCCTTGGTAATTTCATTAAAAACAACACGTTTGTACTTGCTCTTATCACCGCCGATCACCTGCTGCAGGTGCCATGCTATGGCCTCTCCTTCCCTATCCAAATCGGTTGCAAGATAAATCGTGTCGGCGCTTTTGGCCAGTTTTTTCAGTTTCTTGACAACATCCTCTTTTCCGTCCAGAACAACATAAGTTGGCTTCCACTTTTTTTCAGGATCTATACCGAGTTTTTTTACCGGTCCGTAAGGATCCTTGCGTGAAACTTTAATATCAGTCTTGCCCAAAGGCAAATCACGAATATGGCCGATACTTGCCTCAACGGTATAGTCACTGCCAAGGTACTTTGAAATAGTCTTTATTTTTGCCGGTGATTCGACAATAACAAGGGCTTTACTCATTTATTCCACCATACTTATTCTTTAAATCACATTACTCTTGAACTGTTTACAATACCTTCGTATGCTCCGCTTACAAGTTTTTTGAGCAATGATTTTTTTGGTTTCTTTTCAACGAATTTAAATATCTGATTCTTGCCGATTTTACTTAAAATATAATCGTCAGAAGTTAAAATTTCATCAACCAGATGTTCCTTCAGAGCATCTGATGCGAACCAGTGTTCGCCTGTGGCAACTTTGCTGATATCAAGCTGCTGGCGATATCTGCTCACATGTTTTTTAAACAGTTCATGGCATTCCTCCAGATCCTCTCTGAATTTTTCACGAGCCTTAGGATCCGAATTATCGCCGAACATACTGAGCGTACGCTTGTACTCACCCGCAGTTTCCTGCTCGTAATCAACGTCAAACTTCTTCAAAAGACGATTGAAATTAGGAAATTCAGAAACAACGCCGATTGAACCGACAATCGCGAAAGGAGCAGCAATAATTCTGTTGGCAACGCACGCCATCATGTAACCGCCGGATGCGGCTATCTGATCGACACATACGGTAAGTTTGATTCCCTTCTGGCGCAGACGAACCAGCTGGGATGCGGCATAGCCGTATGCGGAAACCAGTCCGCCAGGCGAAGTAAGTTTCAGGATAACCTCATCCGAAGCTTCCGCCACGCATAAAACCGCTGTTATCTGTTCACTGAGAACCTTTGCCTGAGTGGCTTTTACATCTCCTTCAAAGTTCAGTACGAAAACACGATCCTTTCTGCTGGAATCGTCCATGGTGTTCTTTTTCTGATTTTTCTGCTGTCTTCTGGCTTCCTTGTCCTCTTTTTTCTTTTCTTCAGCGATTTTCTTCAGTTCATCGTCGGGAAGAACCTCATTCTGCATATGCGTTTTGATTTTTTCATATGATTCGGTAACATCCACCAGTTTTAAATTTTCCAGTTCATCCTCTGTATCTGCTGATTTATTTCCGGTTTTAAACATTTTCAGGGTGATTACCGTAAGAATAACCGAGAAAAAAAACATCAGGATCATTACAAATGAAACTTCCGTCGATATTTTTAAACAATCTAAAATAAAATCCATCATTTTCTATATTTTTCTTACCAAACTCATACAAACAAAAGAGATAAAGCTTACCACGACACATGCATTGAAGACCGTAATAAAGCCGAAGTTTTCGGATATAATACCACTTATTGCCCCTGCTGCAATACTACCAATTGCAATACTGTTAGTAAATAGCGTAGTAGCCTGTCCCGGTATCTTAGGCAATAATTCCTGAAAATACAACATTCCGAGGGAGGTAAACGTACCTATAAACAGTGCGTTCAGCACCTGCGCAGACAGAAAACCGGTAACTGTAGTCATATGGGATATTACAGCATTGTAGGCAACACCGCAGAACAGACCGAAAAGCAGAATGTACTTCATATTGATGCGTTTTGCGATCTGACCCGAGATTACCATGACCGGGATCTCGATACCGGCGGCTGTTGCGACAAAAATGCCGACATACCCGACGTCGAAACCAAGTTCATGGGTTGTATACTGAGGCATCGTTATCATATACATATTATTGCAAATGAACACGCACATGGTGGTTGCACATAAAAAAATTACACTTCGATCAGAAAAAAGTTTAATTTTTCTGATATTATCCGAATCCGGCTTTTCATAATTGGTATTCGGCAATGCCAAAAAAGTGAGAGTTACTACAATAATATAAACTGCAATTGTGGCCAGAAAAATGGACTTGAAACCGTATGTTCCGACAAAACCGAGTGCAATCGGAGGACCGATAACCCATGCAAGAGCAAAACATGCTCTGAGAATTGAATTGAAGGTATAAATATTCCGTTTGGTATAGATACAGTATTCGCGGGCCGAAGCAAAAAACTGGGCTCCGATCTGCGACATGCTTAAAATGAAAGCTCCTGTCAGAAGAATCAGCAGGTAGTCGCGACAGTAGGCAAAAATAAGAAAACTCACGGAACCGCACAGGCAGCCCCATGCAATAATCATTTTTCTTCCGCCGTAAACATCCGAATATTTGGCGATAATCTGCGTCAGAAAAATTGTAAAGAAACCCTGAACAGTAAAAAACATACCTATCTGAAACCTGGATGCGTGAACCTCATCCGCCAGAAACAGAGCGCAGACAGGAGTGAACAGGGCAATTGCCATACTTACAAACAACACTGTAACCATATAGGCGATTACAGTTCTGGACACTCTGATCTTAAATAAACTGCTCATTTAATAAATTCTGTTCCGGAATTTACTATCTGTTTAATCTGATTCCGTTAAATTCAATAGTAATTCTGTTCTGTTTATAAAGGTTGCCGATGGTTTTCTTGAAAATACCCTTGGAAACCTTGAAAATTTTCATAATAACCTTAGGATCGCTGTGATCATTGAAAGGAATGAAACCGCCGTTATCCTGCAGCATTTTTATAATATGCCCGGAAAGTTCCTCGTTGGCGCGATATGAAGAGCCTGATTCGGCTGCACGTTCAGTCACTGCGTCTGTATCATGATACTGGTGATTATGCTCCGCAGGAACCAGATCGACTTTCTGATCGTCTCTTATGTTCTTGATGAAAGCATAGATTTTTTTCCCGAACTTGATATTGCAGTCTTTCGGCAAATCGTGATTCATGAACATTGCAAAAAATCTGTTTTCAACCAGAGCCTTGATACCGAGAGGAGTTTTCACAATCGGAAGCACCTTCACCTGATCGTCAACTTTAAAACCGTCCGCAACAGTTTCACTGAAATGCTTTTCATATCTTGTTGTTGCACACAGCCTTTTTTCATAATCAAGATAAACATACACAAAAACACTGTCATCAACCTTGTGCATGCCTTTTACCTGATCAAACGGTAAAAATATATCCTTGCGGATGCCGTTATTCAGAAAATAACCGTATCTGCCTGAACCTATAATCTGAAGATAGGCCAGTTCTCCGACCTGAGCCCTCGGACGCTTGCCGGTGGCTGTAAGGCGATCATCATCATAATAAAGGAAAGCATCAACATGATCTCCTACTGCGGCGCCTTCCTTCATCTGGGAAAGAGGAATGAACACCTGCTGATCATCCGCCTGCAGAAAACAACCTTTTTCAGTTATTTCACAAATAGGGAGTTTATTAATTTTTCCGATTTTAATCATGATCTGTAGAACTTATAAAAAAGGCGCAGTGACGCGCCTTAAAAACTAACTAACAAAAAAGGAGAATAATTACCCTGATTATTTATTAAACACGTAAAAAGTCTAAATGAATAATCTTTGGTTTAACAGGGTGACGCTGAATTGCAACAACTTTAACCTGCACTGCTTCACCGCTGATATTTAAGGTGATTGGTTCTTTATAAAAAGCTTCGAATTGCTGTGCATTGATAATCTTGTTGTGATCCAAAGAAATGCTTACTGCATCCTTGTTACCACCATACACAACAGCAGGAACCTTATCCTGACGACGTTGGCGGCGGCTCGCACCTTTCCCTAAGTCTGTACGAATTTCTGCATCAAATGAATATGCCATTTTGAAATCTCTCTATATTATGTAATTGATAAAAAACCTTCGCTTCCGAATGCGACCGTTCAAAAGCAAGGGTATTGTACTTAAAAGACTCTCTCAACGCAATAACAAATTTTAATCAAATGCAATATTACTGCAAATTGACATGATTTTCACCTAGTATCCGGGCGGTCAGGTTCGGCTTTTTTTAAATAAATTCAAAAAAAATTGTCTATTTGTGTTTGAAGTCGCATTTGTGTTCTAAGTTAAACCATAAATCACTGTGTATATGATACAATTCACGAAATTTAAGTATATGGTTCTTGATTATACCGGAATAACGGCTGATTCATGCGCCGCACGGCAGATCTCCCGGATCCGCAGGATGCATCGGAAACCGTTATCGTATCCGGATTGAAACAAAAGGAAAAAACAATGAATTTATTTAAAACAGTACTGCTTGCCTCTGCACTGACTTTATCTGCAAATGTCTGCTCTGCGGAGAATGCCGCAGCAGCCGCAACCCTGACCAAAGGTGAAATTGAAAAGATTGTTCATGACTACCTTCTGGAGAATCCTCAAATCCTGATGGAAATGAACGTAAGGCTCCAGCAGCTGATGGCTGATAACGAAATTTCCATGGACAAGGAATATATCAAAGCCCATTATGATTATCTGTTCAATAATCCAAACGATGCAACCATCGGTCCGAAGGATGCCAAAAACGTGATTATTGAATTCTCCGACTATAACTGCGGATACTGCAAACGTTCAAAACAGCTGTTCTTCAAGATTCTGTCTGAACATGCACAGGCAAACGATATTCGCTACATTTTCAAGGAATATCCAATTCTGGGTGAAGGATCCACCATTGCGGCAAAGGCATCTCTCGCAGTTTACCAGCTTTATCCTAAGCAGTTCCTTGACTATCACATGGCTGTAATCAACGGCAAGCGTATCGAATCAATTGATGATATCAAGGCTGCCACCGACAGTCTCAAGATGGACTGGAACAAAATCAAGGCAGTAATGGAAAGCAAGGAGATATGGGAAACCATCAAGCTTAATCTCAAGGAAGGCAAGGCTATGAACGTAACAGGTACACCTTGCTACATCATCAATGATGAATTTATCCGCGGTGCACCTACCTCTACCGATTTCATCAAAGATAAATTGAATTAAGCGGCAAAATGTCATAACATAATGCCTGTCCTTTGGATTGTACAAGGTTGAGAGAAATCTCAGCCTTGTTTGTTTTGATTTGAACAAGTTATGTTTATGACTGAATTAAAATCCCTTTTCACCCGGGAGAAAATTTCGGGTGCACTGCGCAGTCTTATTCATCTGACTGTCAGTTTTGCCGTAATATACGGTTTTCTTCTTTTGGGAGATCTTCTGTCCCGATGGATCCCCTTTCCGCGATCTCTTATCGGAATGCTTTTGCTGTTTCTGACTCTGGAATTAAAAATAATCCGGCTTGAATGGCTTCAGCCGTCTGGAAGACTTATTTTAACCTATATGGCTCTGTTCTTTATTCCGCCTGCCGTGGGAATAGTGGAATACGGAGATCTTGTTATGAACAATCTTGGTATTATTGCCCTGAATGTATTTCTGGGTATATTCCTGATAATTGCCGTTGTCGGCCATACTTTTCAGTTCATCAACGCCAGGAGTGAAAGAAAATGATTTATATCGGTCTTCCGCTTACTCTTGCTCTTTATCTTTTAACCAAGAAAATGTACGTTTTCAGAAGGCTTCCCTTTATTAATCCGGTACTGATTCCGTGCATGGTGATAATTCCTCTGATACTGTACACAGACTACACACTTCAGGATTACATGAAGGGCACAACCGTGCTTAAATACCTGCTTGAACCTTCGATAGTTGCTCTTGCAATTCCTTTATACCTGCAGTTCAAGGAAATAAAAAAACAGGCTTTCAGTATTCTTTTCTGCTGTTTTATTTCCACGATAATATCCATTACATCGGCAATTCTGATTTGCCACTTTATGGGAATCGACAAGGAAATTGCATACGCACTGTCGGCAAGATCCATCACCACGCCTCTGGCAATAAATACCGCCAACGAACTGGGAGGAATAGCATCCATTGCGGCCGCAGTGGTATGCCTTGTAGGTATAGCCGGTTCAATTCTCGGTTTTCCGATAATGAAAAAACTGAAAATAACCGATCCGAAGGCTCAGGGTCTGGCAATAGGTTCATGTTCCCATGCAGTAGGAACATCCGCAGCCCAGGAACACGGTCTGACACAGGGTTCCTATTCATCTCTGGCACTGGTGCTGTGCGGAATTATAACCTCAGTCATTGCCCCTTCGTATATTTCTTTTCTTTACAGATTTTTGCTGTAAACATGAACACAGCATGGAGCGAGAGGACTCGTCAGAGGCGGATACGGACAAGCTCCAAGACTGCCTGCACAAGTCCTCTCCGCTTTTATGCAGAAATAATAATTTAATACCAGGAAGCATACAGCGACATTATCAAAGAAATTCAGTATTGACGTAGAAGCGTCTTCTTTCATCCGACATCAGCTACGGACACACCCGGGACGGGATGAAACTGCTGACTCTTGCATACCGGGAGGCAAGAGACAATCCAAATGAAAATCAGCTAATTCCGATCCCATGTGCGGTATTGGATTTTCTGTACATGCATCCATTCAAGAACGGAAACGTAAGAGGCAGGATGTATATCAAATTTTAACCATTCGCGTGAAAAAGAGAATTTGAACAAAAATTTCAGATGACCTGTTTTATTGCTAGTTGATTGTTCCAAATTTAAACATCCGGCAATTTATTAAGGTTTTATACTTGAAAAGACAATAATAATTTAGTAACATACAATCGTTTTCTGTTATGGGGGCAGGTTCTTTCGTATTGGTGGGTTGGTCACCTGGTCAGGTTCGGAAGGAAGCAGCCAAATCAATTTCGCTAAGTACCGGAATGCAGCTTGTCTCCACTCGCAACCATCTCCTGATTTTCCACTTGATAAAGACATCGTTGTTTACTGTGCATTCGTGCTGCGGTTCCGTGAACATATTTCAGTAAACGATCCATAATAACCTTTAAGGTAATTATGGCTTTTGCTTAGTCTAAGTGATTTCACTGAAAAGTGAATGAACTACGTTATGAGAGAATGAA
>CACWLF010000047.1 GCA_902761645.1 uncultured Aeromonadales bacterium | reverse complement strand
ACGATTATTCGCAGAGAAGGATTCCAACTGATTTTGTTCATTGAATTTAAATTTGAAAAATCTTCTGTAACTATCAAGACTGCAACTTAAAACTTTTTTAATGGAACACTGCAAAAGTAAAAAATTTCAGTCGGATATTTGAGGATGCCGTTTCCTTTAGGCAGATCTGGGCAGATCGTCTGAATATTCCGTCTGTGTCTGCATCTGTAAAAAGGAAATCACGCAGACCTTCCGATCTAATCGCCGGGCAGATGTATAAAAACTGCAGTTTCGAACTGGAAAAATATGATGAACTGCATATTTGTTATGTGGAAAAAGGGTGTATCCGCGAAGAGAACGAATCTGTCGGCGGAGTAATAATCGGCTGGAGCTGTCCGCATATCGGTTTCGGGCAATATGTTGTCTGGGAAAATAAAAAAATAGATTCGGAGTGCATGGAGGGTGATAACTGCAGAGCTTTTTCCGTTGCAGTTCTCAGAGCCTTAAGGAGAGAGCATAAAACCGGATCTGTGAAATACAAACTGAATTTCAAGCGGCTTAAGCGCAGACTCGGGCTGTCCTGCAGTCTTGAAAATTATATTCTGAAGGAATGCAAAATCATAGACTAGCGCAGTGACATGAAAAAATTTGTTGACGGCGGTGATGATGCCGGTGATAAGATGTAATTGAGACTGGTTTGATACCGGCCGTATTAAAAATCTTCGCATTAAGGGAAGTCGTTTTTACTCATGAAAGATGCATCGGGATTGCATATTAATTACGGCACGTCTGCAGATATGCACAGATATCTGACGGATACTGAAGAATCAGACAGGTTCACTGCGCATGCATGCCGGCATGATTCCCTGCCGACGTTTATTCAATAATTAAAATTCCGGTATTGCTTTATGAATTTATAACGGGCGGAATTATGTTTTTTCCGCCCTCATAAAAATTATATCTGGAATAATTTATATCTAGAAAAATTATTCAATGCTTTTAAGCACATCTGTAAATACTTTTTTCATAGTTAGCATCACGTTCATTAACCAGTTAAACTGTTCTTTCCACTTGCTTTTATCATTAAGACCTGCGTTTTCTTTAACAACAACAATGCGACTTGCTTTTCGTTCAGGAAGCTCACGCCAATCAAGTTGCAGACCGGATTTTTGTTCAATTTCGTCACGATGTTCTAAAAGTTTAGGGAACATGGATTTACCGTCATTAATATAAAGTTCTACATCAAGTTCATCTCTTTTGATTATTTGAGATATGGTAATATGACATGTACGGAAGCCAATACTGAAATCCATCCATTGATCAACAGAAGGTTTTCTTTCTTTGAAGTTCTTTGCAAACTCAGGATTTACAGAGTCAGTTCCTTTGTTAAATGCATATTTCTGGAAATCCACCCAGTAGTCATATCTCTTTTGTTCTGTTATATTTGTTGCTCCGCTCTTTTGTGATTTCAGGTTATCTGATTGTGTAACGGATGTAACAGACGTCATACCTAGCATTTTGTTAATTTTGGTAACAAAAATTTCCTCATCATATAATGATTTGATTAAATTCAATAACTCTGAAATATTTAATGCTGATGCCATTAAGTAGTTGCTTGTTTGACAAATCTGATAAACGACCTGCTCCCACGGTTCATTAAATCCTTCAAGTTTATCGAGAACTTCCAATTTTTCCTTTGGCAGTGGCTTGAGTCTGAATTGGCGGGCAGTGGTTTCATCCCAATCCGGGAAATATGGTTCCTGTGTTATGCGATCATAAATTTGAGGGTAGGCGATCTGTAAACAAACTAGCCCGTAGTTCATTAAATGATCATATTCATCCATTTCCTCTTCCTGATCATCTTTACTAATGTTGCTGATAATCTTGATTAAAGATAGAGTATTAAGCAACCTTTTAATGGATCTAGGAATGGTTCCGGTTGATAATCTTGTCATTTCACCTACAACATCAAGAACTGTTTGTTTTTCTTCCTTATTTGGAAGATTTAAAGTAATTTCCTTTTCCAAACGTTTAGTGCTGAGATAGCCTATGTTATTCAAAGAATCCTTGAGAAATGCTGTTGTATCATAAGCACCGATCGGCATGGAAAAAGGCATTTGAATAATTTTATCGAAAAATGATCTGAATGCACGATCATCATCTCCGTTATTGTTTCCAAATTTTGTTTTAAGACCTTTAACAACAACATCATAATCAATTGCCAGTACAAAAATACAATTATCGACTTCAAACATATTTTTTAATAATTCTAGAATTTGAACTGCATTTTCCGGGTTGATACGATCCAAATCATCAATAAAAAACATGAAACCACGTCGTTGATTTTGTACTGATAAACAGTCTTTTACAGCTTTTGTAAATGCATCCCTGAATTCTTTTGGTCTGGTTTCATTAAACTCCTCTCCTATTGCTTCTTTGATGGCACCGGCAGCTTCCTCACCGTCTAATCCCAACGTATTGGCTCCTGCTTTAACAGCTGTGGTTGCAACAACAGCACAGGTTTTTTTGAAAAATGACCATGCCTTTTCCTTGAGTTCGTTGGCAACATTTGAGCAAGGTGCATTACGTTCTAAAATTTTAGTGCATTCGTTGATCATGCCTTTAATAACACCGATCAAGGTTTGTTCCGGTGTCTGCATAATGGAATATTCCCACATGTTTATCCAAACACCGTAATAAAGCGGATCGCGATCGTTTCCTTCTGATCTGTCTTCGCATAAAATGCTGCGTAGCTGGTTCATGAAAGAAGTTTTTCCTGATCCCCATTGTCCCTGAATTGCTACTGTAGTAGGCATGGCTGATTTACTTAAATATTGAGCAAGACCTTCAACGTATTTTCTTGTATTTAATTTGTCGTCATTAGCATCTTTTAACGGTACATCAATAATATTGATTAAATCATTCATTGAAGGGCTCCTTACATAATAAATTACAAATAAACTATACAGATAAATCTATAAGATAGATTTACATGAATTTGATATGAAAAAATTTATATGCACCTGAGCAAAATTTTTTGCTCAATATTAGATGTCTTCAATAAACAGCTAAGATGTGCATTTGCCATGTCTTTAGAATTTTCGTATTTATGAATAAAGCAGATGAGAATTAAGTTGTTTGCTTTCTTAAGAATATGAAGCTTCTAAAGCTAAAAAATTATTTATCACTAAAATTAATAGCTTGGAATACGAGACATATAATATGAAACATATAGCCAAGCTAATGAAAATTTATGGTGATAAGTCAAACATATTAAAAATAATTAAATAATTTAATTATGAATATATAATTATCTTAAGGATGCAATAGTTACATCATCCTTTGCCAAATCTCCTGCTTTATTTTCAATTTGAATTGAAACTCCAAAAGCTTCCTTAAATGCCTTCTCGGCATTACCAACTTTCATATTACCCCTAACTTCAAAATCACCACTTTTTTTTGCATCGCCTTCAGCCCTGATTGATGCCAAAGTTGAAGCGTCATCTGCAAAACGTTTACCGTTGTAAACTCTCACTCCAATACCAAATTCATCTTTAAATAAACTTTTTAATTTACCAACAGTGGTTCTACCATTAACTTTCATGACAACACCTCATAAATAAACAATAAAATATCAATATCAATATCAAAATTTTAATTGTGCATTGTGAACAATTAATTAATTTTGAAACCTTTCAAAAATTATTGCTGCATAACATTTAATTATTTACAAAAATTTTTTAATAAAAAAATGATAAGCTGCAACTATATCTGCATCAGATTCTCTTTCCATGCCTGGAATTGTAAAACTGCTTACTTTATCTACTTTTGTTCCAACTCCAGCGCTAGAACTACTGCCTCTGAATACATATCCGTTTTTTACGCTACCGATAACTTTGCCGCAACCTGCTGAAGAGAATGTTCCTTCACGAATTATATCGTTTTTAACATTACCCACAATTGTTCCGCAACCGGGACTAGAAAATGTACCTTGTCTGAAAATATGATCTTTAACATTACCGACAATTTTATTGTCTATGTAAATTATATTTATATTAAATTTTATGTTTGACATATTTCTATCCTAGATTTTTGTTTCAGTAAAACTATTTGTAAAAAGACATAAAATAGCACTAACAGGAATTTGTTAAAAACGCAGTTTTAGCGTGGTTTATCGAATTCCTGAGTATTAATCAAATTTTTACTCTACATGAAGTTTACATCTGTTTTTTTTTTGTACAGTGTATACGTCCAATAATTGATAATTAATCACAAAATTTGCTAAAAATGGTCGTTTTTTGTGATTAATATCATTATTGTTTAATATAAATTATATTGATTGAATCTGTTTGAAATTTTTTTTAACTTTTGTAGATTGATTTATTAAAAATTATATGAGATAAATTGTGACATGTATTAAAATATTGAAATGATTTATTAAATAAAAATTGATTTAAAAATACTTTTCAAATAAAAATCAGATTAAACAATAATTTTGTTTATTTTTTTGCTTTTTATTGCTTTGATTTTATAAATTTGAAAAGAAGGAGTTAAAAAATGGGATTGTTCTCTTTTTTCAGTAAAGATGTAGTTGATGAAGATAAATTAGCTAAAGAAAAGGTTGGAAAAATTGCAAAGGAAGCTATACCTGCAATTTTACAGGCTAATAAAAAACTTGAAAGCGAAGTATATAAGTTACTTGATAAAGACTATTGCAAAAAAGTTTTCAACTTGAATTTTCCTGTTTTAGTTAGTGAAAAGGCAGAATATGATAAAAGTCGTTACTACACAGATTCAATTAAGATCAATGGAAGTTCATACAAATTGTGTTCTCAGTGGTTTGATAAAGATCGCGAGAAATTAATGAAATGGATTAAAAAGAATAATAAACAATAAACAGTTCTGTTTACTTTATTGATTTTGGATGGGAACTATTAATTAGTTCTCATCTTATTGGTTATTAATATAAATGCTTTGAAGCTAGATTTATTATTCTTATTATTTTTGATTTTGGGGTTTTTCATATAGTTTTGAGTTTATTAATAATTATCAGAATCATTAAGTAATAAATTTATAAGTATTTGTTGAAAATATTATCATGTAATTTCAGTTCTCTTATCTTTTCTTTTTTGTTCCAGATTTTTAATTTTGATATTTATATTTGTTTATTTGTTAAATTATTTTTTCAGTTTAAAGCGTAAGATTAATTATTTTTTGCGGTGTTATTAATATGTTCCTGAAACTGATTTGTTTAGTGGTTTAATCTGCTTGATTAACATCAAGATTATGCAATAATCGCGAGACTGAATATCATCATGTGATGTTATAATCATTCTGCCTGTTTTATTCAGGGTGATTTTAATTTTTTAATTATTAATTCTGATGCTTTGAGAGGTGTTATGACAGAAAAGGAAAAAATGCTGAATCATCAGATGTATGATGCCAATTATGATGATGAACTTCTTCAGGAACGTACAAAGTGCAAAATTCTTTGTCAGAAATATAATAATCTGCCGATAGGTGATTTCGATGCCAGAAAAAAATTAATCAGGGAAATTCTTGGCCGTACCGGGGAGAATATTACCATTGAACCGGATTTCTGGTGTGACTACGGCTGGAATATCAGAACAGGCGAAAATTTTTATGCCAACCACGGTCTTGTAATTTTAGACGGCGGCGGAGTTGAATTCGGAGACAACGTTTTTATTGCTCCATCCTGCGGTTTTCATACTGCCGGACACCCGATTGATTTTGAGAGACGCAACAGGGGGATCGAATACGCTCATCCGATTAAGGTTGGAAGCAATGTATGGTTCGGTGCCGGAGTTCAGGTGCTTCCCAATGTAACTATCGGCAGCAATGTGGTGATCGGTGCGGGAAGTGTGGTGGTAAAGGATATTCCTGATAATTCGGTTGCAGTGGGAAATCCGTGCAGAGTAATCAGAAAAATCACTGAAGAGGATAAGAAACGGGACTGGAGTTTAGCAAACTAACGCCTCGTATGATTCAAATTGTTATTTTATTAGAGGAATCAAATGGAGCAAAATATTATTAATTCAAGTTCAGATAATTTTGATAATTCTTCGCTGATAGATAAATTTTCAGAAAATAAAATTATTAGTGATGCTGAGGGTGAGGAGTATTAGGATAATTATTTAAAAGACAAATTAGCACTTAATTATGATCAAGATAAAATTACATATGATGCTTTCAATTTTAAATCTAAAGATTCATATGTAAAGTTTGTCCGTAACAATTCTGAGTTAAATGAAACTGTTTTTAATGTTTTGGTTAATGAGTTAACATTTTGTTCTTCCTTTTGTTTGAGTGTTGCCTTTATTAATTTGGCGGGTATTGTTCCTTTAATACCATATTTTGAACTCTTAAGACAAAACAATATAAAGGGTAAAATAATTACCACCGATTATTTAGATTTTACTGAACCAAAAGCCCTTGATTGTTTAGCAAGATTTGAAAATATAGAATTAAAAATTTTTGATACAAATTTATCAAAAAAGGGATTTCACACTAAGGGTTATATTTTTAGAAATAAAAATCAGATGTTGCGTTTTATTATAGGTAGTTCAAATCTTACACAAAGCGCATTGAAGTCAAACCACGAATGGAATGTATTATCTGTACAGAATGATTCCTGTGAAGCTGCAAAAGAATTATTGAAGGAGTTTAATGAAATTTGGAATAGTGGCTTTGCCATAGACTATAGTAATTTTATTGAACAGTATCGAATTAGATATGATTTGATAAAAAAACAAAAAGAGCTGGCTTTAAACAAACCTGAAGTTATCTCAGCTCGACATATCGTTTATCAGCCAAATGATATGCAAAAAAAATTTAGTGATAATTTACAACAATTATTAAAAGAAGGGAAAAAGCGCGCACTTCTTATTTCTGCAACCGGAACTGGTAAAACTTATGCTTCAGGTTTTGCATTAAGGGATATAGGTTTCGACAGAGCATTATTTGTTGTTCATCGCGAACAAATTTTAAAGCAAGCTAAAGCTAGTTATCAAAATATTTTTGGCGATACAAAAACATATGGATTTCTTTGTGGCTCATCGAAAGAATATAATGCTGACATAACATTTGCTACTATTCAAACTATCAGCCAATCTGATGAATTGGAAAAATTTGCAAAGGATGCGTTTGATATCATCGTAGTTGATGAAACACATCACGTTGCTGCTACCAGTTACCAGATTTTATTGGATTATTTTGAACCTAAAAAATTGTGCTTGGGTATGACTGCTAGCCCAGATCGTCCTGATGGATTTGATATTTATAAATTTTTTGATCATAACATAGCTTGTGAAATTAGACTTCAAGATGCCTTGGATTACGATTTGCTGTGCCCTTTTAATTATTTTGGAGTAACTGACTTTAATATTGAAAATGTCGATCCTTTAAGTGATGATTGTGATTTTAATAGGTTGTATCCTGAGGCCAGAGTTAAGCATATTATCAAGCAGGCAGAATTGTATGGTTATTCTGGTAAACGAGTAAAAGGATTGATCTTTGTTAGTACGATAAAAGAGGCAGAAGCCTTATCGGAAAAATTTAATGAACAAATTAAATCTAATGGGCAAAAGTATAAAACTATTGCGCTCAGTGGTAGTGATTCTCAAGAAGATCGCGAGTCATGTATTAAGAGATTAACAAGAGATGAGGAATTAGACGATAACCTTGATTACATAATTTCGGTTGATATATTTAATGAGGGTGTTGATATTCCAGAAGTTAATCAAGTGATTTTATTAAGACCTACACAATCGTCAATTGTTTTCGTTCAACAATTAGGAAGAGGATTACGTAAAAGCAAAGATAAAGATTTTATTGTAGTTATAGATTTTATCGGAGAATATAAATCAAATTTCTTAATACCTATTGCTTTATCTGGCGATGTTTCTTATAGCAAAGAGTACATCAGAAAATTTGTTTTAGAAGGTTCAAAATATATTAAAGGTGCATCAACAATCTATTTTGATAAGATTAGTAAAGAAAAAATTTTTAAATCTATTGACGGTGCAGATTTTAGTATGCTCAAATTCTTGAAAGAAAAATACCAAAATTTAAAAAATAAATTAGGAAGAATTCCAAATTTAATGGACTTTGAACAAGCTGCAGAAATAGATGTTTTAAGATTTATGGATAGTAGAGAAAAGTCTTACTATAAATTTTTGGTAGATTATGAAGATGATTATAAAATTCGTTTATCTTCTTTGGGCGAGAAAATGATTGAATTTGTTTCTCAAAAATTGGCAAAAGGTAAAAGAATTTATGAATTAGACTTGCTTAAATTATTTATTGAAATTTATTCTAATACTAACCGAACAGTTAATCTTGAGGATTATGATGTTAAGTCATTATTTGAAAAAAGGATTTTAGAAAAATATAAACTTGAGATTAATTCTATAAAATTACTGAATATGTATAGGGTTTTAACTAACCAGTTTGCTTCTGGAACTGGAAAGGTAACTTATAGTGATTGTATATTTTTGAAAACCGATATAAATGATGTTAATTCAGAACCAAAATTAAAAATTTCTGATAACTTCAAACAAGTTATTCAAGATCAGAATTTTGCTAATGTTTTTAACGAATTAATTGATTTTGGAATTAACCGCTTTAACAAACAATATTCAAAAAGCTATAAAAATACTGATTTAGTATTATATGAAAGATATAGTTATGAGGATGTATGTTGGTTGTTGAACTGGGGATCTAACCAGACTTCTACTATTTTTGGATATAAATATCATAAGCTTACGAAAACATTACCAATTTTTGTGAATTATAGTAAGTCGGGAGATATTAGTGACACTATAAAGTATGAAGATCACTTTATTAATCCTATGCAATTTCAATGGATTTCTAAAAATGGAAGAACATTAAATTCTGATGAAATTAAACAAATTCTTAAAGCAGACATAAATGGAGATACAATTCATTTATTTGTTAGAAAAAATACGGGAGATAAAAATTCTAAAGAATTTTATTATTTAGGTATTGTTCATCCAGTAGAAGGTTCTGCGAAAGAGATTGAAATGAAAAATACTGGTAAAACTGCAGTGGAGTTTTTGTTACAATTAGAACATGAAGTACGAAAAGATATTTATGATTATCTTACTTTAGATGATCTGAATTACGACAACGAAAATTTAGAATAGAGATTACAAATGAAAACTATCAATGTAGTAGCTGCGATCACAATTAAAGATCATAAAATTTTTGCCACCCAGCGCGGTTACGGTGAATTTAAAAACGGATGGGAATTTCCCGGCGGAAAAATTGAAACAGGTGAAACTCCGCAGCAGGCACTGAAACGTGAGATCAGGGAAGAGCTTGATGCCGATATTAATGTAGGCGAGCTGTTTGATACCATTGAATACGATTACCCGAATTTTCATTTATCCATGAAATGTTTTTTATGCACTCTGACTTCAGATCAGCTGGTGCTGAAAGAACATGAAGCGGCAAAATGGCTGACCAGGGATAATCTGGATTCAGTTGCATGGCTGCCTGCCGATGTTACAATCATTGAAAAGCTGAAAAATCTGGATTTTTAAAATTTAAATTTGCATCGGCTTTTTTCATCGAATTGAAAACTTTTTTTCTCATGGCACAGAATATTCAAAATGATAAAAAATGCAGATTTCGATTATCTTTCGCATCTGATTGACGAAACAGTCAATTTAAGAAATTCCTTTGAGTATTGCCGGATTTCGTCAGACAATGTTGAAGTTTCCTTTCTGTCTCCGGTGAAAAAGCCGTTTACCGGTTATCTTCAAGGTCCTTACGAAATGCTGATGCGGAAGCAATGCGGAATGAAGGAAAGAAAGACAGTAAGCTCAGCATGCAGAAATTATCTCAGGCTCAGTAAAAGCCGGAACGGCGACATTCTGGAGATTGTCTCCTGTAAAAAGGGAGTCATTGACTGCATTCATCAGGGTTTAATTGCGAGCGGCAGACATTTTCTGTTTCCTTTTACCGCTGACGGCGTTCATTATCCGGCATACTCCTATGTGACAGTATATAACGGTGACCATATTTCAGAAGAGTATGCAGTGAACAATACTCAGATCCTCTACAGAAGATATATTCCCCGCTGCAATGAAAACAGTTTTGATTTCTTCTTTATTAATTTTGTAAAGGACGGTGCATGTCCTGTGCTGGAGGAGTATTCAGGCATTATAACCTCCGATCCGCTTTCTTTTACTGAAAATCATTATGACAACTGGATAAATCACTGTATCGAAAAGTGATATACGGGTGTAAGTATCGCAGTGAACTGCAGGTCAGAAGAAGATCATGAATTTTCATGCATCAATGCTGACAAACGTTAATAAACAGTGCTAACAAACTGTCTGAACGGTCTTTGCACCCAAAAGTTCCGGAATTGAAGTGAATAAAGTTTCTACCTGACTGACTGTGTAAAAAATGTTTTGAAAGTCACAAACCTGACTGAACTGTTACATTACAATTATTTTGCTGTTTTTACAGATTTCAGACTGCATTATCCTGATAGGAGAGTTCCGGTCATGTTGAATTTCGGATGTAAAAACGATGCTTTGAATTAATGTAAAAGAGCCGGAAATAATATAATCAGGAGTATACCGATCGCCGGATTATCTGAAAATCTGTTCCGGTAGAAACAGGAAGCAGTTCAATTCCTCAGAAAGTTTGAAGAGTATATTAATTCAATAAGTAACAGACCGTACGAACCAGACAGGATGCAGATACGGTAAAAGCTCTGATTGATTATTTTGCTGTTGATCAAACGGATTGTAATGTTCGAGCTCCGGGGATTGATTATAGCTGATGGCAGAATCAAAAAAGAGGGAAATGATATTTTTAAATATATGAAAAGTCATTTTCTCCCGGAGATGAAAATACTGATAAAATAATAGCGGCAGCCGAAGAGCTTCAGAAAATTTACGATCGCATATATGATGTGATTTTTGAACAGTGAAGTTTGAATAATGCAGAGCATCCGGAAATCTGAAAAAAATTTATGCCGTCGTTCTGAAAACGAAATAATCAGTGTGCATTCAGGGATAATCTGAAAAAAAATTTGTTAAAAAATTTACCGGTTGATTTTTTTTATTTCAGAAAACAACAGAAAGAATATTTCAACAAGATAAAAAAAATTTTTCTCTGAATTTTTTTTCTGCTGTTTCGGTGTATGATTACTGTTTACTGAAAAATTTGATTTGCAGGAGCGCATCATGTTTCCTTTTTCTCTTTATCTTCCCACCCGTATATATGCAGGAAGGGACTGCGTCGAGCAGCTGCCCGATGCTGTAAAAAATTACGGTCAAAATGTTCTGATAGCCTACGGAGGAGGAAGCGTTGCAAGAAGCGGTCTGCTTGATCGCGTAAAAAATCTTCTCTGCGGTTTCAACCTGATTGAATTTTCCGGAATTACTCCCAATCCTAAACTTGCAGCAGTAAGAGCGGGGGTAAAAATATGCCGTGAAAATAAAATTGATTTTATCGTGTCATTGGGCGGTTCCAGTGCTCTTGACTGCTGTAAACATATTGCCGCTGCAGTTGCATATGAAGGTGAACCGTGGGATCTGGTGACTGATTCTGCAAAAATCGGAGAATGCCTGCCGATATTCGCGGTAATGACCATGGCCGCGACAGGCAGTGAATATGACGGTTACGGAGTGATCACCAGAGAGGATACCCATGAAAAACTTGAGATTATGAGTGAAAATTTATTTCCTGCGGCAGCTTTTCTGGATCCGTGCTATACCTTCAGTGTTCCTGCATTTCAGACAGCCTCGGGTGCTGCAGATATTATTTCCCATGTATTTGAACAGTACTTTGTTGCCAAGGGAAATATTCTTACCGACGGTTTCTGTGAAGCCATGCTCAGAACTGTTGTAAACTGCACACCGGCTGCAATCAGAGAACCTGACAACTATGATGCGCGCTATCAGCTGATGATGGCCAGCATTTTCGGATGCTGCGGACTTTTATCCATGGCAAGAACTCCAAGTCCGTGGCCATGTCATGCCATTGAACACGAGGTCTCGGCCTGGTATGACGTTACTCACGGTGCAGGTCTGGCGGTGATCATTCCACGGTGGATGAGATATTCGTTAAACCGGGATACAGCCCGGCGCTTTGCACGGTACGGATACAATGTATTCAGCATAGAAAAAACAGAAGATCCGTATGCGGATGCAATGAAGGCGATTGATGCCACGGCGGAGTTTTTCAGACAGATCGGACTTCCCGACAGACTCTCGGATCTGAATTCAGCAATTACTGACGAGCATTTCAAAGAGATGGCACTTCATATAGAAAAATCCTGGTCGGATTTGAAAAATTCCTTTGTACCGATTGATGAAGACGGGATTTTAACCATTCTGAAGGAATCGCTGTAGTTCCCGATATTATCAGCGGATCGCAGAGCGGTGGTTTGATGAACAGTTCATCCTCGTTTTGATATTTCTCACAGAGTATTTTTACCTGAACAGACTGCCTGATACGAAAAAATACAAGCATGCATCAGCTGATAAGCCGAAATTCAGTGCAGTGGCTCATACCTGCATTGCCGGATTGCGGCAGAAATGGTTCATTATCTGAAATTTTGACGACCGGACCTTCATGCTGTCTGTAATTATCGGATGACGTTCAGTCGGATACAGTCAGAGTCATTCTTTTGTTTACTGAGGATGGCTGTTTATTCTGCATATGCAGTTATCCTGAAATTCTTCTTCACAGGTGTGCTTCATTTATCCGGTTTTCCCCGGCGGTAAATCTGTATTCAGGAAATTAAAAAGACGCAAAAAGCCCGTGCCTTTTTCAGACACAGACTTTTCTGTATTCTTCAATTTGAGTCTTTAGCCGATTTGAAAAATTCTGATCAGGCTGCTGACAGAGCAGTGGTTCTGTTATCTTGCTCTGAAAACTATACGACCCTTGCTTAAATCGTATGGAGTTAACTGAACGGTTACTTTATCACCGGTTAAAATTCTAATATAGTTCTTTCTCATTTTTCCGGAGATGTGAGCAATAACCTCATGGCCATTCTCCAATTCTACACGGAATGTTGTATTTGGCAGAGTTTCAATAATAGTACCCTGCATTTCAATATTATCTTCTTTTGACATATTTCCTCTTATGGATATTAAACCGTCGCTATATTATCAAATTCAGCAATTTTGTAAAGATTTTTTTCAAGGATGTGATTGCAGAAAGGGTTGCAGAGATTCCGAACTGATACTTTTTTTTGCGATACAGACATTTTTTTCTGATGCTCTTGTGCAAAAATTAATCCGGAACCTGCAGCATCACGGCAGGGAAAAAAATTCTGCAGGAAACCTGCAATTAAAAAATCTGACTGAAAATATTATTCAGTTTTATAGGCTGGATGATGCCAATCTTGTTTTTTTGTGGTAATTACCACTTTTATAATCGAGAATATAATTCTTATTTCAGAAGTTCGACACAGTCGAAGCTTCCTTTCAGACTGTAAATTCTTCCAACATGCACACCTCCGCATACAAGCTTCGAGGTAACACTGCGGAACAGGATCCCCCGGTTCAGCAGATCATTGGCTTTTTCATTGCAGGTCTTATTTCTGCCGTAATACGCCTTAACCTGTTTTTCAGAAAACGGAGTATCGAAGCTGAAAATAAAATTATCACCTGTGGCCTGTGCAGTTTTATCGATGAGACGGAAAAAAGCATGAAGGTTTCTGTAGTTCGGCAGCTCGTTTTCAATTTCCGCAAAAAAAGGATGACCTTCATGATTTGCTCGCAGATAAAAATCAAGGTAGTCCTTTCTGCTGTCGAATGTGCCGGAAAGTTTCAATCCGCCGCTGCTGAATTCGGCTCCGAGAAAATTTAAAATTTCCGATACCCTTCTGGAAATTTTCTCCGTATTTTCAGACAGGCGGTTCTTTAAATTGATTTCAAAGGATGATTTAAAGTTATGATCTGAAAATTTTTTCAGCAGGATCTCCGTATTGAAATTTTTTCTTTCATACCAGAGGGTAAATTCCCTGACAAGAGCTTCGGCAAAAAGTTTTCTGATGTTTTCTGCTCCCTGTATCCCGGACAGGTTTCCGAAAAATTCTGCATCCGAGAGAAAAACATCAAAGTCCCGGAGTGCGACAGGATTCATGCTGCCGTATGTATAAGGTTCAAAATCCAGCATGTTTCTTAATTCCTGATTTGAAACCGCCTGCTCATACAATCTGCAGCAGTCGTATTTCATGCTGAAGAACAGACCGTTTCTGCTGAAATTGCCCAGCACTCTGAGAGTTCGGCAGATTTCGCCTCTGCACTTTATAAAATCTGCAGTTTCCTTTTCCGGTTCCTTTGAGTTACGGATCTTCTGCATGACAATGCCTGGAGCGAGTGCGGTGTATGTGCCGCCGCAGGAGCCGGAATAATGCCATGAACCGAATTCCTTAAGTTCTTCATTCATTTTTTCGTTCAGTATTGCGCCTATGGTTTTGTCAGCTCCGCATGAATCCGAAATACTGTCGATTTTCCCGAAAATTGCTTCAAGACAGCGGCGCAGAGTATGGTTAAGCGGATCGGAACCGGCATTTTCATTTTTGTTTCTTTTTTTATTTCTGATCTGCAGAGTGCAGTTGCAGGCATTGTCAGAAACGCATGGAAAAAATCTGAAATCGGCAATTCCGGAATCTCTGAATGCTTCCGCCGTCAGTTTTTCATAGTCCGCGGCATCAGATCCTTCAAAACCGTATCTTTTTCCGGTCATAATTACAATTATGTATTGTTTGGAGATGCCGCCGCATTCCAGGGAAACATTTCTGCGTCTCCATACCGGCAGATGTCGGGATGCACGCCAGCTGTTAAGCTTACTGAGTGATTCGCGGTCACATGCAGGTACCGCAGCCACATGGAAACCGAAATCAACCGATGAAAAATAATCTGTCAGCCAGGAGACAAACAGCAGCATGCTGATTCTGTAACGTTCGATTGAAACTTTAATATCGCTGTTGAATCTGTCAGAAATCAAACATGATGATCTGTTCAATTCACTGCCGAATGAATGCTCTGATGAAAATAAAACTGCACGATCCATAAGAAATACCCCTTAATTACTATTTATCTAAGTTGTGGAATAAAGGAAAAACATACACATTTCTAAATAAATATCAAGTATTGCACTTAATATAATGGAAGTATACGAATAATATTGACATAATACAAGTTTTCTGTTTCATATTTGTGAACCTGAACATCATTTTTTAAGGCGGCAGTCATGATACTTTCTTGTTTATGATCTGAAAAAAAATTGCTGGCCGGAAATAATTTTTTCAACGCGTTTTTTTAAATCTTTTCATGTTTTACTGTTAATATCACAAATTGCCGGGCGGATAAAATGGATAATAAAAGTATTGGCACCAGGTTTAGTAAAATTTATCCTTACAGGTTAAAAGGAGACATCCAATATGAAATTTCATTTGAAAAGTTCGGCAGTACTGATTTCCGCATTAATGATTTCCGGCTACGGTATCAGCCAGGCTGAACAGCAAAAAACGGAATTGAGCGGCATTATCCCCGGAGAATCTGCAATCCAGACAGCCAACGCACAGAATTCCAAAGCCGATAAAACACCGCAGGCAATTATTCCTTTGAATGAACAGGGATTAAACCTGAATACGAATAACGGCAGTGTGCAGCAGCCTGAACTGTCCAATACCGCAAACATCGGTCTGCAGCAGGAAGGTTCATGGTTTTCCCTGCCTGAAGCCAATGTGAATACCATGTCCATGCAGAGTCCTGAAGGCATCAGCGGAGCTCTATCGCAGCAGGCGGGCGGGATAATGCCTTCAATGCATCAGAATATGCAGCAGAAGTCAAATCTTGGATCTTTTAAATATAC